>JBNKHC010000088.1:0-58494 GCA_050290145.1 Kiloniellaceae bacterium | reverse complement strand
AAGGGGAAGTGGATGAACTGCACCGAGGAAGCCTTGCCGTCGGCGGTGGTGCGGTCCACGTCTTCCTCCGGCTTGCCGGAGATGCGCTCGCCGTCGACCTCGAAGAAGGCCGTCTCCTCGATGCCGCCCAGCCTGGAGAGGAAAGTCTTGCGGCGCAGGGCGTCGTCGATCTCGAACATCACCGTGGCGACCAGCTCGCGGCCCTGCGGGATCAGCGGGTTGTAGGCGCTGAGTTCGTCGGCGATCTGCTCCTCGCCGCCCTTCTCGATGTAGAGCATCTCGTGCACCTGGGCCCACATGGTCTCGTAGTTCTCGAAGTAGAAGGTGCAGACCGGGCCGACGTCCTGGCGGCGGAACTTCTTCTTGGCGACGAGGTCGCGGCGCAGCTCGCGGCGCTCGGCCTCGTAGGTCGCCATCGGAAGAATGTCTTCGCGGGTGATCTCTTTCTTCATGGCAAGTCCGGTGCTCATCTCGTTCAACTCCTCTTCATCTGAGGTCGGCGGCGCGTTCGCGCCACCCCTTCCGGCCTGGTCAGCCCAGCTCAGTCAGCAAGGCCATAGGCCTTGGCGAAGAGCTCGATGGGGTGGTAGCTGCGCGCGACCTCGGGTTTGTCGTCCATCTTCAGGCGGTCGATGCCCTGCAGGATGTGCTGGCCGGCCAGCGGGCACTCGGAGGCCACGTAGGCCTTGCCGGCCTGCGCGGTCTGCCGCGCCGCCGTGCGCCCGACCTTGATGGCGGTGTCGAAGTTCTCTTTCAGCACGCCCCAGGAGCCGCCGTGGCCCGAGCAGCGCTCGATGACCTTCACGTCGGCATCGGGCATCAGGCGCAGCATCTCCGCGGCCTTGGCGCCGATGTTCTGGGCGCGGGCGTGGCAGGCCATGTGCAGGGCGACGCCGCCCTCCAGGGTGCCCAGGCCCTCGGCCAGGCCTTCCTTCTTGGCAATGTCGACCACGTACTCGGTGATGTCGAAGCTGTGCTGCGAGAGCTTCTTCACCGTCTCGTTGTCCGGCAGGATCAGCGGCCACTCGAACTTCAGCATCAGCGCGCAGGACGGGGTCAGCGCGACGATGTCGTAGCCCTTGTCGATCCATTCGCAGAGCTCGGCGGAGACGCGCTTGGCGGACTCGGCGACCTTTTCGATGTCGCCCTGCTCGAGCTGCGGCATGCCGCAGCAGGAGGGATAGACGACCTCGGTCTCGACGCCGTTCTTGGCCAGCACCGCGCGGGCGGCCGCGCCGATGTCCGGGTTGTTGTAGTTCACGAAGCAGGTGGCATAGAAGGCCACCTTGCGGCCCTTGGCCGGGGCATCGGGATTGACCGCCGGCACCTCGTCCTTGGCGCGCAGGGCGAAGGTCTTGCCGTGGAACTTCGGCAGGTCGGCCTCGCGGTGCACGTCGGCGACCTTTTCCATGATCGGGCGCGTCAGCTTGTTCTTGGTGTCGCCGGCCCAGTTCACCAGGCCCGGGGCCATGCCCGCCAGCTTGCCGTTGCGGTCGGTCTTGGTGAGCTGCTCGACCCGGCCGTCGATGTGGCCGCGCTTCCGCTCGGCCGCGCGGTAGCGCAGCATGAGGTGCGGGAAGTCGATGTTGAACTCGTGCGGCGGCACGTAGGGGCAGCTGACCATGAAGCACATGTCGCACAGCGTGCAGGCGTCGACGACGGGCTTGTAGTCGGCCTTGTCGACGCTATCCAGCTCGCCGGTCTCCGACTCGTCGATGAGATCGAAAAGGCGCGGGAAGGAATCGCAGAGATTGAAGCAGCGCCGGCAGCCGTGGCAGATGTCGAAAACGCGCTCGACCTCGGCGTTGAGCTTCTCCCAGTCGTAGAAATCCGGGTCGTTCCAGTCAATCGGGTGACGCACCGGAGCGTTCAAACCACCTTCGCTCATGTCTTCCCCTCGCTGATGTCGCGCATCGCCGGCCTGCGGCGGCCCGCCGATGGTATCAAAACCCGGCCTGCGGCCGCCCCCGAAGCGCGAGAGCGGCAGGCGCCCGGACCTGATGCCGTTTCGAAATGCTCGCCAAGATGCAGGGGCTGAAGGGCGGCTGCCGGCGGCGCTGTGCCGCCCTACGTCATACCTGGGGAAGCCGCCGCTTCAGTCCTGCACTTACATGAGAAACCCGGATGATGAAGGCCCCCGAGCGCGTTCGCGGGCGCACCCGGGGACCCTCACATCCAGATTAAGCCATCGTGTCGAGGGCCTTCTGGAAACGGCCGGCGTGGCTCTTCTCGGCCTTCGCCAGGGTCTCGAACCAGTCGGCGATCTCGTCGAAACCCTCTTCGCGGGCCGTGCGGGCCATGCCGGGGTACATGTCGGTGTACTCGTGGGTCTCGCCGGCGATCGCGGACTTGAGGTTCAGCGTGGTGTCGCCGATCGGCTCGCCGGTCGCGGGGTCGCCCACCTCTTCGAGGTACTGCAGGTGACCATGCGCGTGGCCGGTCTCACCCTCCGCGGTCGAACGGAAGACCGCGGCAACGTCGTTGTAACCCTCGATGTCGGCCTTCTGCGCGAAATAGAGATAGCGGCGGTTGGCCTGGCTCTCGCCCGCGAAGGCTTCCTTCAGATTGGCTTCGGTCTTCGAGTTCTTAAGCGACATGGCTTTGTCTCTCCTGTAGGTGAGATTTTTGATCCTGTTCCTGGGGCTTGTTGCGACGCCGGGCACAAGGACAGCAGCCGGCGGGCGCCCCTTCACGAGAGACTAAATAGCCTTCCAACGAAGGCCTGTCAATAGATTAGAATGGTTCTAATGAAGTTTTTAAGGTCGTGGGAGAACGGCGTTATTCGCCGCCTGTGTTGACCCGGATGATGACGTCGACGCGGGCCACCTTGGCGCCGGCGGGAGGCGTCGGGAGGTTTTCGAGCTGCACCATGTCGCCCGGAATGTCCTGCAGGCGGCCGCTGTCCTCGAAATAGAAGTGGTGGTGGTCGGAGACGTTGGTGTCGAAGTAGGACCGTCCGGACTCCACCACGACCTCGCGCAGCAGACCGGCCTCGGTGAACTGGTGCAGGCTGTTGTAGATGGTGGCGAGCGAGACCCGCACGTTGTCGGCCACCGCCTCGGCATGCAGCTGCTCCGCCGTGATGTGGCGGTCGTGGCCTCCGGGCGCCTCAAACAGCAGCTTGGCCAGGGCCAGCCGCTGACGGGTCGGGCGCAGGCCAGCCACCTTGAGGCGCTGGACGAGCGCGCTGTATGGACGATCCTTGGTCATTGCATACCGATATATAGATCCCAGCTGCCAGAATTAAAGTGGCAATTACAGTCCTATGTCAACTTCTTTGGAACAAGTTTAAGTATCAGTGATTTCCTCTCAAAGCCACCGCAGCCGTTAACCATGGCCGCCCTGGCAAAGCGCCGCCGGCCCGGGGACCGCTCCACCGGGCGCAGCGCCTGCCTCACCCCTCGGGAGCAGGGCCGCCGGGCGCGGCGGCGCCAGGGCGCGCCTGGCTTTGCGCGCCAAGCGAAGCTGTTTGACAGCCCTCCTACTATGCTATAGTTCGCAAGGCGTTGGCCGGAACTCCTCTGGACGCCAGGGGAATTCGTACGGCAACGCTTTTTGTCGTGGTGTCCATCCGGGGGCTGCCTATTTAGGGGGGTAGCGGTTCAGGGAAGAGGCCACGAAGAACAAGGGGGTCGGCAGCGTATCGAGGGGTCCCGTACCCGCCAAGGCTGCCGATCGATACGAACAAGTGCCGGACTGGGTGGATCTATTGACCGAGCGAAAGAACAGTTTTCCTTACGAAGATCTGCTGAAGTGTGCGCACGGGAAGCTCTTCGGTCCTGGTAACGCGCAGCTGCCCCTCCCGCCGATGCTGATGTTCGATCGCATCACCGAGATTCGCGAGGACGGCGGCGAGCACGGCAAGGGCCATATCGTGGCCGAAATGGACATCAAGCCCGATCTCTGGTTCTTCGAGTGCCATTTCGAGGGCGACCCGGTCATGCCGGGCTGCCTGGGCCTTGATTCCCTCTGGCAGCTTCTCGGCTTTTTCCTCGGCTGGCTCGGCGCCCCGGGGCGCGGGCGCGCGCTGGGGGTCGGCGAGGTCAAGTTCAGCGAGATGGTGACGCCGACGGTGAAGATGGTCAGCTATCACCTGGACCTGAAGCGGGTGCGCATGGGCAAGCTGGTCCTGGGCATCGCCGATGGGATCATGAAGGCCGACGGCAAGCCGATCTACGAAGCCAAGGACCTGAAGGTCGGGCTGTTTCAAAGCGAAGCGCAAAGCGCCTGAGGCGGGCGCGGCGCGCCCCAGGCCGGACAGTCGATGACAAACACCAGTACCACAGCCGCAGGACGGACAGGTTTTATATGCGCCGAGTCGTTGTCACCGGCATAGGCATCGTCTCCAGCATCGGCAATAACAAGGCCGAGGTGATCGAAGCTTTACGGACCGGTCGCTCAGGTATCGAGTTTTGCGATACCTACGCGGAAATGGGCTTTCGCAGCCATGTTCATGGCTCCCTGAACATCAATCTGGACGATCACATCGATCGTAAGACCAGGCGGTTCATGGGCGATGGCGCGGCCTACAACTACGTCGCCATGAAGGAAGCCATCGCCGACGCCGGCATGACCGAGGCGGAAGTCTCCGACGAGCGCATCGGCATCGTCATGGGCTCCGGCGGCCCCTCGACCTCCAACCAGGTCGAAGCCGCGGACCTGGCGCGCACGAAGGGCCCCAAGCGGGTCGGCCCCTACATGGTGCCGCGCTGCATGTCCTCGACCAATTCGGCGAACCTCGCCACCGCCTTCAAGATCAAGGGCCTCAGCTACTCGATCTCCTCGGCCTGCTCGACCTCGGCGCACTGCGTGGGCAACGGCGCCGAGCTGATTCAGATGGGCAAGCAGGACGTCGTCTTCGCCGGCGGCGGCGAGGAGCTGCACTGGACCCTGACCGTGCTGTTCGACGCCATGGGGGCGCTGTCCAGCGGCTACAACGACTCGCCGCAGCGCGCCAGCCGCGCCTTCGACAAGGACCGTGACGGCTTCGTCATCTCCGGCGGCGGCGGCGTGGTGGTGCTGGAGGAGCTGGAGCACGCCAAGGCGCGCGGCGCCAAGATCTACGGCGAGGTCGCCGCCTATTCCGCGACCTCCGACGGTGTCGACATGGTCGCGCCCTCGGGCGAGGGCGGGCTGCGCTGCATGCGTCTGGCCATGCAAAGCCTGGGCAACACGCCGGTCGACTACATCAACGCCCACGGCACCTCGACCCCGGCGGGCGATATCGTCGAGCTGCATTCGATCCGCGAGGCCTTCGGCGCCGACATGCCGAAGGTGTCCTCCACCAAGTCGCTGACCGGGCATTCCCAGGGCGCCACCGGCGTGCACGAGGCGATCTATTCCCTGCTGATGATGGACAACAACTTCGTTGCCGCCTCGGCGAATATCGAGAACCTGGACCCGGAGGCGGAGGGCATGCCGATCGTTCGCGAGATGGAAGACGACGTGCAGCTGAACTGCGTCATGTCCAACAGCTTCGGCTTCGGCGGCACCAACGCCTGCCTTGCCTTCAAACGCTTCGAGAGTTAGAGGGCGGGCACGGTAAATGGCTGGGTTGATGGCCGGTAAGCGCGGCCTGATCATGGGGGTGGCCAACGACCACTCCATCGCATGGGGCATCGCCAAGGCCCTTCACGACCACGGGGCGGAACTCGCCTTCACCTATCAGGGCGCGGCCTTCGAGCGCCGGGTGCGGCCCCTGGCCGCCTCCGTCGGCTCCGAGACGGTGCTGCCCTGCGACGTGGAGCAGGAAAGCGAGATCGCCGGCGCCTTCGACACGCTGGGCAAGAGCTGGGGCGCGGTCGACTTCGTGGTCCACGCCATCGCCTATTCCGACAAGGAAGAGCTGAAGGGCCGCTACCTCAACACCAGCCGTGCCAACTTCCGGCGCACGCTGTCGATTTCCTGCTACTCCTTCACCGCCGTGGCGCGCCAGGCCGCCACCATCATGCCGAACGGCGGCAGCCTGATGACGCTGACCTACCTGGGCGCCGAGCGGGTGACCCCCAACTACAACGTCATGGGCGTGGCCAAGGCGGCGCTGGAGGCTAGCGTGCGCTACCTGGCCGTGGACCTGGGCGACCAGGGCATCCGCGTCAATGCCATCTCCGCCGGGCCCATGCGCACCCTGGCCGGCTCGGCCATCGGCGATGCGCGCTTCGTCTTCGGCTGGAACCGCGACCATGCGCCGCTGAAGCGCAACGTGCTGCTGGAAGAGGTCGGCTCGGCCGGGCTCTACCTCGCCTCCGACCTGTCGAAGGGCGTCACCGGCGAGGTGCACTACGTCGATGGCGGCTACAACATCGTCGGCATTCCATCGCCGGGCCGCATGAGCCGCTCGGGCGACTAACGCCCGGCGTTTCCGGAAAAGATCAGCCGTCCAGCGCCGGAACCAGCAGGTCCGGCCGGTCGGTGATGAGGCAGTCGACGCCCTTGTCGAGCAGCCGCCGGCCGGCGCGCACCCCGTTCACCGTGTAGACCACGAAGCCGTAGCCCGCCGCCTTGACCGCCGCCACGTCGGCCCGGCGGGTGCGCCGCCAGTCCATATGGAAGGTGGCGCAGTCCAGCTCGGCCAGGGCGTCGCGCCAGTCGGCCGGGAAGTGCTCGGCCAGGAGGCCGCGCGGCCAATGCGGCGCCACGCGCCTGGCCGCCGCCACGGACTCGCGTTCGAAGCTGCTGACCAGCGGCGCCGGGCGGTCGGCCGGCCAGAGCTTCAGCATCCGGGTGAGGGCGACTTCCGCGGTTTCGACGGCCAGGCCCCGGGTCGGCTTGATCTCCACATTGGGCGTCAGGCCCAGCGCCAGCAGACAGGCCACGGTCTCCTCCAGGCTCGGCACCCGGCAGTCGGGCTGCCCGTGGAAGCGCCGGCCGGCGGCTCTGCTGTATTTCTGCGCGAAATGCCGGGTGGCGTCGAGGCCGCGCACCACGGAAAGCGGCGTCCTGGCCATGTCGCCCGTCACGCCGGTGGTGCGCTTGAGGGTTTCGTCGTGGAACAGCACCGGCTCGCCGTCGCCGGTCAGCATGACGTCGATCTCGACCCAGGTGACCCCGGCCGCGGCCGCCGCCTTCAGGGAGGCCAGGGTGTTCTCCGGCGCCAGGGCCTTGGCGCCGCGGTGCCCCATGATCCTCGGCAGGACAAAGGGATGGCGCAAAGAAAAAGCCGGCGGAGAGGTCATGTCGCCATCACCCCGCCGCCGGCCGGTTCTTGAACTGAAGCTTGAGGCGCCTTAGCTGGCCTTGGCCTCCAGGTCCTCGCCGGTCTCCTGGTTCACGCGCTTCATGGACAGCTTCACCTTGCCGCGGTCCATGCCGATGCACTTCACCTTCACCTGGTCGCCTTCCTTGACCACGTCGGTCACGGTGGCGACGCGCTCCGGCGCCAGTTCGCTGATGTGCACCAGGCCGTCGCGCGGGCCGAGGAAGTTCACGAAGGCGCCGAAGTCGACGACCTTCACGACCTTGCCGTTGTAGATCACGCCGACTTCCGGCTCCGCCACGATGGACTTGATCCAGTCCAGCGCCGCCTGGGCCTGGTCCTGGTCGACCGCGGCCACCTTGACGGTGCCGTCGTCCTCGATGTCGATCTTGGCGCCGGTCTCCTCGCAGATCTCACGGATGACCTTGCCGCCGGTGCCGATCACGTCACGGATCTTGTCCTTGGGGATGTTGATCACGGTGATGCGCGGGGCGTTCTCCGAGACGCCTTCACGCGCCGAGGTCAGGGCCTTGTTCATCTCGCCGAGGATGTGCATGCGCCCGTCCTTGGCCTGATTGAGCGCGACTTCCATGATCTCCTTGGTGATCGAGGTGATCTTGATGTCCATCTGCAGCGAGGTGATGCCGTTCTCGGTGCCGGCCACCTTGAAGTCCATGTCGCCGAGGTGATCCTCGTCGCCCAGGATGTCGGACAGCACCGCGTAGTCGTCGCCTTCCTTGATCAGGCCCATGGCGATGCCCGCCACCGGCCGGGCCAGCGGCACGCCGGCGTCCATCAGCGACAGCGAGGAACCGCAGACCGTCGCCATGGAGGAGGAGCCGTTGGACTCGGTGATCTCGGAGACCACGCGGATGGTGTAGGGGAAGTCCTCCTTGGAGGGCAGCAGCGGGCGCACGGCGCGCCAGGCCAGCTTGCCGTGGCCGATCTCGCGGCGGCCCGGGGCCAGGCGGAAGCTGCACTCACCCACCGAATAGGGCGGGAAGTTGTAGTGCAGCATGAAATGCTCACGGTAGCTGCCTTCCAGGGAATCGATGATCTGCTCGTCCTGGCCGGTGCCCAGCGTGGTGGTCACCAGGGCCTGGGTCTCGCCGCGGGTAAAGAGCGCCGAGCCGTGGGTCAGCGGCAGCACGCCGACTTCCGCCAGGATCGGGCGGATGTCGGTGGTGGTGCGGCCATCGATGCGCTTGGTGCCCTTCAGGATGTTGCCGCGCACGACGTCGGCTTCCAGCGACTTGAAGAGACCGGAAGCGATTTCCTTTTCCTCGTCGCTGAGGTCCTCGACGGCGCCTTCGCGCACCGCGGCGACTTTGGACTGGCGGGCCAGCTTGTCGACCTCGGTGTAGGCCTCGGCCAGCTTGTCCATGATGCCGCCGGACAGCAGCTTGCCCTTCACTTCTTCGACCTCGGCGGCCGGCGCGGGAACCTCCATCGGCTCCTTGGCGCAGCGCTCGGCCAGGGCGATGATGCCGTCGATGACCGGGCCCATCTGCTCGTGGCCGAAGGCCACGGCGCCCAGCATGATCTCCTCGGAGAGCTCATGCGCTTCCGACTCGACCATCAGCACGCCCTCGCGGGTGCCCGCCAGGACCAGGTCGAGGGCGGAGTCTTCCATCTCGTCCATCAGCGGGTTGAGGATGTAGTTGCCGTCTTTGTAGCCGACGCGCGCGCCGCCGATCGGGCCGAGGAAGGGCAGGCCGGAGATGGTGAGCGCGGCCGAGGCGCCGACCATGGCGACGACGTCGGGGTCGTTCTCCATGTCGTGGCTCAGCACGGTGCAGATCACCTGTGTCTCGTTCTTGTAGCCCTTGGCGAAAAGCGGGCGGATCGGCCGGTCGATGAGGCGGGAGGTCAAGGTCTCCTTCTCCGAAGGCCGGCCCTCGCGCTTGAAGAAGCCGCCGGGGATCTTGCCCGCGGCGAAGGTCTTCTCCTGGTAGTTCACGGTCAGCGGAAAGAAATCCATGCCCGGGCGCGGCGCGGACTCGCCGACGGCGGTGCAGAGCACCACGGTCTCGCCGTAGGTCGCCAGCACGGCGCCGTTGGCCTGGCGCGCGATGCGGCCGGTTTCCAGGGTCAGCTTGCGGCCGCCCCACTCGATTTCCTGCTTGTAGATATCAAACATGCTTTTAGGTCCTTCCAACCTTACGCCGGTCGGTATTTGCCAGATAGCAAAGCGCCGGACCCGCGCAAGGGGCGCCCGCCCCGGGGAAAGTCCCCCGGACGCCCCTTACGTCGGCCCGGCCCTCCAAAGACCATCGTGCCGGCGTTGTCACGATGTCACTTACGTTCATTCCATCCAATCGTCCGTTTCCACGGCGCCGGTCCTCGCGAAGCGGGAAGCGGCGCCGCGGCACGGTTCCTTCCGGCCCTTGCCTTAGCGGCGCAGGCCCAAGCGCTGGATCAGGCCCTCGTAGCGGGACTTGTCCTTGCTCTTCACGTAGTCCAGCAGGCGCCGGCGTTGGCCGACCATGACCAGCAGGCCGCGGCGCGAGTGGAAATCCTTTTTGTGGGTCTTGAGGTGCTCGGTGAGGTTCGTGATCCGCTCGGTCAGAATCGCGACCTGGACCTCGGGCGAGCCCGTGTCACCCTCGTGGGTGCCATACTCTTCGACCAGCGCAGTCTTGCGCTCGGCAGTGATCGACATCGCTGTGTCTCCATTAAACTAAAGGTTCAGAACCCGGACCGGACGGATGTCGCCTGCTTCGTAACGGGCCAGCGCCACCGGCTTGCCGCCGGCTGTGGTAAAGACGATGGATCCGTTGCTGAGCTCGCTGATGCGATCGCGGTTGGCACGCGCCACCATGGACACGGCCTGCCCGCAACGCAGGCGGTTCGCCTCGGTCTCGGAGAGAGCCAGCGCCGGGATGTCGTCCAGCGCTGTCTCCACCGGGAGCACCTGCTCCAAGGCGGCGGGACTATGCCCCATAGATTCCAGGGAATCCAGCGAAATCGCGTCGGCCTCGGTAAACGGGCCTACGGTTAATCTGCGCAACTCTACGATGTGGGCGACGGTCCCGGTCGCCCGCCCCAGATCGCGCGCCAGGGAGCGCATGTAGGTGCCCTTGCCGCAGTGGACCTCGAAAACCGCGTGGTCGCGATCGGGCAGATCCTCCAGGGTGATGGCGTGGACCGTGACCTTGCGCGGCTTCAACTCGAAGTCGGCTTGGGCGCGGGCCAGGTCATAGGCGCGCTGGCCGCCCACCTTGATGGCCGAATAGAGCGGCGGGATCTGCTCGATCTCGCCGGTGAAGCTGGGCAGCACGGCGCGGATCTCTTCTTCGCTCGGGCGGTGCGGGTTCTCCTCGATCACCTTGCCCTCGGCGTCGTCGGTCTCCGTCGCCTGGCCCCAGCGCAGGGTGAAGCGGTAGCTTTTCCGCCCATCCATCACATAGGAGACGGTCTTGGTGGCCTCGCCCAGGGCGATGGGCAGCAGGCCGCTGGCCAGGGGGTCCAGGGTGCCGCCGTGGCCGACCTTGCGCGGCTTCAGGATGCGGCGCACCCGGCCGACGACCTGGGTGGAGGTCAGGCCCAGCGGTTTGTCGATCACCAGCCAGCCGTTGACCGCCACGCCCTTCTTGCCTGCCTCGGCCGGCTTCGCCGGAGGGGCTTCACTGGCCATCGGGATCACCTTCGCCGTCATCGGGAAGGTCTTCGGGGTGGACGTCGCGGAAAACCTTGGGGTGATGCAGGATTTCGTTGATGTGGGCGGCTTCGTCGAAGGAACGGTCGGCCTGGAACGACAGCCGCGGGGTGAAGCGCAGCTGTATTTCGTGGCCGAGCTGGCCGCGCAGGAAGCTGGCGGCGTGGTTCAGCGCGGCCACGATGGCCTCCAGATCGCCGCCGCCCAGCGGCACCACGAAGGCGGTGGCGTTCTTCAGGTCGGGGCTGACCCGCACCTCGGTCACCGTCAGGCTGATGTCGACCAGGTGAGGGTCGCGCAGCTCGCCGCGCGCCAGCACCTGCGAGAGGGCGTGGCGCAGCTCCTCGCCGACCCGCAGCTGGCGCTGGCTTGGCCCTTGAGCGGCCTTATGTCCGGGTTTGCCGCGCCCCTTGGCGCTTCGCGGTAAAGCCATGACTTGATCCCGGCCCCAGGCGGCCGGCGGTGCGGCCGCCGGCGCTGCCCAAGTCTAGAGTTCCCGGGCGACTTCCTCGATCTCGTAGCACTCGATCTGGTCGCCGACCTGGATGTCGGTGTAATTCTCGAAGGCCATACCGCACTCGTAGCCTTCCTTCACTTCCTTCACCTCGTCCTTGAAGCGCCGGAGCGTCTTCAGGGTGCCGTCGTGAATGACCACGTTGTCGCGCAGCAGGCGCACCTTGGCGCCGCGCTTGACCATGCCCTCGGTGACCATGCAGCCGGCGACCTTGCCGACCTTGGAGTTGGAGAACACCTCGCGGATTTCCGCGTAGCCCAGGAAGTTCTCCTGCTGGGTCGGAGCCAGCAGACCGCTCAGCGCCGCCTTCACGTCGTCGACCACGTTGTAGATGATCGAGTAGTAGCGGATGTCGACGTTGTCGCGCCGCGCCATCTGGCGGGCCTGCGGGTTGGCGCGCACGTTGAAGGCGATGATCATCGCCCCGGTGGCGCCGGCCAGGGTCACGTCGGACTCGTTGATGCCGCCGACGCCGCTGTGCAGCACCCGCACCTTGACCTCGTCGGTGGCCAGCTTCTCCAGCGAGTTGATGATCGCTTCCATGGAGCCGTGCACGTCGGACTTGACGACGACCGGCAGCTCGGAGGCTTCGCCTTCCTTGATGCGGCTCATCATCTGTTCCAGGGTACCGCGGCCGGTGGCGGCGATCTCCTTCTCGCGGCGGCTGCGCTGGCGGTACTCGGCGATCTCGCGGGCGCGGCCTTCGTCCTCCATCACCGTGAAGTCGTCGCCGGCCGACGGCGTACCGTTCAGGCCCAGCACCTCGACCGGCGTCGCCGGCCCGGCTTCCTCGACCTGCTCGTCGCGCTCGTTGACCAGGGCGCGCACGCGGCCCCACTCGCTGCCGGCGACGAAGACGTCGCCGACCTTCAGCGTGCCGCGCTGGACCAGCACGGTGGCGACCGAACCGCGGCCGCGCTCCAGCTTGGCCTCGATGATGACGCCCTCGGCGGGACGCACCGGATTGGCCTTGAGCTCCAGCAGCTCGGCCTGCAGCAGGATGGCTTCTTCCAGCTTGTCGAGGCCGGTCTTCTGCAGCGCCGAGACCTCGATGGCCAGGATGTCGCCGCCCAGGTCCTCGGTGATCAGCTCGTGCTGCAGCAGCTCCTGCTTCACCCGGGCCGGATCGGCGCCCGGCTTGTCGATCTTGTTGATGGCGACGATGATCGGCACCCCGGCGGCCTTGGCGTGGTTGATCGCCTCGACCGTCTGCTCCTTGATGCCGTCGTCGGCGGCCACCACCAGGACCACGATGTCGGTCACCGTGGCGCCGCGCAGGCGCATCTCGGTGAAGGCGGCGTGGCCCGGGGTGTCGATGAAGGTGATGCGGTCCCCGGAGGCCAGGCGCACCTGATAGGCGCCGATGTGCTGGGTGATGCCGCCGGCCTCGCCGGCCACCACGTCGGTTTCCCGCAGGGCGTCCAGCAGCGAGGTCTTGCCGTGGTCGACGTGACCCATGATGGTCACCACAGGCGGCCGCTGCTTGAGGTCTTCGGGACTATCTTCGGCCCCGCGCATGCCAATCTCCACGTCGGCGGCGGAGACACGCTTGGCCTTGTGACCGAATTCCTCGACCACCAGTTCCGCGGTGTCGGCGTCGATGGTCTGGTTGATGGTGGCCATGACCCCCAGCTTCATCAGCGTCTTCACCACCTCGGCGCCGCGCGTGGCCATACGGTTGGCCAGCTCCTGCACGGTCAGCACTTCGGGGATGACCACCTCGCGCACGACCTTCTGCGGCGGCTGGTGCGGCTGCTGGCCGCTGGCCGCGCGCATCTGCTTCTCGCGCTGGCGCTTCATGGCCGCGAGGGAGCGCTGGCGCCCCTCCTGGCCGTCGAGCGCCTGGTTGATGGTCAGCTTGCCGGCGCGCCGGCGCGGCTCGCCGCGGCTGCGGCTGGGCGCCGGCTTCGCCGGGGCCGGGGCGCTGCCGCCCTTGCGGGCCTTGGCACGGGCCGGCGCTTCCTCTTCTTCCTCTTCCTTCTTGGCGGCCGGCTTGGCCGGGCGCGCCTTGGGCTCTTCCACCACCGGGGCAGGCTCGGCGGCCGCCGGCGCCTCGGCCGCCGGCGCCTCGGCGGCGGCTGCCGCCTGGCGCGCGGCCTCTTCGGCCTCCAGCTTGCGGGCGGCCTCTTCCTCGGCCTCGCGGCGGGCACGTTCCTCGGCATCGCGCTTGGCCTGCTCGGCGCGGAGCTTGGCTTCCTCGGCCTCACGCTCCTTGCGGGCGGCCTCTTCCTCGCGGGCAACCTCCAGGGCGCGGGCGCGGCTGGCGCGCTCCTCGGCGGAGAGATTGCGCTTGGGCGCCTTCTCCTCGACCTCGACCTCAGGCTGCACAGGTGCCGGGGCTTCGGCCAGCGCCTTCTCGGCCTCGGCCGCCGCCTCGGTGACCTCCTTCATGCGCCCGGACGAACCGCGCTCGAAGGTGCGGCTGCGCTTGACCTCAACCGTCACCGCCTTGGAGCGGCCATGGCTGAAGCTCTGGCGCACCTGGCCGGTTTCGACCGTCTTCTTCAGTTGCAGCTTCCCCGGTCGGTTCAGCTTCAACGGCCGCTTGGCTTCTGTTTCTTCTTTACTCGTCATCTCTTCTAGCGCTCACCTTCGGTGGGGCGCCCAACCCCGGTTCCTCGATCCGCCGCGCCGCGCAGGGCAGCAAGGCGCTCAATCTCTCTCGTCAAACTCTCGGCGAAGCGGCCCGGCGCCACGGCGACATGCACCGCCGCTTCACGGCCCACCGCCGCCCCCAGCTCCGCAGCACCGCAGAATGCCAAGAGGGGCACTTTCGGACCTACGGCCCGCGCCAAGGCCCGGACCTTGTCCCGGCCATCGGCCGCGGCATCGTCCGCCTGCACCAGCAGGCCTACTTCCCCGGCGCGCAGGACCGACTTCACCTTTTCGAAGCCCGCCGACACCGCACCGGCGCGGCGGGCGAGACCCAGCAGTTCGAGGCAGCGTTTCAGCAACAGATCCTCGACCTGCCGGGGCAGATCCTCGGGCACGCGAACTTGCCTCTTCGCCGCTTTGGCAAAGAGGTTACGCGCACAGGCTTTTTCCATCATATCGCGACGGGCCTGCAACCACAAACCCCGGCCGGGCAGCCGCTCGGCCAGGTCGGGCACCACAATGCCGTCGGGGCCGACGACGAAACGCAGCAACGCCGCCTTGGGCAGCACCTGGCCGCTGGCCAGGCAGCGCCGCTCCGGTGCCGCCGGGCCGCGCCCGGCGCCGCGCCGGTGCTTCGCCGCCCCGCTCTTGCGGGCCGGCTTGGCGTTCTGCCCTTGTTGTGCCGTTGCGGTCATTCCCGTCAGCTTATTCCTCCGTCCCGGCGGTTTCCGTGGCCTCGGCGGCCTCTTCGGCCTCGCCGTCCTCTTGCGGCTCGTCATCGAACCAGTGGGCGCGCGCGGCCATGATGATGGCGTTGGCCTCGTCCTGGGTCATCGCGCTGCCTTGCAGCACGCGCTCGATCTCGGCCTCGTCCAGGGAAGCCATGTCTTCCAGATTGTGCTCGCCGCGCTGGCTCGAAAGGGCGAAGCGCAGCTCGTCGGCGGCAAGGTCGGCCAGATCGTCCAGGGTCTTCACACCCTGCTCGCCCAGGGTCACCAGCATGGTCGGGGTGACGCCTTCCAGCTCGCCGAGCTCGTCGGAGACGCCCAGCTCGCGCCGGCGCTCCTCGTTGTAGCGGTCGACCTCTTCGAGGTGGGTGCGGGCGCGGGCGCGCAGTTCCTCTGCGACTTCCTCGTCGAAGCCTTCGATCTGCGCCAGTTCCTCGACGGGGACGAAGGCCACCTGCTCCAGGGCGGTAAAACCTTCCGCCACCAGGAGATGGGCAATGACGTCGTCAACATCAAGGGCATCGATGAACATCTGCGAGCGGGCGCGGAATTCCTCCTGACGGCGGCGGGATTCCGTCTCCTCGGTCATGATGTCGATGTCCCAGCCGGTCAGGATGGAGGCCAGACGCACGTTCTGGCCGCGCCGGCCGATGGCCAGGGACAGCTGGTCGTCGGGCACCACCACCTCGATACGGTGGGCGTCTTCGTCGAGCACCACCTTGGAGACCTCGGCCGGGGCCAGGGCGTTGACCACGAAGGTCGCGGTGTCTTCCGACCAGGGAATGATATCGATCTTCTCGCCCTGCAGCTCGCTGACCACGGCCTGCACGCGGCTGCCGCGCATGCCCACGCAGGCACCGACCGGGTCGATGGAGCTGTCGTAGGAGATCACGGCGATCTTGGCGCGGCTGCCCGGATCGCGGGCCACGGCCTTCAGCTCGATGATGCCGTCGTAGATCTCCGGCACTTCCTGGGCGAAGAGCTTGGCCATGAACTGCGGGTGGCTGCGCGACAGGAAGATCTGCGGGCCGCGCGGCTCCTCGCGCACGTCGTAGATGTAGGCGCGCACCCGGTCGCCGGTGCGGAAGGATTCCCGCGGCAGGGTCTCGTCGCGGCGCATCAGCGCCTCGGCGCGGCCCAGGTCGACGGTGACGTTGCCGAACTCGTTACGCTTGACGATGCCGTTGACGACCTCGCCGACGCGGTCCTTGTATTCCTCGAACTGGCGCTTGCGCTCAGCCTCGCGGACCTTCTGGACGATGACCTGCTTGGCGGTCTGGGCGGCGATGCGGCCCAGGTCGATCGGCGGCAGCTCCTCGATGATGAACTCGCCGACGTTGATCCCTTCCTGGCGCGCCTGGGCGTCCCTGGTCTGGATCTGGGTGAACTCGTTCTCCACCTCGTCGGCGACCTCGCGGTAGCGGCGCAGGCGCACCTCGCCCGACTTGCGGTCGATCTCCGCGCGGATGTCGTGCTCGTGGCCGTACTTGGCGCGGCCGGCCTTGGAAATGGCCTGCTCCATCGCCTCTAGAACCTCGTCACGCTCGATCGACTTCTCGCGCGCCACCGCATCGGCGACCTGGAGAAGTTCGGTTCGTGCAAGAGCGCTGGTATCCATAGCTCGTCTCGTTCCCAAGAAGTCTCGTTGTCAGTCCGTTTCGCCCTGGCCGTCCTCGGCAGCCTTGGGGCTGCTGGCGGCGATCAGGTCGTCGGTAATCACCAGTTTGGCCTTCATCATCTCGGCGAAGGGCAGGGCGACCTCACCCTCTTCGCAGGCCAGCACAATGTTGTCGTCGCGAACGCCGAGCAGGCGCCCGCGGAAACGGCGGCGGCCGTCGACCGGCAGCTGCATCTCGACCTTCGCCTCGAAGCCGGCGAAACGCTCGAAGTCGGCCAGGCGGGTCAGCGGCCGGTCCAGGCCGGGCGAGCTGACCTCCAGGGTGTAGGCGCTGTCGATCGGGTCCTCGACGTCGAGGATCGCCGCCACGGCGCGGCTGATCTCGGCGCAATCGTCCACGTTCATGCGGCCGTCGCTGCGCCGCTCGGCCATGATCTGCAGACACAGCCGGTCACCGCCCGACAGCAGCACGCGCACGATGTCGTAGCCCATCGCCTCGATCGCCGGGGCGATCAGACGTTCGACTTCCGCCGCCTTGCCCTCGCTGGTCTTGGCAGGACCGCGGCCGCTGGCGTCGGCCAGCCCTGAGGAAGCCCCTTTCAAGGCCTGGGACAAACCCGTCCTCCGCTCCAGGATTACGTAATAAAAAAGGCGGGCCAGAGGCCCACCGCTCGGTAGCCCGACGGTATCTGTTATTCCGACACCGCCACCTTGACTGAGCCGGACTGTACGCCCGAAACCCGCAGTCCGCAAGCCCTTTCGCCGGGTCTGGCCGGCGGTCGGAGCGGTGCGCGGCGGCGCTCTTCCGGCAGCGAAATTAACCCGGAAAGCAGTTATCTTGCCGCGCCCTGGCGGGGCTTGCGGCGCAGGCGCAGATAGGCGGGGCGACGGCCGGCCTTCAGGGCCTTCTCTTCATAGCGGGTCGCTGGCCAGTCGGCGGGCCGGCGGCGCCAGTCGTCCGGGCCCGCGACCTGCCAGCTGAAGGCCGGATGGTCGCTGAGCCGCTGCAGGGCCCAGGAGAGGTAGCCCGGATCGTCGGTGGCGAAGCGCAGCTCGCCGCCGTCCTTCAGCAGCCGCGCCAGGAGATCCAGGGTTTCGCGCTGGATCAGCCGGCGCTTGTGGTGGCGCTTCTTGGGCCAGGGGTCGGGAAACAGGATGAAGACCCGGTCCAGCACCGCGTCGGGCAGCCGCTCCATGAGGTCGCGCGCGTCGCCGAGATAGAGCCGCAGCGGCGCTTCGGCGCCCTGTTCCTGCAGCTGGCCCAGCAGGGTGGCGACGCCGGTGACGAAGTACTCGGCGCCGATGAAGGCGGTATCGGGGTTGTGGGCCGCCTGCCAGGCAAGGTGCTCACCGCCGCCGAAGCCGATCTCCAGGAACAGCCGTTGCGGCAGCGGATCGAAGAGCTCTTCCGCGCGCAGCGGGCGCTCGTCCTCCGGCAGGGTGATCTCCAGGCGCGGCAGGGCCTCCTCGAGCAGGGCCTTGCGCCCGGCCCGCAGTGGCCGGCCCTGCCGGCGGCCGTAAGTGTTACGCCGCGCCGCCATAGTCCTGCGATCCCCGAAAGGAAGGGGCCTGGCTCAGGCTCCGAAGGCGCTGCGCAGGCCATCGACCAGGTCCGTGCGCTCCCAGGAGAAACCGCCGTCCGGGTCGGTCGAACGTCCGAAGTGCCCGTAGGCGGCGGTGCGCGCGTAGATCGGCCGCGACAGCTGCAGGTGCTCGCGGATGCCGCGCGGCGAGAGGTCCATCATGTCCTGCAGCGCCTTGGCCAGCTTGCCCTCGTCCACCTTGCCAGTGCCCTGGGTGTCGACATAGACCGACAGCGGCTTGGACACGCCGATGGCGTAGGACAGCTGGATGGTGCAGTGGTCGGCCAGTTCGGCGGCCACCACGTTCTTGGCCAGGTAGCGCGCCGCGTAAGCGGCAGAGCGGTCCACCTTGGTCGGGTCCTTGCCGGAGAAGGCGCCGCCGCCGTGCGGGGCCGCGCCGCCGTAGGTGTCGACGATGATCTTGCGCCCGGTGAGGCCGGTGTCGCCGTCCGGCCCGCCGATGACGAAACGGCCCGTCGGGTTCACGTAGAACTCCTCCTCCGGGCACATCCAGCCGTCGGGCAGCACGTTGACCACGTGCGGGCGCACGATCTCGCGCACCTCGTCCTGGTCCAGGTCGCCGTTGTGTTGGGTGGAGACCACGACGGAGGCGGCGCGCACCGGCTTGCCGTCGACGTATTCCAGCGTCACCTGGCTCTTGGAGTCAGGGCCGAGACCCGGTTCGGAACCCGAGTGCCGCGCTTCGGCCAGGGACCGCAGGATGGAATGGGAGAAATGGATCGGCGCCGGCATGAGATCCTCGGTCTCGCGGCAGGCGTAGCCGAACATGATGCCCTGGTCGCCGGCACCCTCGTCCTTGTTGCCCGCGGCGTCGACGCCCTGGGCGATGTCGGCGGACTGGGCATGGACGTAGTTCTCCACCATCATCCGGCTCCAGTGGAAGCCGTCCTGCTCGTAGCCGATTTCCTTCACCGCGGCGCGCACCACCTGCTCCATGAGCTCCTTGGTCACCTCGTCGGGGCCACGTACCTCACCGGCCAGCACCACCCGGTTGGTGGTCGCGAGAGTCTCCACGGCAACGCGCGAATGGGGATCGTGCGTCAGGTAGGTGTCGACGATCGCATCGGAAATCCGGTCGCAGACCTTGTCCGGATGTCCTTCTGAAACGGATTCGCTGGTGAAGAGGTAGTTGCCGTTGCGCACTGCGATGCTCCCGCCGTTCGGGCTAAAGGTGTTGGAGTAAGCCCGGTGGGAATAACGACGCGCAAGCGCAATTGCAAGAACACTTGCACGCCGGACAGAATTGCAAAGCTGGCGATCCCGGGAAGAGGAGGAGCTTAGTCCTCGGACTTCGGCGAGGTGCCGCCGCCGCTGGCCGCCGCCAGGGCCTTGGTCATCTCGAACAGGCGTTTGCGCACGCTGGGCTCTTCGATCTTGTAGTAGGCCCGCACCAGCTCCAGCGTCTCGCGCTTGACCATCGGATCCAATTCCTGCTCGGGCATCGGCTGGTCGCGCCCGGGCGCCTGCGCCGGCGAAGAGGCCGCGACGTCGTCGGGCATCTCGTCGAAGAAGAAGCCGACCGGCACGTCGAGGACCCGCGAGAGATCGAACAGGCGGCTGGCGCCGACCCGGTTGGCTCCGCGTTCGTACTTCTGAACCTGCTGAAAGGTAAGGCCGATGGCCTCGCCGAGTTTTTCCTGGCTCATGCCGAGAAGCGTCCGCCGCAAACGGACTCTGCTGCCGACATGAACATCAACCGGATTGGGTCCGCTTACCTGGCGGTCACCCGGCGGCACGCCGCGTCGCGCCATCCGCATGTCACCTCATATGAAGGGTATAGTTAGAATCGTAGGACTAAAGGCATACCGATGTATGCCAATAGGTAGTTGATCAGTCAAGCCCCAGCAGCTCTAGCTTACCAAATAAAACGTCGCGCCACAAATATAACACAAGTAGTGAGAAGCAGTTCAATTAAATACAATAGATTGCCCGCATAAGAATAGGGCGTAGGCTCCATAGCAGCCTCGGGTAGTTCTGCATCAAGAATACCGCGATCATTGAGATTAATTTGATCGATAACTCGACCGTAAGAATCGATTACGGCCGAGATGCCGTTGTTTGCAGCGCGAACAACTGGCAAGCCTTCTTCTACCGCCCGCAAGCGGGCAGCGGCAAAATGTTGGTAAGGGCCGGAGGAATCGCCGAACCAGGCATCGTTGGTAAGATTCAACAGCCAGCGCGGCGCTGGCGCCCCGGCGGATGCCGGGGCCGCCTTCACCGCGCCGGGAAAGATGATCTCGTAGCAGATCAGCGGGGAGAAAGGCGGCACCCCGGGCAGGGCCAGGGTCTTCAGGCCGTCGCCGGCGGTGAAGTCGCGCGAGCCGGCGGTCAGCTTGGCGAGGCCGAGCAGCGAGCGCAGCGGCGTGTACTCCCCGAAGGGCACCAGGTGCGCCTTGTCGTAGGTGGAGACGATCACGCCCTGCCCGTCTAGCGCATGCAGCGAGTTCCAGATGTCGCCCTGCGGATCGGCCCGCTCCACCCGCGGCGCCCCGGCGATGAGGTAGCCGCCCGGCGGCACGATGTCGCCCAGTTCCTCGAGCAGGCGCGGCTCGGCGGCCAGCAGGTAGGGCACTGCCGTCTCCGGCCAGATGATCACCGTGCGGTCCTCGTAGCCGGGCGCCAGCGACAGTTCGGCCTGGAGGCGCAGGTTGGCCGCCTTGCGGTCAAGGCGCCACTTCAGCGCCTGGGGGATCGAGGGCTGCACCAGGCGCAGGCGCACGTCCGCCACCACGTCGCTGCCGGCCGCAGGAACGGCGGCAAGACGCCAGGCCCCGAAGCCCCAGGACAGCGCCGGCAGCAGCACCAGCAGCGCCACCACCGCGAGGCCGCGTGGTGAGCGCCGCGCCGGATCGGCCAGCACCGCCGGCGCCGCCGCGGCGATGACGGTGATGAGGCTCAAGAGCCAGACCCCGCCGTAGGCGGCAAGCTGCAGCGGCGCGGCCGCGAAGGCCCAGACCGTGCCCAGCAGGTTCCAGGGAAAGCCGGTGAGGATCCAGGCGCGCAGGCCCTCGCCGATCAGCCAGGCGGCGGCGAAGGCCAGCACCAGGGCGGGGCCGGCGAGGCGGAAGCGCTGTCGGGCCAGCCAGGTGAGCCAGAAGGTCAGCGCGGGAAACAGCGCCAGGCCGGCGGCCAGGCCGGTCACGGCGAAGGGCATGGCCCAGCCGAAACGCTCGGCGTCGACCAGGAAGGCGATGCCGACCCAGTAGAGGCCGGCGGCGAAATACCCGGTGCCGAAGGCCCAGCCGGTGAGCGCCGCCTGGCGGCCGCCGGACGCGCCCTCCAGCATCCAGAAGACGCCGACGAAGGCCGGCAGCAGCAGGGGGAAGAGGTAGAGCGGCGGCAGGGCCGCCGCCGCCAGGGCCCCGCAGAGCGCGGCGGCAAGCAGGCGGCGCCAGCCGGCGAGGCTGCCCAGGACAAGCGCCAGCCGCAGCGGCCGCGCCGCCGCGGCCGCCTTGCCCCCGCCGGTCATCGGCTCTCGTCGCTGTCGTCGGCCGGACGCGGCGCGACGTTGCGCAGGCGCAGGCGCTTGACCCGGCGCGGGTCGGCCTCCAGCACTTCGAAGGTGATGCCGCTGGGCGGGTGCTTGACCAGCTCACCGCGGTCAGGCACCCGGCCGGCCAGGGAGAACAGCAGGCCGCCCAGGGTGTCGATGTCCTCCTCGCGCTCCTCCTCCGAGAGCACCGGGCCGACCTTCTCCTCGAATTCCTCGATGGTGGTGCGGGCATCGGCGATGAGGCTGCCGTCGGGCCGCTCGATCAGCTTGGGGCCGACGGCGACGTCGTGCTCGTCCTCGATCTCGCCGACGATCTCCTCGACCAGGTCCTCGATGGTGATCAACCCGTCGATGCCGCCGAACTCGTCGACCACCAGGGCCATGTGGACGCGCGACAGGCGCATCTCCAGCAGCAGGTCGAGCACCCGCATGGAAGGTGCCACCACGAGGATGCGGCGCACCAGGTCGACCAGGTCGAAGGGCCGCGCGTCGGCGCCGTCCTTCATGTGGTGCAGCACGTCCTTGATGTGGACGATGCCCACCACCTCGTCCAGGGTGTCGCGGTAGACCGGCAGGCGCGAGTGGCCGGCGCCGCTCATCAGGTCAATCAGCTCGTCGATGGGCGTGTCCAGGTCGACGGCGACGATGTCGGCGCGCGGCACCATGACGTCGTAGGCCGTCAGGTGGCGCAGGCGCAGGATGTTCGAGAGCATGACGCGCTCGTCGCTGGAGATCGGTTGGGCGCTTTCGTCCTCGCCCTCGACCTCCTTGATCTCGTCGATGATCTCTTCCAGGGTCTCGCGCAGATGTGCCTCGCCCTGGCGGCCTTTCAGGAAGTTGCGGAAGCGCTGCCACAGGCCCGGACTCGACTGGCCGTTGCTGCGGCCGACGCGGCTGCTGGAGGAGTCAGCCATGGGTCGCCTCCGGCGCGGCGGCTTCCGCGGCATAGGGATCGGCGATGCCGAGCGCCCCGAGAATCTCCCGCTCCAGGGCTTCCATCGCTTCGGCCTCCGCCGCCTCTTCGTGATCTTGACCCAGCAGGTGCAGCAGCCCGTGGACCAGCAGGTGGGTGGTGTGGTCGGCCGCGCTCTTGCCCTGTTCGGCCGCCTCGCGCAGCACCGTTTCACGGGCCAGGACGACGTCGCCCAGCAGCCGCGGCAGGCTTTCGCCCGCCGCCGGGTGCAGGTCGCCCGGCTCGTCCATGTTGGGAAAGGACAGCACGTTGGTCGGGCGGTCCTTGTCGCGCCAGTCGCGGTTCAGGCTCTGCTGTTCGGCGTCGTCGGTGAAGACCAGGGAAACTTCCAGCGGACCGGCTTCCAGCAGGGCGGGGTCCGCAAGTTTCAGGGCCGTGCGCACCGCCGTCCTTGCCCGGGCCTCCAGGTCGTCGACGGCGTCCAGCCAGGCCGTGTCGTGGACCGACACGGCGATGTCCAAGCTACTACTTCCAGGCTCGTCGCTCATGGTCGTTGCGGCCGCGGGACTGCCGGGGCGCCGCCCTGAAAAGGGCGCCGCCTTAGCCGACTAGTCGTCCCCGCCGAAGAGATCTCCTTCTCCAGTCTTACCAGCATCATGGGCAGCATAGGCGCGCACGATCCGAGTCACCAGGGAATGACGCACAACGTCGGCCGCCGTGAACTGCACGAAGGCCACGCCTTCCATCTTGGCCAGGATGTCCGCCGCCTCGCGCAAGCCCGAAGGCGCGCCGCGCGGCAGGTCGATCTGCGACAGGTCGCCGGTCACCACCATGCGGCTGTTCTCGCCCAGACGGGTCAGCGCCATTTTCATCTGCACCGGCGTGGTGTTCTGCGCCTCGTCGAGAATGATGAAGGCGTTGGACAGCGTGCGCCCGCGCATGAAGGCCAGCGGCGCCACCTCGATCTCGCCGTTGGCGATGCGGCTCGCCACCTGGTTGGCCGGCAGCATGTCGTAGAGGGCGTCGTAGAGCGGGCGCAGATAGGGGTCGACCTTTTCGTGCAGGTCGCCGGGCAGGAAGCCCAGGCGCTCGCCCGCCTCCACCGCCGGGCGCGAGAGGATGATGCGCTCCACCGCGCCCTCGATCAGCATGGACACGGCCATGGCCGCGGCCAGGTAGGTCTTGCCGGTGCCCGCCGGGCCGATGCCGAAGACCAGCTCGTGGCTGCGCAGCGCCTGGATGTAGGCCTTCTGCCCCGGCGAGCGCGGCGTCAGGCGGCGCTTGCGGGTCGTGATGGCCAGCTCGTCGGCGTGCACCGCGCGCACCGCCTCGTGGCCGCTCTCCTCGGCCGGCGCCTGCGTGGCCATGCGCACCACCGCGTCGACCTCGCCGTCGCCGACGTCGAGGCCCTTCTTCAGGCGCTGGTACAGCGCGGTCAGGGCCGCGTTGGCCGCCTCGACGGACTCCGCCGGGCCCGAGATGGCCAGACGGTTGCCGCGCGAGGCCAGGCTGACGCCGAGCTGCTGTTCGATGCGCAGCAGGTTCTGGTCATGCTCACCGTAGAGCAGCGGCAACAGGGAGTTGTCGTCGAACTGTATGAAGGTCGCTTCGCCGGCCTGGCCTGACGTGACGCCGGGGAGACTGTCCGAGCTCAAGCTGTAATCCTTGCCGTTGGGGCCGTTGGGGCCGTGGGGGCCGGGGAGGCCGCGCGCTCGTCGGCGACCCCCGCATTGACGACTGGGCGGCCGGCCAGACTGTTGGGATGGGCGGCTTCGATGTGCACGGTCATGAGGGCGCCGGTGAGGCGCTGCAGCGCCACTTCCGGCACCGCCACGTGCACCGCCTGCATGTAAGGGCTGCGGCCGACCAGCTGGCCGGGCTTGCGGCCGGGGCGCTCCAGCAGCACCGGCAGCTCGCGCCCGACGCAGGCGGCGTTGAAGGCCGTGGCCTGCTCGCCCAGCAGCTGCTGCAGCCCGGCCAGGCGTTCGGCCTTGACCGCTTCGGAGAGCTGGGCCGCCTCCACCGCCGCCGGGGTGCCGGGGCGCGGGCTGTACTTGAAGGAGTAGGCCTGGGCATAGCCGACCTCGTTGACCAGCTTCAGGGTGTCGGCAAAATCGGCGTCGCTCTCGCCGGGGAAACCGACGATGAAGTCGGAGGAGAGCGCCAGGTCCGGGCGCGCCTTGCGCAGCCGCTCGACGATCTTCAGGTAGTCCGCCGCGCTGTGGCGCCGGTTCATGGCCGCCAGGATGCGGTCGGAACCCGACTGCACCGGCAGGTGCAGGTAGGGCATCAGCTTCTCCTCCTCCGCATGGGCGGCGATCAGCTCGTCGTCCATGTCGAGAGGATGCGAGGTGGTGTAGCGCAGGCGGGTGAGGCCGTCGATCTCCGCCAGGGCGCGGATCAGGCGGCCCAGGCTCCAGGTCCCGCCCTCTTCAGCCTCGCCGTGGTAGGCGTTGACGTTCTGGCCCAGCAGGGTGATCTCCTGCACGCCGGCCGCCGCCAGGCGCCGCGCTTCCTGCAGCACCGCCGCGGCCGGTCGCGAGTACTCGGCGCCGCGGGTGTAGGGCACCACGCAGAAGCTGCAGAACTTGTCGCAGCCTTCCTGCACCGAGACGAAGGCGGCCGCGCCGGGGGTGGCGCTTTCCTCGGGCAGGTGGTCGAACTTGGACTCCGCCGGGAAGTCGATGTCCAGCACGCCGCGCCCGACCCCCTCACGACCGTCGCCGGCCCGCGCCGTCTTGGCGACCAGCTCCGGCAGGCGGTGATAGGTCTGCGGCCCGAAGACCAGGTCGACCTGCGGGGCGCGGCGCAGGATCTCCTCGCCCTCGGCCTGGGCGACGCAGCCGGCCACGGCCAGCAGCATCTCGCCGCCGGCCTCGGCGCGCTCCTGCTTGAAGGCGCGCAGACGGCCCAGTTCGGAGAAGACCTTCTCCGCCGCCTTCTCGCGGATATGGCAGGTGTTGAGGATCACCATGTCGGCGCCGCGCGGGCTGTCCACCGCCTCGTAGCCGAGCGGCGCCAGGACGTCGGCCATGCGCGTCGAATCGTAGACGTTCATCTGGCAGCCGTAGGTCTTGATGAACAGCCGCTTCTTCGCCTTGCCGTCCGTCCGTTCCGTCACCGCTGCGCCTTCTCGTTCCGCTGCCATAAGGTTCCCAACTTCCAACTACGCCGCCGATACGGCGCCCTGCTCGGGCTCGCCGGGCGCCGGCAAGGCCGGCTGCCGCTGCCCGGAGAGGGCCGCGGCCACGCCGCTCGCCACCACGCCGTAGCAATAATCGCTCAGGGCCTTGCGCGATCCGAACTGGTCGATCGTCACCGGCTCGTGAAACTCCACCACCACCGTCACCCGGCCCAGGCTGATGGCGTGCCAGAGGTGGTTGGCCAGCTCCATATCGCCGTACCAGGCGAAAAACGGCCTTAGATAGCGGCCCAGGGGCAGCCCGTCGAGTCTTGTGTAGCTGACCGAAACCGGCTGCACGGTCAGCGGTTCGCCATGGGGCCGGCGCTCGGCGACCGAAAAAAGCGCGCTCTTGAAGGCCAGGATCCCGTTGCCGTCGCCCGAGGTGCCCTCGGGGAAGAGAATCAGGTCGTCGCCCGCGTCCAGGCGGAGCGTCATCTCGTCGCGGTGCTTGACGGCGCGGTGCGCACGGCGCTCCACGAAGACCGTCTCCTGCAGCTTGGCCAGCCAGGAGAAGACGGGCCAGGTCGCGACCTCTGCCTTGGCCACGAAAGAGGCCTTGAGCAAGGCCCCCAGCACCTCGATGTCCAGATAGGAGACGTGGTTGGCCACGAAGAGCGTGGGGTGGCGGCGCGCAGGGCGGCCGTGGCGCTCGATGCGGATGCCCAGGATGCGGCAGGTCTGCCGGTGGTACCACTGCGGCAGCCGCTTGCGCAGGGGCGAGCCGAAGGTCACGGCGAGGAACTGGACCGGCATCAGGGCAAGGGTGAGGCCGGCATAGGCCAGCAGGCGGAACAGGGCAGTGGTCGGCGAGCCGATGCTAGGTGCCGTCATGCCCCTCCACCGGATTCGTTGCCGGCGCCACCGCCGCCCTCGGCACCGCTGCCCTGGACAGCGCCCGCCTGGTCGTCGCGGCTGTAGTGGCGCCGGTACTTCTCGGTCACCAGGTCGGTCTTCACCACCACGCAGACGTCGGTGGTGCCGAAGTCCCAATCGACCACGGCGCCGTCGCCGACGAAGCCGCCGAGGCGCAGGTAGCCCTTGATCAGCGGCGGCAGCGCCTGGCGCGCCTGGGCGATGTTGACCTGGTCGGGCGGCAGCAGGTCCATGGAGACGTAACGCTCGGGCACCGCGCGGGCGCGCAGCGCCGGCGGCGCCAGGTGGTGATGGTAGAGATAAGCCAGCGGCATGCGCAGCTCCTCGGGGTCGGTTCCCGGCAGGCTGGCGCAGCCGAACATGATGGAGATGTTGTAGTAGAAGACGTACTCGGCGATGCCGCGCCACAGCAGCTGCATGGTGGCGCCGCTGCGGTAGGTCGGATCGACACAGGAGCGTCCCAGCTCCAGGATCTCGCCCGGGTAGGCGGTCAGGTTGTCGATCTCGTACTCGTCGCTGGAATAGAACTGGCCGCGCCGGGCCGCGCCCTCGCGCCGCATGACGCGGTAGGTGCCGACCACCGCGCCCGGGCCGCTGCCGCGTTCCTCGTCGAAGACCAGCAGGTGGTCGCAGTAGTCGTCGAAGGAATCGAAATCGCGCTGCGCCGCCGCCATCTCCTCCGTCGGCTTGGCGGCCATGCTCTCGTAGAACACGCGATAGCGCAGCGCCTGGGCGGCGCGGATCTCGGCCGCGTCCTCGGCCAGGCGGATACGCAGGTTGCCGCCGACAACGTCGACGGGACGGTCTGGTTTCGCTTCCGCGAGACTCATATCGCTCCCTTCCCGAAGTCCCGGCCCCCAAGTACCGGACATGGGCATCCCACCACGGGATGACGCGGGGACCTCAGGCGTTGTTCTTGGCTCCGCCGTCCTCATCGCGCTTGTCGATCCGCACGCCGTAAAGCTCCAGGCGGTGGTCGACCAGGCGATATCCGAGCGCCTTGGCCACCTCGGCCTGCAGGCGTTCGATTTCCTCGTTGGAGAACTCCACCACCTCGCCGGTCTTCACGTCGATCAGGTGGTCGTGGTGCTCTTCCGGGCGCTCCTCATAGCGGGCGCGACCGTCGCCGAAATCGTGCCGCTCCAGGATGCTGGCCTCTTCGAAAAGCTTGACCGTGCGATAGACCGTGGCGATGGAAATGCGCGGGTCGCGCTCGATGGCACGCTGATAGACGAGCTCCACATCAGGGTGGTCCGTCGACTCGGACAGCACGCGCGCAATGACCCGGCGCTGATCGGTCATCTTCAGACCCTTTTCGATGCACAGCTTTTCCAGGCGATCGCCCATACCGAAATCAAGTCCTGTCATTCTTACCTACCAAAGCGTCCCTGCCGACCTTGCAGGCGGTCCCAAGCGGGACGAAACCCGGATTATAACGGAAAAAGCGCCGCCCGCCTAATGGCGGCGACGCCGTTTTCCTTCGCCGGCCCCGCAGACCGCGGGGCGCAATCACTCATCCCTTGCGGCGGGCGCGCGTCCCCAGGCCGATCTGCTTGGCCAGCTTGCTGCGCTGCTTGGCGTAGTTCGGCGCCACCATGGGATAGTCCGCCGGCAGCCCCCAGCGTTCACGATAGTCTTCCGGCGACATGTCATAGGCGGTCTTGAGATGGCGCTTCAGCATCTTCAGCTTCTTGCCGTCCTCAAGACAGACGATGTATTCCGGGGTCACCGACTTCTTGATCGGCACCGCCGGCGAGGGGCGCTCAGGCTCCCGCTCCCGCGTCGTCCCGACGTTCGACAGCGTCTCGTAAACGTCACGGATAATCATCGGCAGGTCCGCGACCGCGACGGAATTATTGGAAACATGTGCTGCGACGATGTTTGTCGTCAAAGAAAGCAATTCGCTTTGCTTCGCTTGATCGGACATTGACCTATTTAACTCCTCAAAATCCCTGTGGCTTATATAAAAATTCCCCGGACAGGAATCAACACTATTGACCAGAAAAAACAATAGTCAGAAACAGCAAAAATGCCTTTCAGTATTGTAATGAGGCTAATTTCTCTCGTCTTCATTTAATTAGAAATGCTTCGCAAAAACTCGCGCAGATTACCGAAACCGCCGCGGCGGGCGGGTCAGAGGGCGGAGGCCGGGTCCTCCGGGGCCTCCAGGGAGCGCGCGAAGATCACCGCATCCAGGCTCTCGCCGCCGGCTAAGCGGTAATAATTCCTACGTCGGCCGGCTGCGGCGAAGCCGGCGGCGCGGTAGAGCGCCTGGGCCCCGGCATTGTCCGCGGCCACCTCCAGGGTCATCCGCCGGGCCCCGCGGCGCCCGGCCTCCGCCAGGGCCGCCCGCAGCAGGCGGCCGCCGAGCCCGGCCCGGCGGTGGCCCGGCAGCACGCCGAGGGTGAGCAGCTCGGCCTCCTCGAAGAGGACCTGGGCCAGCAGGAAGCCCGCCGGCTCTGCCTCCCCCTGGTCTTGACTAGGGCCCTCAGCCAGCCCCAGCAGGGCGAAGACCCCCGGCAGGGCCATGACCTCAGCCAGGGAGCGGGCGCTCCATGGCGTCCCCGCGAAGGCTTCTCCCGCCGCGGGATCGAAGCAGCGGCGATAGAGCTCGGCCAGCAGCGCCACGTCGCAGGGCCCGGCCGGCCGGATCACGGCGGCAGTCACGGCCCGGGCTTCCGCGCCGCCCCGGCGCCGGGCAGCGGCTTGGGCGGGGTCACGTCGGGCGGGCGCAGGTAGACCGGCTGCACCGGCCCCGCCGCCGAGGGGTCGCGCAGCGCCGCGCGTTCGGCCAGCAGCGCCGCGTCGGCCGGCCCGGCCGCGGCGGCCAGCACGACATCGTCGCGCCCGGCGGCCTGCAACGCCTCCAGGGCCCGGGCCGCCGCATCGCCGGTCAGCACCAGGGGGATGCCACGGCTGTCAGGGGGCAGGGTCTCGGCCAAGCCGCTCAGGGCGACTTCCAGGGGCGTGCCGACTTCGGTGAGGCGCTCGTCGAAGAGCTGGGCGAAGATCTCGTTGCGCTTGGAATCGAGCACCGCCAGCACCCGGCGGCCGGCACGCTCCGCCGCCGTGGCGGCGGCGGCCACCACCTCGAAGGAGGAGACGCCGATCAGCGGCAGGCCGCGGGCCAGCGCCAGGCCGCGCGCCGTGGCCAGGCCGATGCGCACGCCCGTGAAACCGCCCGGGCCGGTGGTCACGGCCAGGGCATCGAGCGCGGCGAAGCCGCCACCCCACTCCTCCATCACCTCGCCGATCATCGGCACCAGACGCTCCGACTGGCCGCGCGCCATGACGCTGAAGCGCCGCGCGACGACGCGGCCTTCCGCCCAGAGCGCCACCGAGCAGGACGCCCCCGCCGCATCCAGGGCCAGCAGCGCCGACACCTCGCTCTTCACGGAATCTTCGCTCATCGCGGACTATCCGTGGCGGGGCGCCCCGTGCTAACAGGGCAGCCGACCCGATCCCGTTTCCCGAGAGCCGCCACCGTATGACCCTGGTTTCCCTGCAGACGCCCGACTTCGATCTCGACATCGCCCTGGCCTACGCCACCGCGGACAACGTCACCGGCAAGCGTATCTACGCCCGCGCCGAAGCGCAGCTCCACCCCGAGGCCGCCGCGGCGCTGAAGCGCGCCAGCGGACTGGCCGCGCCGCTCGGCCTGCGCCTCAAGATCTTCGACGCCTTCCGTCCGGTGGAGGCGCAGTGGCGCCTGTGGGACGCCTTTCCAGATCCCGAGTTCGTCGCCGACCCGCGCAGCGGGTCCTGTCATTCGCGCGGCATCGCCGTCGACATGACGCTGGTCGATGCGGCCAGCGGCGAAGAGCTGGACATGGGCACGCCCTTCGACGACTTCACCGCCGCCTCGCACCACGCGCGCAGCGACCTGCCGGTCGAAGTGCAGCGCAACCGCGCCCTGCTGCTGGGCCTGATGACCGCGGCCGGATGGGACTGGAACCGTTTCGAATGGTGGCATTATCAACTCTTCGAGCCTCAGCGCTTTCCCCTGCTGAACGACGCCGCCGCGCCGCGCCGCCTCATGGCCGCCTGATATCCGATATCCCAAAGCGGCACATCCCCAGCAGGACGTCCCGGGGGTTATAGCGCCGGGCCGGCTTATAGCAACCGGCAGGCTTCGTCGAAATCCAGCCGGGCGCCGCGCGGGCGCAGCGCGACGGGATCGCCGTGGCCCAGGTTGCAGAGGAAGTTCGAGCGCCAGGTGGTGCCGGCGAAGAAGGCCTCGTCGACCCCGGCGCGCTTGAAGCCGGACATGGGTCCGCAGTCCAGCCCCAGGGCGCGGGCGGCGATGATGAAGTAGGCGCCCTGCAGACTGCCGTTGCGCAGCACCGTTTCCTGGACCAGCGTCTCCTTGCCGCCGTAGGTCTTGGCGCCGTCGCGGTGCGGCGCCAGCTTGGGGAACTGCTCATAGAAGGCCAGGTCATAGGCGATGATGGCGGTGACCGGCGCGGCCATGGTCTTCTCGACATTGCCCTCGCTGAGGCAGGGGCGCAGCTTCTCCTTGGCCTCCTTGCTGCGCAGAAAGGCGACCCGCATCGGGCAGCCGTTCGAGGCGGTCGGCCCCATCTTGGCGAGGTCGTAGACCGCTTCCAGCAGAACGTCGCTGACCGCCTCGTCACGCCAGACCGAGTGGGTGCGGGCCTCGCGAAGGATCTTGTCCAGCCCGGCGTCGCTCAAGATTTCGTTCACAGCCTTATCCCTTTCTTAAGCTCCACTCGCCACGCTTTGTCGGCCCCCCGGGTCGTCCAATGGGCAGCGCAGCGGGGCTCTGGAACATGGCAAGACGGCCCCACCTTGGCCTTTGGCGCCGGGGTCGGCAAGCTTGATAGACTGCGCGAAGCCGCAGGTGCCGGGGGCGGATTCGGCCGACTGCAAGTCGTCCCGGCGGGCCGACGGAGAAAGCTGGCATGCGATGGAATGTTAAGAGCCACGGAGCCCGGTCGCAGGCGCTCCGCCTGACGGGAGCGCTCTGCCTGGCGGGGGTTCTCTGCCTGGGCGCCGCGCCGCTGGCCGCACAGGAGGCGCAGTCCCAACAGTCCGCGATCCAGCCGCCGGCCGCCGCCGGGCGGCTGCAGTCCGCCGACAACGGGGCGGCGGTGCTGATGTACCACCGCTTCGGCGAGGACTCGCTGCCCTCCACCTCGGTGCGCCTGGCGCAGTTCGAGGCCCATCTGACCGAGCTGACCTCGGGCAAGTACCAGGTCATGGCGCTGCCGGAGATTCTGGCGCGGCTCGACAGCGGCGAGGCCCTGCCCGAGCACGCCGTCGCCATCACCATCGACGACGCCGTGCTCTCGGTCTATCGGGAGGCCTGGCCGCGCCTCAAGGCGGCGGGGCTGCCGGTCACCATCTTCGTCTCCACCGAACCGCTGGACCTCGGCCTGCCCAGCTACATGAGCTGGGCGCAGCTGCGCGAGATGGCCGCCGACCCGCTGGTCACCATCGGCCACCACGGCCATGCCCACGCCCACATGGCCTGGCAGAGCCCGGCAGAACAGCGCGCCGACCTGAACAAGGCGACCCGCAGCTTCACGGCCGAATTGGGCGCCATGCCGCGGCTCTTTGCCTATCCCTACGGCGAGGCCAGCCTGGCGCTGCGCCAGAACGTGATCGACGCCGGCTTCACGGCGGCCTTCGGCCAGCACTCCGGCGCCCTGGGCGAGATGAGCGACCGCTTCACCCTGCCGCGCTTTCCGCTGAACGAGGCCTATGGCGACATGGACCGCTTCCGTCTGGTGGCCAATGCCCTGCCGCTGCCGGTCGACGGCATCACCCCGGCCGACATGAGCATCAGCGAGGCCGGCCAAAACCCGCCCAACTTCGGCTTCACCGTGGCCGCCGGGCTGGGCAACCTGAGCGGCCTCAACTGCTTTGCCTCGGCCGGCGAGCCGGAAGTCATGAAGCTGGACCAGCGCATCGAGCTGCGCTTCGCCACGGCCCTGCCCGCCGGGCGCGTGCGCATCAACTGCACCCTGCGCGACGACAGCGGACGCTGGCGCTGGTTCGGAACCCAGTTCGTGGTGGCGAAGGGCGCGGTGCGCTAGCGCTGCGCGCTGAGCTTCACCGCGTCCAGGGACTGCAGGTCGTTGCTGGTGATGAGCTCGCTGAGCGCCAGCACGTAGGACTGACCCTCTTCCGAATAGCTCTTGAGACCGCCCACGAGATTGAGGGCGTGCAGCGGCGTCCCCAGCGCCCGGGCCCTCGCGCGGCGCTGGCGCAGGTCCTGGTAGGCGCGGTGGCTGTTCAGGTTGTGCAGGTAGGCGCGCACCGCACTCATCAGATCGGGAAAGCCGCGCACCTTGAAGTCCTGGCGCTCGGCCGCGGCCGGGGTCAGGCCCTCGGCGTCGTCGCCCCAGCTGCGTTGGCCGAAAAGGGCGTTGGCGCGGATCGCGAAGCGCGAGGTGCCCCAGCCGCTTTCCTGGGCCGCCTGGGCCAGCGCCAGGCTGGGCGGCACCGCGTCGATGCGGCTCAGCAGGTCGGCGGCGTCACCCGGCGCGGCGCCGTACCACTCGGCCACGCTCTCGAGCCACAGTGCATCGGTCACGCCCAGGCGGCCAGCGGCGCGGGCATCCAGGGCGGTGATCACCTTGGCGCGCGCCTGGCGCAGTTCGGCATTGGCCTGCAGCACCAGCGGCAGCAGGGTGCGCAGGAAGAGGCGCTTGCGCGCCTCGCTGTCGGCGATGTCCCTCATGTCGCGCGGCAGGGCGGTCACCGAAAGGCGCGGCACCGGCGCGCCGTTCATCACCGCGGCGAGGCGGTAGTCGTTGTCGGCGAAAATCTGATCCAGGGCTTGGGCGTCGCGGACGTAGACGCGGCGCAGCGCCGGGGCCTCGCTGGCGAGGCCAAGCTCCTGCCAGGTCGAACGCGGCAGGGGCTCGGCACCGAACCACAGCGCCGTCAGAAGGAAGAGTCCGAAGAGACCGCAGAGCAGGGCGACGCGCCCCGCCAGATGGCGATTGCCTTGCTTGGCGTAACGCTCCACAACCGGCTGCCATTCGGCGACCACCGCCGCCACCTGTGCCACCATCGCCTCTGCGCCTCGCTTATCTTTGCTACTTGCAGTGCCTTCCCGACCGAGCGGCAAGCCTAGGTCGGCTTCGCGAAGATTCCGTTATCGAAGGGACAGCCCGTCGAACCCATCGGCCCGACGGAGCTGGGGCTGTGCCGGTGCAATCACCGTCTTTTCAAGCGCTTGCCACGCAGACAAACAGTCCCGGCCGGAATGCGGCCGGGACAAAACTGTGACTTCACCGGGCGGCGTGAAAGGGAGGGGAGCAGCGGCGCGGTTTAGAGGACCGGACGAACCTCAACCACCTCGGGAATGTAATGCCGCAGCATGTTCTCGATTCCCATCTTCAAGGTGGCGGTGGAGCTGGGGCAGCCCTGGCAGGCGCCCTGCATGTGCAGGTAGACGACGCCCTTGTCGAAACCGCGGAATACGATGTCGCCGCCGTCCTGGGCGACGGCCGGACGCACGCGGGTGTCGAGCAGTTCCTTGATCTGGCTGACCACTTCGCTGTCCTCGCCGGACTCGCTGTGGCCCCCCAGGCCTTGGGCGTCGCCCGCGCCGGCGTCTTCCAGCATGACCGGGCGGCCGGCGGTGAAGTGCTCCATGATGACACCCAGGATGGCCGGCTTCAGCAGGTACCACTCGCGCGCGTCTTCCTTGGTGACGGAGACGAAGTCGGTGCCGAAGAAGACGCCGACAACGCCCTCCACCGAGAACAGCCGTTCGGCCAGCGGCGAGCGCGCCGCATCCTCGGAAGAAGTGAAGTTGGCCGTGCCCGCGGCGAGTACCTCGCGCCCCGGCAGGAACTTCAGGGTCGCCGGGTTGGGGGTCTGTTCGGTCTGGATGAACATGGAACGCTGTCTCCTAAAGGCTTCACGCTCAATCTGGGCTCCGGTGAGCCCTGCTTCAAGCGCCAAGATCTAAATCAGACCAATTCGGTCAACTTTAGTCAAGATGCGGCGGGACCCGGGTGGCCGGGGACGGGCGGGTCCCGCCTCAGGTCACCGCGTCGATTTCCTCGACGGTCATGGAATCGGGCACGATGGTCACCGGAATGTGCAGGCGGCCCAGGAACTTGCCGGTCATGGCCGAGACCAGGGGGCCGGGTCCCCGCTTGCCGGTGGAGGCGCCGAGCACCAGGATCGAGATGTTGGGCTCCTCGTCCAGGAGGGCCAGCAGTTCGTCGCGGCGGTCGCCCTCGCGCACATAGAGCACCGGCAGGGAGCCGGCCATCTCGCTGACCTCCGCCGCCAGGCGCTGCAACACCTGCTCGGCCTCGGTGCGGGCCTCCTCGCGCATCAGATCGCCGACCGACATCCAGTGCTGGAACTCCGAGGGCTCCACCACGTAGAGCATGGCGACCTTGCCGCCGGTGCTGCGCGCGCGCAGGGCGGCGAAGCGCAGGGCCACGCGCATTTCCTCGGTCTCGTCGACCACCACCAGGAAGACGCGGTTCTCGCGGTGTTTCGCGGCGGCCGCCTCGGCCGACGTTTCGCCGGGCGGGCGGCTGGTCGTCGATGGGGGGACGTCTGCCATGCGGGGTTCCTTTGGTGGTTCTTATCTAAGGAGGCGTCCGTGCGGGCGAATCCTGCCACCAGGGGGCAAGGCTGCGCAATCGTCCTCTTTGCGGGCGCGCCGTCGCAGGGCAGCCGCGGCGGGACCCCGCCGCCGCGCCTCCTAGGGCCGCAGAAAGCCTACGATATCATAGACTTCCTTGATGATCGGCTCGGCGATGGCCTGGGCCCGCTCGGCGCCGTCGCGCAGCACCGAGTCGACGTAGTGGGTGTCGTTCACCATCCGTTTCATCTCCGCGCCCATGTGGCCGAGGCTGGAGACGGCCACATCGGTCAGCGCCTTCTTGAAGTCGGCGAAGCCCTTGCCCTCGAAGTCCGCCACCACCTTGGCCAGCGCCTCGCCCTGCAAGGCGGCGAGGATGGTCATAAGGTTGGCCGCCTCCGGGCGGGCCTGGCGGAACTCGGCGGTGAACTGGCCGTCCGGTCCGACCACCGAGGGGTCGGGCAGCAGCTCGGAGTCGCTGGTGGCGCGGCGGATCTTCTTGGCCACCGCATCGGCATCGTCGGTCATGTTGATGCGCGCGGCGTCCGAGGGGTCGGAGCTGCTCATCTTCTTGGCGCCGTCGCGCAGCGACATGACGCGGGTCGCCGCGCCCTGGATCAACGGCTCGACGATGGGGAAGTACTCCACGCCGTAGTCGTTGTTGAACTTCTGGGCGATGTCGCGGGTCAGCTCCAGGTGCTGCTTCTGGTCCTCGCCCACCGGCACGTGCGTCGCCTTGTAGACCAGGATGTCGGCGGCCATGAGGTTGGGATAGACGTAGAGGCCTGAGGAGGCCTTCTCGCGGTTCTTGCCCGCCTTGTCCTTGAACTGGGTCATGCGGTTCAGCCAGCCGATGCGGGTCACGCAGTTGAACACCCAGGCGAGCTGCGAATGGGCGGCGACCTGCGACTGGTTGAAGATGATGGAGGTCTGCGGATCGATGCCGGCGGCCAGGTAGCCGGCGGTCACCTCGCGGGTGCGCTGGCGCAGCACCTCCGGGTCCTGCCACAGGGTGATGGCGTGCTGGTCGACGACGCAATAGATGCAGTCGAAGTCGCTCTGCAGGGCCACGAAGTTCCTGATGGCCCCCAGGTAGTTGCCGAGGTGCAGGTTGCCCGAGGGCTGAACGCCCGAAAAGATCCGTTTCATGCCTGATTCTGCGGTGTTGGGTTCACTGAAGGCGGCGGCCCGGCTCCGAGGGAGGGGCCGCGATGCAGCCGGGGTTATCGCTGGCCGGGCGGAGGCGGTCAAGGACTGAGGCTGCAGAGGGGGTCTGCGGGAAAGGCCCTAGTCGGCCGCCGCGCCGCCGCCGCCCTTGGCCCCGCGCCGCAGGGAGCCGGCCAGATCGGCGCGCGAGACGGCGCCCAGGCCGAAGGCCAGCGCCCCGTAGATGGCCAGGCCCACGGCCACCAGGATCGCCAGCGCCGCCACCCGTTCGGCGAAGCTCTCGCCCAGCCAGGTTCCGGTCGCCCACTGCATGCTCCAGAGCGCCGCGCCCATGCCCAGCGAGGCGAGGGTGATGCGCGGCAGGCGCGCCCGGAAGCGCGCGTCCAGCGCCCAGAAGCCGTAGCGCCTGAGCGACAGCATCAAGAGGGCGGTGTTGAGCCAGGCCGCCAGCGAGGTCGCCAGGGCGATGCCGACGTGGCGGAACTGCCAGAACAACACCAGGCTGAGCAGGATGTTGGCGACCACCGAGGCGACGGAGTAGCGGAAGGGCGTCACCGTGTCCTCGCGGGCGTAGAAGGCCGGCTGCAGGATCTTCACCAGCACATAGGCCGGCAGGCCCCAGGCGAAGGCGACCAGGGCCGCCGCAGTGGCCGCCGCGTCGGCGGCCCCGAAGCGGCCGTGCTGGAAGAGGCCGCCGATGATCGGCCCGGCGATGACGATGAGCGCCACCGTGGCCGGCAGGGTCAGCAGCAGGGCGAACTCCAGGCCGCGGTTCAGACTGTGCATGGCCTGGTCCTCGTTGCCGGCGCGCAGCTTCCGGGCCATGTCGGGCAGCAGGACGATGCCGATGGCAATCCCGATGAGGCCGAGTGGCAGCTGGTAGACCCGGTCGGCGTAGTAGAGGAAGGAGAAGGCGCCCTCCTGCCAGGAGGCGATGGAGGAGCCGACGAAGATGTTGATCTGCAGCGCCCCGGCCGAGAGCATGCCCGGCGCCATGAGCACCAGCAGGCGGCGCACGCCGGGGGTGAGGCGGGGGCGCGGGAAGCGCAGCGCCATGCCCGCGCGCCTGGCCGCGATCACCAGGAAGACGAACTGCGCGGCGCCGGAGACGCAGACCGCCCAGGCCATGACGTGGCCCGGCGCCCCGGTGAAGGGCAGCACGGCGACGAGGGCGACGATGAAGATGATGTTCAACAGGATCGGCGCCGCCGCCGCCGCGGCGAAGCGGTAGAGCGAGTTGAGGATGCCGCTCAAGAGCGCCACCACCGCCATGAACAGCAGGTAGGGGAAGGTGATGCGCGTCAGTTCGATGGCCAGGGCCAGCTTTTCCGGGTTCTGCGAGAAGCCCGAACCGATGACGTAGATGAACCAGGGCATGCCCGCCATGCAGAGCGCCGAGAGGATCAAGAGGCCGGTGACCAGCACCGAGAGCGCCTCCTCGGCGAAGCGCCGGGCCGAGGCCTCGCCCTCCTGCTCCAGGTGGCGGGCGAAGAGCGGCACGAAGGCGGCGTTGAAGGCGCCCTCGGCGAAGAGCCGGCGGAACAGGTTGGGCAGGCGGAAGGCCGCGAAGAAGGCGTCCGCCACCGGGCTGGCGCCGACCACGTTGGCGATCAGGATGTCGCGCACGAAGCCGAGGATGCGGCTGATGCCGGTATAGCCCCCGACGGTGGCGACGGAACGAACGAGGCTCATGCCCGAAAGGTCTTAGAGAAATGTGGCGAAACTGCAAACAAGGAATGCAGCGCAGGCACAGCCACGCCGCCGGCCGCTAGCGCGGCTTGCGGGACGCAGCGCCCCGGGCGGGGGCCTTGCTGGCGCCGGACTTGGCGGTCGTGACCTTCTTGGCGGCCGCTTTCTTGGCGGGCGCCTTCTTGGCGGCCTCCTTCTTGGCCGCCTCCTTCTTCGCCACGACCTTCTTCGCCTGGGCCTTGCGCACGGACTTGCGGGTCACCTTCTTGGCCGGCTCCTTCTTGGCCCCATCCGTCTTGGCCGGTGCGCATTCGCCTTCCTCGAAGACCGCCAGCAGCTTCTTCTCGATGCTGCGCAGCTTCTGCTTGTTCTCGATCTTGGCGCCCAGCGCGTTCTGCACATAGAAGACATCGACCGCGCGTTCGCCGAAGGTGGCGATGCGCGCCGACTTGATGATCAGGTCCAGCTTGGTCAGCGTCGTGGTGACGAGATACAGCAGGCCGGGGCGGTCGCGGCCGTTGACCTCGATCACCGTATGGGCGCGGCTCGCCTTGTTGTCGATGAGCACGCGCGGCGAAACCTTGAAGACCTTGAAGCGGCTGGGGATGGGCGACTGCTGGGCCTGCAGCTCCTGCAGCGGGCGCAGGCGCCCGGCCAGCGACTGCTCGATGGTCGAGGAGAGGCGCGCCAGCTTGCCGGGCTGGTCGAAGGGCCCACCCTGGGCGTCCTCCACGTAGAAGGAGTCCAGCGCCATGCCGTTCGACAGGGTGAAGATGCGCGCCGCGGTGATCGAGGCGCCAGCCACCGCCATGGCCCCGGCGATGCGGCTGAACAGGCCTGGATGGTCGGGGGTGTAGACCGTGACCTCCGTGGCCTCGCGGTAGCGGTCGATGCGCGTATCGATGGTCAGCGGCGCGCCGCTGGCCTCGGCCTCGCGCACCAGGCGCGCGTGGCGCAGGTGGCTGTCGGTGTCGAGGCCGCTCCAGTAGGAGGGATAGCCGCGGCGCAGGTGGGCGGTGATGTCCTTGCCGGGCCAGCCCGCTTCCTTCAGCTTCTCCTTCAGCGCCTCCTTGGCGGCCTTCACGCGCACGTCGCGGCCCTTGGCGGCGAGGCCGCCGCCGAGCACCGATTCCGTGCGCCAGTAGAGATCGCGCAGCAGCGCCGCCTTCCAGGCGTTCCACACGCCCGGGCCGACGGCGCGGATGTCGGCCACGGTCAGCACCAGCAGCAGGCGCAGGCGCTCGGGCGACTGCACCAGGTCGGCGAAGTCGCGGATGGTCTTGGGATCGTCGATGTCGCGCTTGAAGGCGGTATCGCTCATGGCCAGGTGGTGCAGCACCAGCCAGGACACGGTCTCGGTCTCCGCCTCGTCGAGTCCGATGCGCGGACAGACCTTCTCCGCCACCTTGGCGCCCAGCTCCGAGTGATCGCCGCCGCGCCCCTTGGCGATGTCGTGCAGCAGCACCGCCATGTAGAGCACGCGCCGGGAGAGCACCTTGTGCACCACCTCGGTGGCGATCGGCGCCGCCTCGGCCAGGCCGCCCTGCTCGATGGCATGCAGGATGCCGATGGCGAAGATGGTGTGCTCGTCCACCGTGTAGGAGTGGTACATGTTGTACTGCATCTGCGCGACCACGCGCCCGAAGTCCGGCAGGAAGCGGCCGAAAACGCCAGCCTCGTTCAGGCGGCGCAGCGTCGTCTCCGGATCCTTCTCGGAGGTGAGCATGTCGAGGAAGATGGCGTTGGCCTTGGGATCGGCGCGCAGCTCCTTGTTGACGTGCTTCAGCTTGCGCGTGATGGCGCGCAGCGTTTCCGGGTGGATGTCCAGCTCGTGCTTCTGCGCCACCTGGAAGATGCGCAGCATCTCCACCGGGTCCTCGCTGAAGACCTCGGGATCGGAAACGGTGAGGCGATCGCCCTCCAGGCCGAAGCCCTCGATCTTGCGGCGCCGGCGCAGTACCGGCAGGCGGAAGCGCGAACGGCGGTTGTGCTCGGCCTCGATGACGGCGCAGAAGATGCGCGTCAGGTCGCCGACCTCCTTGGCGATGAGGAAGTAGCGCTTCATGAAGCGCTCGACGTCCATCAGCCCGCCGTGCGAGGTGAAGCCCATGCGCGGCGCGATCTCCTTTTGCATGTCGAAGGTCAGCCGCTCGTCGGCGCGCCCGGAGATGTAGTGCATGTGGCAGCGCAGGCTCCACAGGAAGTTCAGTGCCTTGTCGAAACGCTGCACTTCGGAAGCGGTGAAGACCTTGCGCTGCACCAGCGTCGAGATGTCGTCGACGTTGTAGAGGAACTTGGCCATCCAGAAGAGGGTGTGCAGGTCGCGCAGGCCGCCCTTGCCCTCCTTGATGTTGGGCTCCAGCGCGTAGCGCGAGCCGCCGAAGCGGTCGTGGCGCGCCTTGCGCTCGGACAGCTTGGACTCGATGAACTTGGCGCCGCCGCCGGCCTGCACGTCCTTGTGGAAGCGCTGGCGCATTTCGCGGTAGAGCGCCTGGTCGCCCCACAGCCAGCGCGCCTCCAGAAGCGCGGTGCAGATGGTGATGTCGCCCTTGGCGAGGCGGATGCACTCGTTCACCGAGCGCGTCGAGTGGCCGACCTTGAAGCCCATGTCCCACAGCAGGTAGAGGATCTCCTCCACCACCTGCTCGCTGCGCGGCGTCAGCTTGTAGGGCAGCAGGAACAGCAGGTCGATGTCCGACTGCGGCGCCAGCTCGCCGCGCCCGTAGCCGCCGACGGCAACCAGCGACAGCCGCTCGCCGGTGGAAGGGTTGGCGATGGGGTAGAGGCGCTGGGTGGCGTGGTCGTAGACCACGCGGATGATCTGGTCGACCAGGTAGGATTCGGAACGCACCGTCATGGTGCCGCTGGCCGCCTCCTCCTCGAAGCGGCGGCGCACCTCGGCACGGCCGGCCGCCAGCGCTTCCTTCAGGAGCGTCAGCACGGCGGCGCGCTGCTTGGGCCCGGCGGGGATTTCCGCGAAGATCTCGGCCAGGCGCGCCGTCAGCCTGCGGCGGTTGACGATGGCGCGCGGATTGTCGATGCGCGCCCCGGCCGCCTCGGCCAGCGCCTCTTCGGGCGGCAGGGTCTCGGCGGCTTCCTGGCCGCCGGGGCTCTCGGCGGGGGCTTCGCGGGGCGCGGCCATGTCGACGGAACTGGGCATGCTATCCTTTGGTCGCCCCGGGGGACCGGGGCAGGTTACCTTTGAGTTTCCTTGGGGCCCTTCACATCGGCGCTTATCGGGCGGTTGTCCAGGCCTGCCGCGAAAAAGCTGCGCCAAGATGTCCCACCCCTAGGCACCACGCGGAGGCCCGCCTGCCGAAGCGGCACACTATATTGTCGGAAGGCTTGCTTCGAAACCCGCGCCGCTGCGGCTGACTTTGCGGAAATTATGACACAAATCCTCAGTTTCGTCTTAAGGCTCGTTCGCAGGCAGACAAGCCGTCCCCCGGCGCTCCTGGCTTGGGCTGTCGCCGCCGGGCTGCTCGGCGCCTGTGCGGGCCAGGACGACACCCCGCGGCCCATGCACATCTCCTCCCGGGTGGTCGACCAGAAGCTGACGGTAACGGTGGACAACATTCCTCCCGGACGCGTCATCACCGAGCTGCTGCTGATCGACCCGGCCGGCGGCGCCACCAAGGCCCGCGAGCGTGAGCTGTCCACGCGCGAGACCGCCAGCGGCGGCAACGCCGGGCCGGGCGTCTCGGTGGGTGCCGTCGGCGGATCCTCCAGCGGCGTTCACCCCTATATCTCTCTCGGCTATCTCTTCCGCGGCAGCGAGCGGGTCGAGCGCAGCCAGCGCCTGACCGGGGAGATTCCCATCCCTGACCCGGCCGCCTACGCCGCCGGCTACCGCGACTGGCGCATCGAGCTGCGGTTCCGCGACCAGCTGGGCACACCGCAGAGCGTGCAGATCCCGGCCCCGGCGCCGTGAAATCAGGCGCCCTGAACGGGCTTCACTCCTTGGAAAGATCCTTCAGGCGGTAGAGCAGTTCCAGCGCCTCGCGCGGGCTGAGGTCGTCGGGATTGACCTCGCCGAGGGCCGCCTCCACCGCGCTTTCCCGGGCTTCCGGCTCCGCCGCCTTGGCCGCCGTAGCGGCGAAGAGCGGCAGGTCGTCGGCCAGGCGCGTCAGCGCGCCGGCCTGCTCGCCCTGCTCCAGGCTGGCCAGCACCGTCTCGGCGCGGGCCACCGCCGCCTTGGGCAGGCCCGCCAGCTTGGCCACGTGGATGCCGTAGGAGCGGTCGGCGGCGCCGGCCGTCACCTCGTGCAGGAAGACCACGTCGCCCTGCCACTCCTTCACCCGCATGGAGTGGCAGGCCAGGGAGTCGAGCTTGGCCGTCAGGCTGGTGAGTTCATGGTAGTGGGTGGCGAAGAGGGCGCGGCAGCCGTTCACCTCGTGCAGGTGCTCCAGGCAGGCCCAGGCGATGGACAGCCCGTCGAAGGTCGCGGTGCCGCGGCCGATCTCGTCCAGGATCACCAGGGCGCGCGGCCCCGCCTGGTTCAGGATGGCCGCGGTCTCGACCATCTCCACCATGAAGGTGGAGCGCCCGCGCGCCAGGTCGTCGGCGGCGCCGACGCGGGAGAAGAGGCGGTCCACCACGCCGATGTGCGCGGCCTCGGCGGGCACGTAGCTGCCCATCTGGGCCAGCACGGCGATGAGCGCGTTCTGGCGCAGGAAGGTCGACTTGCCGGCCATGTTGGGGCCGGTGATGAGCCACAGGCGGCCTTCTCCGTCGTCACCGTCTTCCAGGCGCCCATCTTCGAGCCGGCAGTCGTTGGCGACGAAGCGGCCCTCCTGCGCCGCCGCCAAGGCGGCTTCCACCACCGGGTGGCGCCCGCCGGTGATATGGAAGGCGGTGGTGTCGTCGATCTTCGGGCGGCACCAGCGCTCGGCCTCGGCCAGCTCGGCCAGCGCCGCGGCCACATCCAGCTCGGCCAGGGCGCGGGCCGCCGTGGCGATCTCCTCGCCGCGCTCCAGCACCTCGCCCACCAGGTCCTGAAACAGCTGCAGCTCCAGCGACAGGGCGCGCTCGGCGGCCGAGGCGATCTTCTGCTCCAGCTCCGACAGCTCGACGGTGGAAAAGCGCATCGCCGAGGCCAGGGTCTGGCGGTGGATGAAGGGGCTGTCGCCGCCGGTCGCGATCTTGTCGGCATGGGTCGGCGTCACCTCGATGAAGTAGCCGAGTACGTTGTTGTGCTTGATCTTCAGGGAGGATACGCCGCTGGCCTGGGCGTAGTTCTGCTGCAGCCCGGCGATCAGCTTGCGGCTGTCGTCGCGCAGGGCCCGCAGCTCGTCGAGGGCCTCGTCATAGCCCGGCGCGATGGCCCCGCCGTCGCGCGCCTGCATCGGCGGCTCCGGCGCCAGGGCGCGGGCCAGGCGGGCGACCAGGGTATCGTGGATGCCGAGGTCGCGGATCGCCTCGGCCAGCAGGGACGGCGGCGCCTCGCCCTGCTGCAGCAGGCCGCGCAGTTCCCCCGCCACGCTCAGCGCGTCGCGGATCGCCGCCAGGTCGCGCGGCCCGCCGCGCCCCAGGCTGAGGCGGGAGAGGGCGCGCTCGATGTCCGGGCAGCGGCGCAGGCGCGCGCGCAGGTCCTGCCGCAGATTGGCGTTTTCCAGGAAGTGGCAGACCAGGTCGTGGCGTGCGGCGACAGCCGCCGGATCGGTCAGCGGCGTCGAAAGGCGCGTGGCCAGCAGGCGCGCGCCGGCGCCGGTCACCGTGCGGTCGATGGTGGCGAGCAGGGAGCCGGCGCGCCCGCCGCTCAGGGCCTCGGTCAGTTCCAGATTGCGCCGCGTCGCCGCGTCGATCTCCATGACCGCCCCCAGCGCCAGGCGGCGCGGCGGCAGCAGGCGCGGCAGGCGGCCCTTCTGGGTCAGGGTCACGTAGTCGAGCAGCGCCCCGGCGGCGGCCAGCTCGGCGCGGCTGAAGGCCCCGAAGGCGTCCAGCGCCTTCACCTCGAAGGTCTCCTCCAGGCGCCGGGTGCCGTTGGCGCTGTCGAAACGCGCGCCGGGCAGGGGCGTCAGGCGGTCCTTGAGCGCGCCGAAGGTCTCGAAGGTGTCCGGCCGCTCCAGCAGCCGCTCGGCGAGGATCAGCTCGCCGGGGGCGAGCCGCGCCAGGGTGGCGGCGAGATTCTCCGGGGCCACCGGCTGGGCCTGGAAGACGCCGGTCGAGATGTCGAGCCAGGCCAGCCCCAGGCCGCCGCCGGCCTCGGCCAGGGCGGCCAGGTAGTTGTGGGCGCGGGCGTCCAGCAGCTCGTCCTCGGTGATGGTGCCGGGTGTCACCACGCGCACCACGTCGCGCTTCACCACCGACTTGCTGCCGCGTTTCTTGGCCTCGGCGGGGTCCTCCATCTGCTCGCAGATGGCGACCTTGAAGCCCTTGCGGATGAGGCGCGAGAGGTAGCCCTCGGCGGCATGCACCGGCACGCCGCACATGGGGATGTCCTGGCCCAGGTGCTGGCCGCGCTTGGTGAGCGCGATGTCGAGCGCCGCCGAGGCCTGCTCCGCGTCCTCGAAGAACAGTTCGTAGAAGTCGCCCATGCGGTAGAACAGCAGGCAGCCGGGATGGGCCTGCTTGATCTCCAGGTACTGGGCCATCATCGGCGTCACGCCGGGGGGAACGGCGGATTTGGCCTCTGACTTGGCGCCAGCTTCAAGGGGCTCGGAAGTCGCTGCTTGTGCGGTCATCGATCGGTAAGCTTTACTTTGCCCGAGGGTATCACAGTCCCCCGTTGCCGAGGCAAGCGGGGGGCGGACTGATCGGGATCAATGCCCGCGGCCACCGCCGCGGGCCAAGGTGGTGGGGCCTGCCACGCCGTAAAGTGGCCTGGGGCCTGGGTTTTTTCGAGGAGATGCACAAGGTGGCGGAGAGTACTGAGAGTTTCGGTGACGACGTGACGGTCGAGGTCGCGGGCAACTTTTCCACAAAGGAGAGCTTCAGCGCCGCGGTGAAGGCCCTGGGCGCCGCCGGCTTCGGCCACGACGACCTCTCCGTCCTCGACACCCATGAATCGCTGAGCGCCGCGGGCAGCCCCAGCGAGGCCTGGCAGGAGTCCCTGGCCGGGATGGTGGGCGAAATCAACTACGTCGGCCCGCTGACCGCCGCCGGCCTGATCGCCATCGCCTCCGGCCCCGTCGGCGCGGCGGTGGCCGGGGCCATGGCCGCCGGCCTGACCGGCGCCGCCCTGGTGGAACTGCTGGACGAGGTGCGGGCCACCCCCCACACCGAGGCCTTCGCCCGCGCGCTGGAGGCCGGCGCCATCGTGCTGTGGGTGCGCGTCGAGGACGAGGCCCAGGCGGCCAAGGCCGAGGCCCTGCTGAACGAGCACGGCGCCGCCGATGTGCACCGCCACGTGAAATAAGGGATGCCCATAAGCAAGAATGGCGACAAAGGGTCCTTTGACGACCCGGCCAGCGCTCACTAAAGTTCACAGAAAATCAAGGTCCTGAGCTGGGCGCCCGACATCGCGGGCGTGGGGAGGCCTGCCGCAGGAGGCGGCAGGAGCCCCGGAACTCACCCCGGCAAACCGGGCCGCGGCAGGGAGGAAAGACCATGAAGAAGGACCGCATCACAGAGCAGGAAGCCCTGGAGCTGCATGCCTGCGGCCGGCCCGGCAAGTTCGAGATCCAGGCCACCAAGCCGCTGACCACCCAGCGCGACCTCTCGCTGGCCTATTCGCCCGGCGTCGCCGTGCCCTGCCTGAAGATCAACGAGGACGAGACCAAGGCCTTCGACTACACGGCCAAGGGCAACATCGTCGCCATCATCTCCAACGGCACCGCGGTCCTGGGCCTGGGCGACCTGGGCGCCCAGGCGGCCAAGCCGGTGATGGAGGGCAAGGCGGTCCTCTTCAAGCGCTTCGCCGATGTCGACGGCATCGACCTGGAGGTCGACACCCGCGACGTCGATGAGTTCGTCAACTGCGTGCGTTTCCTCGGCAAGTCCTGGGGCGGCGTGAACCTGGAGGACATCAAGGCCCCGGAGTGCTTCATCATCGAGGAGCGCCTGAAGGAGCTGATGGACATCCCGGTGTTCCACGACGACCAGCACGGCACCGCCATCATCACCGCCGCCGGCTTCATCAACGCCCTGGCGCTGACCAAGCGCAACATCGGCGACGTCAAGGTGGTGATCAACGGCGCCGGGGCCGCCGGCATCGCCTGCGCCGAGCTGATCAAGGCCATGGGTGTGCCGCACGACCAGGTGGTGCTGTGCGACACCCGCGGCGTCATCTACGAGGGCCGCGGCGAGGGCATGAACCAGTGGAAGTCGGCGCACGCGGTGAAGACCGAGGCGCGCACCCTGGAAGAGGCCTTCAAGGGCGCCGACGTCTGCATGGGCCTCTCGGTGAAGGGCGCCTTCACGGCGGAGATGATCACTTCCATGGCCGAACAGCCGATCATCTTCGCCATGGCCAACCCGGACCCGGAGATCACCCCTGAGGAGGTGGCCGAGCTGCGCAACGACGCCATCGTCGCCACCGGGCGCTCCGACTACCCCAACCAGATCAACAACGTTCTGGGCTTCCCCTACATTTTCCGCGGGGCGCTGGACGTGCGCGCCTCGGCCATCAACATGCAGATGAAGATCGCCGCCGCGGAAGCGCTCGCGAAGCTGGCCCGCGAGGACGTGCCCGACGAGGTGGCCCGCGCCTACGACAGCAAGGCGCTGCGCTACGGCCGCAACTACATCATCCCGGCGCCTTTCGACCCGCGCCTCATCGTCGACGTGCCCAAGGCGGTCGCCAAGGCGGCCATGGAAAGCGGCGTGGCGCGCAAGCCGATCGAGGATCTGCACGCTTACGAGCAGCAGCTCTCGGCGCGCCTCGATCCCACGGCCTCCAGCCTGCAGCGCATCTTCGACAAGGTGCGGGAGAACCCCAAGCGCGTGGTCTTCGCCGAGGGCGAGGAGGAGCGCACCATCCGCGCGGCCCTGGCCTTCCAGCAGGCCGGCTACGGCACGCCGGTGCTGGTCGGGCGCGAGGAGCGCGTGCTGGAGACCATGAAGGCGATCGGCCTGGAGAACTCCAGCCTGGAGATCCACAACGCGCGCCTGTCCAAGAACAACGCGCGCTATGTCGACTTCCTGTATCAGCGTCTCGGGCGCCAGGGCAAACTGCGGCGCGACTGCCAGCGCATGGCCAACCAGAACCGCAACGTCTTCGCCGCCTGCATGGTGGCCTGCGGCGAGGCCGACGCCATGGTCACCGGCCTGACCCGCAGCTTCGGCGTCGCCTATCAGGACATCCGCCGCGCCATCTCGCCCAGGTCGAAGCGTCGCGTCATCGGCCTGTCGATCCTGGTGATGCGCGGGCGCTCCATCTTCATCGCCGACACCTCGGTGCACGAGCTGCCCGACGGCGAGCAGCTGGCCGACATCGCCATGCAGGCCGCCGCCGCGGCGCGCGCCCTGGGCCACGAGCCGCGCGTGGCGCTGCTGTCCTATTCCAACTTCGGCAACCCCTGGCACCCTTCGGCCCAGCGCATCCGCGACGCGGTGCAGCTGCTCGACCTGCGCGAGCCGGACTTCGAGTACGACGGCGAGATGCAGGCCAACGTCGCCCTGAACTATTCCCTGATGCAGGAGATGTATCCGGTCTGCCGCCTCTCCGGGCCGGCCAACGTGCTGGTCATGCCGGGCCTGCACAGCGCCAACATCACCGCCAAGCTGATGCAGCAGAGCGGCGGCGGCACGGTCATCGGGCCGATCCTCATGGGCCTCGAGAAGCCCGCCCAGGTGGTCCAGCTCGGCGCCACGGTCAACGACCTGGTCACCGCCGCGGCGCTGGCGGCCTACGAGGCGGAGGCGGGCGACTAGCACCCGCCGGGACCTGGCCGGGAACCGAAGGCTTTTGCAAAAGCTTCACGCGCAAGGGCGCGGGTGGCCGTGCTAGACTCCCGTCCCGACCATGTCCGACAGGCAGAAAGACAGCATGAGCGACGAAGCGCCGCAGAGCGGGGCTGAGGCAGCAGCGGGCGAGGGCGCGAGGACGGAGCCCCAACCCGATCCCGGAAAGGGCCGCCTGCTGCTGGCCGCCGGGGTGCTGTGGCTGCCCTGCGCCCTGGTGCTGGCGCTGCTGGCTTTCGCCGGCCTTTTGCCCCCCCTGGCCGCGGCCCTGGCCGCCGCCGTGGTGCTGGGGCTGATGGTCGCCATGCTGAACCAGCACTTCCGCCGCCTGCGGACCCTGACCCGCTACCTGAGCCGGCTGCGCCAGGCCGGCGACGACAGGCCCCTGCCGGGCGCGCCCTCGGGCGGCGACCTGCTTTCGCCGGGTCTGGCGGAGGCCATCGCCGAGACCGCCCGCGAGCAGCGCGAGCGGCGCCACGACCTGGAAGACACCATGGCGCTCAATGCCGCGGTGCTGGCCGGGCTGCCCGACCCCTTGATCCTGGTGGCGGAGAACCGCCGGGTGCTGCGCCTCAACCCGGCGGCCGAGGCGCTGCTGGGCCACGACCTTGCCCAAGACCTCGCGGGGCGGGACCTGGCGCTGGGCTTCCGCAATCCGGCGCTGCTGGCCGCCGTCGACGCGGTGCTGGAGGGCGGCGAGCAAGAGAGCGTCGAGTTCTCCATCCCCGGCAAGGTGGAACGCGCCATGGCCGCGCGGGTGCTGCGCCTGCCCGGCGCCGCGCGCGAGCGCGCCAGCGTGATGATCGCGCTCTACGACCTGACCGGGGTGAAGCAGAGCGAGCGCATGCGCGCCGACTTCGTCGCCAACGTCTCCCACGAGCTGCGCACGCCGCTGACCAGCCTGATCGGCTTCATCGAGACCCTGCGCGGCCCGGCCCGCGAGGACGCCGAGGCCCAGGACCGCTTCCTGAAGATCATGGAGGAGCAGTCGCACCGCATGTCGCGGCTGGTCGACGACCTGCTGTCCCTGTCGCGCATCGAGCTGCAGGAGCACAGCGCGCCCTCGAGCCGGAGCGACATCGAGCAGATCCTGCGCTCCGTCGCCTCGACCCTGGAGCTGGAGGCGGCGCGGCGCGGCATGCGCATCGAGATCGCGGCGGAGAACCTGCCGCCGGCCATCGGCGACCGCGACGAGCTGACCCAGGTATTCCAGAACCTGCTGGACAATGCGGTGAAGTACGGCGAGGACAACACCGTGATCCGGGTCGCCGCCCGCCGCCTGGCCAAGGGCGGGGCCGGGGAACGCCGCCTGGGGCGGGCTGGCCTCAAGATCTCCGTCCACAACGAGGGCGAAGGCATCGAGCGCGAGCACATCCCGCGCCTCACCGAGCGCTTCTACCGGGTCGACAGCCGGCGCTCGCGCCGCCTGGGCGGCACCGGCCTGGGGCTGGCCATCGTCAAGCACATCATCAACCGGCACCGCGGCGTGCTGGAGATCGAAAGCCGGCCCGACGCGGGCGCCACCTTCTCGGTCTACCTGCCCGCGGCGGTCGAGACGACGGCGGCCCTGGCGACGCCCAGGGCGTCCTAAAAAAGATCGGGAAAAGTTTCCTCTTCGGTCGCTCAAAGTTTTGAAATCGCAGGAAGAGTCGTCAACACTCCGTGGATTTTTCCCGCCGCGGCGAGGGATGTCATAGAACTGTCATCTAGTTGTAGTAATAGCATCGCCGAGTAGCCCTAGGTTGGCGCCGCCGGCACGAGGCCGGCGCTGGCATTGCATTTATTCGGGCGGCCATCACTTCCCATGACGTGGACGTCGACAGTTCGGGCAATGCGACAGAGTTTCATCTATGGGCATTCAGCGGAGGTATTCCCCGTGATCAAGAACAAGCTTGCCGTGGCGGCTGTTGCCGGTCTGGTTCTGACGGCGCCGGCTCTCGCCGAGGCGCGTGACCAGATCCGTATCGTCGGCTCGTCGACGGTGTTCCCCTTCTCCACGGCCGTCGCCGAGAACTTCGGCCGCAGCACCAGCTTCAAGACCCCGGTCGTCGAGAGCACCGGCTCCGGCGGCGGCATGAAGCTGTTCTGCGCCGGCGTCGGCACCGAGCACCCGGACATCACCAACGCCTCGCGCCGCATGAAGAAGTCCGAGTTCGAGACCTGCACCAAGAACGGCATCACCGTCACCGAGGTGAAGATCGGCTATGACGGCATCGTCCTGGCCAACGCCAAGTCGGCCCCGCAGTTCACGCTCACCAAGAAGCAGATCTTCCTGGCGCTGGCCAAGCAGGTGCCGGTCGACGGCAAGCTGGTCGCCAATCCCTACACCAACTGGAACCAGATCGACTCCGCGCTGCCGAACGAGCCGATCGAGGTTCTGGGCCCGCCGCCGACCTCCGGCACCCGCGACGCCTTCGTCGAGCTGGTGATGGAAGAGGCCGCCGGGGAGTTCCCGGAGATCAAGGCCCTGGACAAGGCCGCCTTCAAGCAGGTCGCCCACGCCATGCGTGAAGACGGCGCCTTCATCGAGGCCGGCGAGAACGACAACCTGATCGTCCAGAAGCTGGAAGCCAACCCGGTTGCGCTGGGTATCTTCGGCTTCAGCTTCCTGGACCAGAACGCCGACAAGCTGCACGGCTCCATCGTCGAGGGCGTGGCGCCGGAATTCGAGAACATCGCCTCCGGCGACTACGGTGTTTCCCGCTCCCTCTTCTTCTATGTGAAGCAGGAGCATGTCGGCACCATCCCCGGCATCAAGGAATACGTCGCCGAGTTCACCTCGGAGAAGGCCTGGGGCGAGGACGGCTACCTGGTGGAAAAGGGTCTGATCCCGCTGCCGGACGACGACCGCAAGGCCATGCATGATGCGGCCAACGGCCTCGCGCCGCTGTCCATGTAATGAAAAGGGGTCTGCCGGCGGCGGGGGCACCGCCGCCGGCAGCCTGTTTTGCCGTTTAGGGTATCTCTTCATTCCAAAGCTTCGTTTGATACTTCTTCCCGGGCAGGGCCCCTCAAGGGCCCGCCGCGCGCGCAGCGCCACCGGCGGAAGCGGCAGCTTCCCGCAAGCCACCGACTCGATGAGCCGACATGAATAGCCTGCTTCTCATCGCCATCCTGCTGGTCCTCTCCTCGGTCGGTTACGCCTTCGGCCAGCGCCGCGCCCGCGTGGTCAGCGGCGGCCATCCTTCGACCCTGCATTCCCGCCCGCAGTACTACGGCCTCTATTTCGCCCTTTGGTGCGGCATTCCCAGCCTGCTGCTGATGGTGGCCTGGCTGATCATCGAGCCCCACGTCGCCGAGTGGCTGCTGATCTCCAACCTGCCCGCCGACACGCAGCAGCTTTCCCCGGACCGCCTGTCGCTGCTGATCACGGACATCGAGAACCTGGCCTCCGGCAACATCGTCAGCCGCGAAGTGGACCCGGCCCTGCAGGCCGCCGCCGACAGCTATCAGTCGGTGCGCCAGATCGGCAACGCCGCCATGGTGGCGGCCGCCATCTCCATCGCCGTCCTGGGCCTCGCCTTCGCGCGCCGGCGCATCGCCCCTTCCCTGCGCGCGCGCAACCTGGTCGAGCGCACCGTCTCGGTGCTGATGATCGTCGCCTCGACCATCGCCATCCTGACCACCATCGGCATCGTGCTGTCCCTCGCCTTCGAGGCCTGGCGCTTCTTCGCCCGCGTGCCGCTCACCGAGTTCCTCTTCGGCCTCAGCTGGAGCCCGCAGACGGCGCTGCGCGAGGACCAGGTCGGCTCCTCCGGTGCCTTCGGGGCTGTCCCGCTCTTCGCCGGCACCCTGATGATCACCTTCATCGCCATGTGCGTGGCGGTGCCCATCGGCCTTTTCTCGGCCATCTACATGTCGGAATACGCATCGCCGAAAGTGCGCGCCACGGTGAAGCCGATGCTGGAGATCCTGGCCGGCGTGCCGACAGTGGTCTACGGCTTCTTCGCCGCCCTGACCGTGGCGCCCTTCATCCGCAACACCGGCGAGTCCATCGGCCTTAACGTCTCCTCGGAATCGGCGTTGGCCGCCGGCGCCGTCATGGGCATCATGATCATCCCCTTCGTTTCCTCCTTGAGCGACGACGTCATGAACGCGGTGCCGCGCTCCCTGCGCGACGGCGCCTACGCGCTGGGCGCCACGCGCTCGGAGACCATCAAGCAAGTGATCTTCCCGGCCGCCCTGCCGGGCATCGTCGGCAGCATTCTGCTGGCCATGAGCCGCGCCATCGGCGAGACGATGATCGTGGTCATGGCCGCCGGCCTGGCCGCTAATCTTACCGCCAACCCCCTGGAGGCGGTCACCACCGTGACCGTGCAGATCGTCACCCTGCTGGTCGGCGACCAGGAGTTCGACAGCGCCAAGACCCTGGCGGCCTTCGCCCTGGGCCTGATGCTCTTTGCCGTCACCCTGGCCCTCAACGTCGTCGCGCTGCACGTGGTCCGGAGGTATCGAGAGAAGTATGACTGAGAGCACGATCCCCGCCCCGAGACTGCGCCGCGTCGACCTTTCCGAAGCGCGGCTGCGGCGGCGCTATGCCGCCGAACGGCGCTTCCGTCTCTACGGCATCTCGGCCATTGTCGCGGCGCTGGGCATCCTGGGCCTGCTGATCGGCACCATCGTCGCCAACGGCTACACCGCCTTCCAGCAGACCTACCTGGCGATCCCGGTTCACCTCGACGCCCAGGCCATCGACCCGCAGGGAACCCGCGACCCGGAGACCCTGCGCAGAGCCGATTACCAGGGCCTGGTGAAGCAATCGCTGCGCGATCTCTTCCCGGAGGTCACGGGACGGCGCGACAAGCTGAAGCTTTACGGCCTGGTCTCCAACGCCGCCGGCTACGACGTGCGCGACCAGGTCATGGACGACCCCTCGATGATCGGCACGACGCAGACCCTGTGGATGCGCTCCTCCGACGACATCGACAGCCTGATCAAGGGCGCCATCGACCGCCGCCTGCCCGAGGGCGACCGCCGTGTGAAGGACAACGAGATCCAGTGGATCGAAACCCTGGAGGCACGCGGTGGTGTCGAGCTGCGCTTCAACAAAGCCTTCTTCACCTCCGGCGACTCGCGCGAGCCGGAGCAGGCGGGCATCTGGGGGGCCGTGGTGGGCTCGGCCTACACCCTGCTGATCACCCTTCTGCTGAGCTTCCCGATCGGCGTGCTTTCGGCGGTCTACCTGGAAGAGTTCGCGCCCAAGAACCGCCTGACCGACCTGATCGAGGTCAACATCAACAACTTGGCCGCGGTGCCCTCGATCATCTTCGGCCTGCTGGGCCTGGCGGTCTTCCTCAGCACCTTCGGCCTGCCGCGCTCGGCCCCGCTGGTCGGCGGCATGGTGCTGGCGCTGATGACCCTGCCAACCATCATCATCGCCGGGCGCGCGGCCTTGAAGGCCGTGCCGCCGTCGATCCGCGAAGCCGCGCTGGGCGTCGGCGCCTCGCCGCTGCAGGTGGTCACCCACCACGTGCTGCCGCTGGCGCTGCCCGGCATCATGACCGGCACCATCATCGGCATGGCCCAGGCGCTGGGCGAGACCGCGCCGCTGCTGATGATCGGCATGGTCGCCTTCATCGTCGACATCCCCGGCGGCATTACCGACCCGGCGACGGTGCTGCCGGTGCAGATCTACCTCTGGGCGGACTCTCCGGAGCGCGCCTTCGTCGAGAAGACCAACGGCGCCATCATGGTGCTGCTGGCCTTCCTCATCGTCATGAACGCCCTGGCCGTTCTGCTGCGCAAGCGCTTCGAGCGCCAGTGGTAAGGAACCGCTCCGTGGTAAGGGAGACAGTTATGGAAGCAGCCCTCCAGTCCGAAGCGCCGCGCGGCGCCCTGCGCAATGCGGCGAAGATGACCGCGCGCGGCGTTTCGGTCTATTACGGCGACACCAAGGCCCTGAAGGACGTCGACCTGGACATCGGCGAGAACCAGGTGACCTCGCTGATCGGCCCCTCGGGCTGCGGCAAATCGACCTTCCTGCGCTGCCTCAACCGCATGAACGACGTCATCGACATCTGCCGCGTCGAGGGCGACATCACGCTGGACGACATCGACATCTACCGCAGCGGCCTGGACGTGGTGCAGCTGCGCGCGCGCGTCGGCATGGTGTTCCAGAAGCCGAACCCCTTTCCCAAGTCGATCTACGACAACATCGCCTACGGCCCGCGCCTGCACGGCATCGCCGAGACCAAGGCGGAGCTGGACGACATCGTCGAGCTCAGCCTGACCAAGGCCGGCCTCTGGGACGAAGTGAAGGACCGCCTGCTGGCGCCGGGCACCGGCCTCTCAGGCGGACAGCAACAGCGCCTCTGCATCGCCCGCGCCATCGCCGTGAACCCCGAGGTCATCCTGATGGACGAACCCTGCTCGGCCCTCGACCCCATCGCCACCGCGAAGATCGAGGAACTGATCGACGAGCTGCGCCAGAACTTCACCATCGTCATCGTCACCCACTCCATGCAGCAGGCTGCGCGCGTCTCGCAGCGCACCGCCTTCTTCCACCTGGGTGTCCTGGTCGAGGTGGGGGAGACGGAGCAGTTGTTCACCAACCCGCGCGACGAGCGCACCCAGGGCTACATCACCGGCCGCTTCGGCTGATCCGGGACCAAGAGGACTGGCAAGCAATGAACAGCGAACACATCGTCAAATCCTTTGACGAGGAACTGCAGCAGCTCAATGCCGTTGTGCTGCGCATGGGCGGCGTCGCCGAGGCCCAGCTGGCCGGCGCCATCGACGCCCTGGTGCGCCGCGATTCCGACCTGGCGCAGAAGGTCGTGGCGGGCGACGAGGCCATTGACCAGATGGACCTGGAGCTGGACGAGAACGCGGTGCGGACCCTGGCGCTGCGCCAGCCCATGGCCAACGATCTGCGCGAGGTGATCTCGGCGCTGAAGATCTCCGGCGACCTGGAGCGCATCGGCGACTACGCAAAGAACGTCGCCAAGCGCACCCTGGCGCTCAATCAGCTGACGCCGCACGAGGCGACGCGCTCCATTCCGCGCATGGCCAAGCTGGTGCAGGCGATCATCAAGGATGTGCTGGACGCCTACGCCAACCACGACCCCAACCGCGCGCTGGACGTCTGGCACCGCGACGAGGAAGTGGACGAGATGTACACGGCGCTGTTCCGCGAGCTCCTGACCTATATGATGGAGGATCCGCGCAACATTACGCCCTGCACGCATCTGCTGTTCATCGCCAAGAACATTGAGCGCATCGGTGATCACGCCACTAACATTGCCGAGACGACGCACTATCTGACGACTGGGAAGCGCATCCACGGTGGGCGTCCGAAAAGCGACCTCTCCAGCTTCCAGGTCGTGAACCCGGAAGACGCTGGAGAAGTCGCTACGGAGGATAAGGAGGGCGCGTGAGACCTCTTGTTCTGATTGTCGAGGACCAGGAAGCCCTGGTCACGATGCTGCGATACAATCTTGAAGGCGCGGGCTTCCGCGTGAACACGGCGGGCGACGGCGAGGAGGCCCTGGTGGCCGCCGCCGAAGAGGTGCCGGATCTGATCCTGCTCGACTGGATGCTGCCGCTGATGTCGGGCATCGAAGTCTGCCGCCAGCTGCGCAGCAAGTCCGAGACCAAGCGCGTGCCGATCATTATGCTGACCGCGCGCGGCGAGGAGACGGACAAGCTGCGCGGCCTGGACAGCGGCTGCGACGACTACATCACCAAGCCCTTCTCGCCGGCCGAGCTGATCGCGCGCATCAACGCGGTGCTGCGCCGGAGCAAGCCGGAGCTCAGCAGCGAGATGCTGACCTTCGAGGACCTGGCCATGGACCTGGCGGCCCACCGCGTCCGGCGCAACGGCCACGACATCCACCTTGGGCCGACGGAGTTCCGCCTGCTGCGCCACCTGATGCAGCACCCGGGGCGCGTCTTCACCCGCGAGCAGCTGCTGGATTCCGTCTGGGGTCGCGACGTCTACGTGGAGCCGCGCACCGTCGACGTGCACATCCGCCGCCTGCGCAAGGCGCTGAACCAGAGCGGAGAGGAAGACCTCATCCGCACGGTGCGCTCCGCCGGCTACTCCCTCGACCGCCCCGGCGCCTGACTTCAGTCTGCGTCCGCCGTCTCGCGCAGCCGGCGGCGGACGCGGACGATGCCGTCTTCCGGCGCGCCGCGCTCGAAGCCCAGCTCGTCACAGAGCGCCAGCATGCGGGCGTTGTCCGCCAGCACGTCGCCCCAGACCTCGCCGATGCCCCGCTTCACCGCATAGTCCATGATGCGCTCCATCAGCGCGCGGCCCAGGCCGCGGCCCTTGGCGTCGGAGCGGATGGTGATGGCGAACTCGGCGCGCTGGTTGTCGGGATCGGCGACCAGGCGCACCACGCCCAGGCCGCTGCGGTCCTCGCCTTCCGCGGGGAAGGCCGCCAGCGCCATTTCCCGGTTGTAGTCCAGCTGCGTCAGCCGCGCCGCCATGGCCGGCGACATCTCCCGCATCTGCGCGAAGAAGCGCATACGCACGTCGTCGGGATCCATACGCCTGAAGCCCTCGCGCAGAGCCTCCGCGTCGTCGGGGCGCAGCGGGCGCAGGAAGACCCGCTGCCCGTCCGGCAGGGCGAAGGTCTGCTCCAGCGCCCGGGGGTAGGGACGGATCGCCAGGCGGGCAGCGCCGTTGGGGTTGCCGGCCGCGGCGGCGTCGAGGCGGATGCGCGCGTCCAGGGCGATGACGCCCTCGCTGTCGGCCAGCAGCGGGTTGATGTCGACCTCGGTGATCTCGGCCACGTCGATGATGAGCTGCGACAGGCGGATGAGGCAGGCGCCGATCTCCTGCAGCTTGGCCGCCGGGCGGTCGCGGTAGCCCTGCAGCAGCTTGTAGACCCGGGTCTGCTGCATCATCGCCTCGGCCAGCACCGGGTCGAGCGGCGGCAGGGCCAGCGCCTTGTCCTTGATCACCTCCACGGCGGTGCCGCCCTGGCCGAACAGCATCACCGGGCCGAACTGCGCATCGTTGACCACGCCGAGGATCAGCTCCTCGGCCTGGGGACGGCGGCACATTGCCTGCACCGTGAAGCCCTGCAGGCGCGCCTCGGGCGCTGCCTTGGCGATGCGCTTCAGCATGGCCTCTGCCGCCCGCTCGACCGCCTCGGCGCCTTCCAGGTCCAGCGTCACGCCGCCCATATCGCTCTTGTGGGTGATGTCGCGCGACAGGATCTTGAGCGCCACCGGCCCGCCGATCCGCGCGGCGGCTTCGCCCGCCTCCTTGGGGTCGGTCACCACTTCGGCCAGCAGCGCCGGAATGCCGTAGGCGGCCAGCGCCTGCTTGGCCTCGGCCTCGTTCAGCCATTCGCGGCCTTCGGCGATCGCCGTGGCGACGAGCTTTCGCACCAGGGCGGTGTCCGGCGCCGCGCTCTCCGGCACCGAGGGCGGCACACGCATCAGCAGCGACTGGGCGTGACGGTAGCGTTCCAGATGCATGAAGGCGCGCACCGCCTGCTCGGGCGTCGGATAGTGCGGCAGGCGGTGGCGGGTGAAGAGCCGCCGCGCCTCGCCCACCGCCTGCTCGCCGACCCAGGCGGCGAAGACCGGGCGATGGTGGGTCTTCTCGTTCTCCGCATGGGCCTCGATCACCGCCTGCGCCGCCTCGTTGGGGTCGGCGACGGCGACCGGACAATGCATGGCGAGCACGGCATCGGTATTGGGGTCAATCAGCAGGGCCTGCATGGCCGCCTTGTAGCGCGCGCCGGGGGCGTCGCCGATGATGTCGACCGGGTTGGCGCGGCTCCAGGTCGCCGGCAGGTGCTTGTCCAGCTCCGCAAGGGTCTCCGGCGCCAGCTCGGCCAGCTTACCGCCCTCCGCGATCAAAGCATCGGTGGCCAGCACGCCCAGGCCGCCGCCGTTGGTGAGGATGGCCAGGCGGGAATCGCCGCTGCGCGAGGAACTGACCGCCGCGTAGTTGGCCAGCGTCTCCGCCGCGTCGAAAAGCTCCTCCAGCGAATAGACCCGCAGCATGCCGGCGCGCGCGAAGACCGCGTCGTAGACGGCGTCGGCCCCGGCCAGCGCCCCGGTGTGGGAGGCCGCGGCCTTGGCGCCTTCCGCGAAGCGGCCGCCCTTGATGACGATGACCGGCTTGTTGCGCGCGGCGATCCGCGCCGCCGACATGAACTTGCGGGCGTGATCGATGGATTCCACGTAGAGCAGGATCGACCTGGTCTCAGGGTCCATGGCCAGGTAGTCGAGCAGGTCGCCGAAGTCCACGTCGGCCTTGTCGCCCAGGGAGACGATCTTGGAGAAACCGATGCCGCGCGGCGTCGCCCAGTCCAGCATGGCCGTCACCATGGCGCCGGACTGGGTCACGAAGGCAAGGTCGCCGGCCAGCGGCGCGATGTGGCTGAAGCTGGCGTTGATGCCCAGGCCCGGCACCATCGTGCCCAGGCAGTTGGGCCCGACGATGCGCAGCAGGTGAGGCCGCGCCGCGTCCAGCATCTGCTGCTTCAGGCCGGCGCCGCCGGCGTCCCCGCCCTCGCCGAAGCCGGCGGTGATGACCACGGCGGCGCGGGTGCCGCGGGCGGCGAAGTCGGCGATGAGCTGGGGCACGCTGTCCGGCGGGGTGGCGATGATCGCCAGGTCCGGTGCCAGCGGCAACGCCTCTACCGTGGGATAGGCCAGCACGCCTTCCAGGCTCTCGTGCTTCCGGTGCAGCGGCAGGATCGGCCCCTCGAAGCCGCCGTGGAAGAGGTTGCGCGCCAGCACCGCCCCCAGGGAGCCGTCGCGCCGGCTGCCGCCCACCAGGGCGATGGAGCGCGGCTTGAAGAGGGCGTCGAGATTGCGGATCGTCACCGGGGGCTGCCCCTCAAAACCGTTCTAGAACAAACTATTACAACG
>JBNKHC010000087.1:0-7558 GCA_050290145.1 Kiloniellaceae bacterium | reverse complement strand
GACTGAGCGGCCGCTCAGCCCATCGCCGCGGTCTCCTTCGAATCGCGGTGGCTGACCTTGTCCAGGTGCAGCGTCACCAGCGCGGTGCCGATCCAGGCGGCGTTGTAGAGCAGGCCGCAGATCAGCATCAGCTCGCCGGGGACCGGCCCGATCGCCGCGCGCTCCACCAGCTCGGCCAGGCTGCCGACCGGCACCGGGTGGATGACGATCTTGCCGCAGTAGGCGACGGTCTGGATCAGCAGGATCCAGACGTAGTTGCGGCGCAGGCGGCGGCCGATCGCACGCAGGAAGGTGATGTGGTAGTGCGGCTTCAGGTAGTCGGCCGCCAGAGTGTCCTGCCAACCTTCCTCGGTGTGCAGGTCGCCTTCGCGCAGCATGGGGGCGTAGAAGTGCGTCTCCATCCAGCGCGCCCTGGCCCGCCAGACGTTGAAGTAGCGGTAGCGCCGGGCCTCCAGGATCAGGAACAGCGTCACCAGGATGCCGACCAGGACCAGCGGCACCGGCGAGGCCTCCTTGGAGGAAAAGGTGATCGACAGGGCGATGCCCAGGGTCACCACCGACCAGTTGGTCGTGTTGTCCAGGCGGGTGCGCCAGATGGTGCTGCGGTAGACCTCAGCCCGGTAGAGGTGCGCCAGCGCGCCGATGTCGGCGGTGCTGAAGCTGCGGGGCTGCTCCGTCGTCTTTGCCAAGGGCGTAACCACGGTATTCCTCCCCTCCATCGTTGTTCTTGCGCGCAAGCTTAGCACCCTTCCCCGAAAGCGCAGAATCGACGCAGGGTTGCCGCGGCGCTAAGGTGTGCGCCGCCGCGGACGACGGGACAAGTGAGACCATGCAGCACGACATCAGGGGATTGCCGCAGACCGCGGCCAACGCCGAAGCCCAGCGCGCCTTTGACGCTACGGTGGAAGCCTATTTGAGCTTTCAACTGACCACCGGGGACCGGCTGAAGGAAACTCTGACCCTGGACCCGGGCATGCCCCTGGCGCACTGCCTGAAAGGCTGCTTCCTGCTGCTCTTCGCCAAGCGCGACCTCGCCGCCCGTGCCGCCAAGGCCCTGGCCGACGCCACGGCGGCCGGCACGGAAAACGGCCTGACGTCCCGCGAGACGGACCACCTGACGGCGCTGGACACCTGGCTGGGCGGCGACATGCGGACCGCCGCGGCCTGCTACGACGCCATCCTGATCGACCATCCGTACGACATCGTGGCGTTGAAGCTGGCGCAGTACCTGCACTTCTACCTCGGCGACGCCCCGGCCATGCGCGGCTCCGTCGCGCGGCCCCTCTACGCCTGGGACGACAGCGTGCCGGGCTACGGCTACGTGCTGGGCCTGAAGGCCTTCGCCCTGGAGGAAGCCGGCGACTACGCCGGCGCCGAGGCCGCCGGGCGCGAAGCCGTGGAACGCAACCCCGTCGACATCTGGGCCGCCCACGCCGTCGCCCACGTCATGGAGATGCAGGACCGTTTCGAGGAAGGCGCGCCCTGGATCGACGGACTGGAGTCCGCCTGGGGCGGCTGCAACAACTTCGCCTACCACGTCTACTGGCACCGCTGCCTCTTCCTGCTGGACCAGGGCCGGGTCGAGGAGGTGCTGGCCCATTACGACACCAAGGTGCGCAGCGACCTCTCCGAGGAATACCTCGACGTCACCAACGCCGTCGCCCTGCTGTGGCGCCTGCAGCAGCGCGGCGTCGAGGTGGGCGACCGCTGGGACGAATTGGCCGACAAGGCGGTGAGCCTGGGCCGCGACCACATGCTGATCTTCGCCGACGCCCATTACATCATGGCGCTGGCCGCCAAGGGCCGCAGGGCCGAGGCCAAGGCGCTGCTGGACAGCCTGGCCCAGTTCGCCGGCGGAGACGGCACGCAGGAGGAAGTAGCCCGCGACATCGGCCTGCCGCTGGGCGAGGCCATCCTGGCCCATGCCGCCGGCCGCTACGGCGAGGCGGTGGAGACCCTGCTGCCGCACCGCCCGGCGCTGAGGCGTCTGGGCGGCAGCCACGCCCAGCGCGACCTCTTCGAGCAGCTGCTGATCGACGCCGCGGTCAAGGCCGGCAGCGCGCCGGTCGCCCGCGCCCTGCTGTCGGAGCGCGCCGAGACCCGCCGGGCCAATGCCTGGAACCGGGAGATGACGGCGGCGGCAGCGCAGCTGTCCGCGCAATGAGACCGGCCCCATGAGGAAGGAAATGACCTGATGCCCCGCCCCAAGGATCATCACTACCGGGCAAAGCTGACCTGGACCGGCGCCGCCGCCGGCGGCACCAGCGACTATCAGAGCTACTCGCGCGAGTTCCGCGCCGACTTCGAGGACAAGCCCTCCATGACCGGCTCGGCCGACCCGGCCTTCCGCGGCGACCCCAAGCTGCACAACCCCGAGGACCTGCTGGTGGTGGCGCTCTCGTCCTGCCACATGCTGTCCTTCCTGGCGCTGGCGGCCCTGGAAGGGCTGGAGGTCGTCGCCTACGAGGACGAGGCCAGCGGCACCATGCAGCAGCAGGGCCGCGGCGGGCGCTTTACCGAGGTGGTGCTGCGCCCCCGGGTGACCCTGGCCCCCGGCAGCGACCTCAAGCGGGCCGAAGCCCTGCATGAGGAGGCCCACGCCACCTGCTTTATCGCCAATTCGGTGAATTTCCCGGTCCGCCACGAGGCCACGGCCGCCTGCGCCTGAAATTCCCGGACTCATGTGGCAATACTCATAAGCAGGAGACAAACCGGCCCCTTAAGCTATGATAAGCCAAGCAAAACGGCGATGAGGGGGTAGCCGGAATGCCGGACAACAGGCGGCAGAGAGCGACGTGAGCGCCGCCGAGGAACTGGGCCTCGGCGCCGGGCCGGCCTCCGCGCTGAACCAGCGGCGCGAGGGCGAGGCCCTGCGCCTCGAGTTCGTGGGCCAGTGGACCACGCAGGAACTGGCGCGCCACGACGGCACCCTGCGCGCCCTGGACCTGCAGGGCGCGCGCACAGCCGTCGTCGACCTCTCCGCCTGCAGCGCCATCGACAGCGCCGGGGCCTGGGTGCTCGACCGCACCCTGGACGACCTGAAGCGCCGCGGCACCGAGGTCTCCCTGGTCGGCAGTTCGCCGGCCGTCGAGACCCTGCTGGGCACCGTCGCCAAGAAGCACGTCGAGCTGCCGCCGCCGCCCAGGCCGGACAACCCGATCATCGCCGTGGCCCTGCGCCTGGGACGGGAGACCACCCGCATCGGGCGGGAGGGCGCCGACCTGCTGTCCTTCCTGGGGCTCACGATCATCGTCTTCCTGCGCTCCCTCCTGAAGCCCTGGCGTATCCGCCTTACCCCGCTGATCGCCCACATGGAGCAGACCGGCCTGAACGCCCTGCCCATCGTCGGCCTGATCTCCTTCCTGGTCGGCGTCGTGCTGGCCTACCAGGGCGCCGACCAGCTGGCGCGCTTCGGGGCGCAGATCTTCACCGTCAATCTGGTCGCCATCGGCGTGCTGCGCGAAATGGGCATCCTGCTCACCGCGATCATCGTCGCCGGCCGCTCCGGCTCTTCCTTCACCGCGCAGATCGGCACCATGAAGGTGAACGAGGAGGTCGACGCCATGCAGACCCTGGGGCTCGACCCCATGGAGGTGCTGGTGATGCCGCGCGTCTTCGCGCTGGTGCTGGTGCTGCCGCTGCTGACCTTCTACGCCGACCTCATGGGCCTGCTGGGCGGCGCGGTCATGGCGACCGTGGTGCTGGACATCTCCTTCTTCCAGTTCGTCCGCCAGCTCAGCGACGCGGTCACCCTCTGGACCTTCTGGGTCGGCGTCATCAAGGCGCCGCTCTTCGCCTTCATCATCGGCATGATCGGCTGCTACGAGGGCCTGCAGGTCTCGCGCAGCGCCGAGTCCGTCGGCCGCCAGACCACCCGCGCCGTGGTCGAGTCGATCTTCCTGGTCATCGTTCTCGACGCGCTGCTGTCGATCTTTTTCTCGGTCATCGGGATCTAGTGATGAGCGATGCGGCGACAGCTTCGAAGGGCAGCGGCCGGACCGGCCGGGACCAGATCGGCTCCGGGCGCATCCGCCGCGGCGAGGAGGTGCTCTCGGTCACCGGCCTGCGCACCCAGTTCGGCACCACGGTGATCCACGACAACCTGGACTTCTCCGTGCGCGCCGGCGAGGTCATGGGCGTCGTCGGCGGCTCGGGCACCGGCAAGTCGGTGCTGATCCGCACCATCATCGGACTCAACAAGCCGCGCGCGGGCAGGATCGTGCTGTTCGGCCAGGACGTCGCCGGCCTCTCGCCCCGCCAATGGCGCGCCATGCAGTCGCGCTGGGGCGTGCTGTTCCAGGACGGGGCGCTGTTCTCCTCCCTCACCGTGGCGCAGAACATCGAGGTGCCGATGAAGGAGCACAGCGACCTGCCCCCGGCCCTGCGCCGGGAGCTGATCGAGGTGAAGATCGCCATGGTCGGCCTGCCGCCCGACGCCGCCCACAAGTTCCCGGCGGAGCTGTCCGGCGGCATGCGCAAGCGTGCCGGCCTGGCCCGCGCCCTGGCGCTGGACGCCGACATCCTGTTCCTGGACGAGCCAACGGCGGGCCTGGACCCCATCGGCGCGGCCAATTTCGACAGCCTGATCGGCGACCTGCAGCGCGCCCTGGGGCTCACCGTGGTCATGGTCACCCATGACCTGGACTCGCTCTACGCCATCTGCGACCGGGTGTCTGTCCTGGTGGACAAACGTGTTAAAGTGGGCACCATCGAGGAACTGATGCGCGAGCCCGACCCCTGGATTCAGGAGTATTTCGGCGGTCCGCGCGGGCGCGCCGCAGCAGGTAGTGCAGTACGCGCCGGCGAGATCGCGGCGCCGGAACATCCGTCGCCCGAACAAGGGGTTTAGAAGGAGCATCCCGGGAAAGGTCATGGAGACACGCGCCAACTACATCATGGTCGGCTTCTTCGTGCTGCTGCTGGCCTTCGGGCTGCTCGGCTTCGTGCTGTGGCTCGCCAAGTTCCAGTTCGAGCAGGAGTTCGCCCGCTACGACATCGTCTTCGAGAGCACGGTGACGGGCCTGAAGGAAGGCAGCGCCGTGCGCTACAGCGGCGTGCGCGTCGGTGAGGTCATTTCCGTCGACCTGGACCCCGACCGCCCGACCGCCATCCGCGTCACGATCGAGGTGCAGAAGCGCACGCCGGTGCGCGCCGACAGCCTCGCCACCCTGGAGCTGGAAGGGCTGACCGGCGGGCGCTACGTGCAGCTGACCGGCGGCTCGCCCAGCTCGCCGCCGCTGCAGCCGCCGCCGGGACGCAAGGTTGCGGAAATCCCCGCCGGCTCTTCCTCCTTCGAGCAGGTGCTGGAGAATGCGCCGGAGATGCTGGAGAACGTCAACATCCTGCTGCTGCGCGCCCAGGCCCTGCTCAGCGAGCGCAACCTGCAGAACGTCGAACAGCTGATCGCCAACCTGACGGAGGTCACCGGCGCCATCGCCGAGAACCGCGACAACATCGACCAGCTGATCGAGGACGCCGCGCTGACCATGGACAACCTGCGCGACGCCACCGGCAGCCTGGAGACCATGGCCGCTTCCCTGGACAGCAACGTCACCCGCCTGACCGAACGCGCCGACACCACCATGGCCGCCTTCGAGGACATGGCCGGCGGCATCGACCGCGAGGTGACCCTGACGGCCAAGGACGCGCGCGGCCTCATCGCCAGCCTGCAGGTGACCGCCAAGAACCTGAGCGGCGCGACCAACGAGCTGGAGGCCATGATCGCCGAGAACCGCGAGCCGATCCGCGACTTCTCGAACACGGGCCTTTACGAACTGACCAATCTGCTGACCGAGGCCCGGGACCTGATCGTCGTGCTCAACCGAGTTACCACCGAGGTCCAGCGCGACCCCGCCCGTTTCATCTTCGGAGATCAGCAGCAAGGCTATGAGGCACAGCAAGGCTATGGCGGACAATAAAGCGGACACTCCCCTGAGCGCCCCCGATTCCGGCGCCCTCCGACAGTCCGGCTGCGGGCGGCGCAGCCTGCTGCGCGCCGCCGCGGCGCTGCCCCTGGTGGCCCTGGCGCCGGGCTGCAGCCTGCCGGTGCCGGGCCAGGGGCCGCCGCCGGAACTCTACCGCCTGACCCCCAAGAGCACCTTCCGCGGCGACCTGCCCCGGGCGAACTGGCAGCTGATCCTGGAGACGCCGGTGGCCAACGCCGGGCTCAACACCACCCGTATCGCCCTGCAGCGCCGACCGACGCAGCTGGAGTACTATGCCCGCTCCGGCTGGGCCGACCGCGCGCCGGTCATGATCCAGACCCTGATGATCGAGTCCTTCGAAAACTCCGACAAGATCGTCTCCATCGGGCGTGAATCCGTCGGCCTGCGCGCCGACTTCATCCTCAAGTCCGAGCTGCGCGAGCTGGAAGTGATCTACTACGACGGCGCGCTGCCGGAAGCCTGGGTCGGCATCAACGCCAAGCTGGTGCAGATGCCCCGGCGCACCATCGTCGCCTCGAAATCCTTCGAGAGCCAGGTGACCGCGCAGACCGACAGCCTGCCGGTGATCATCGACGCCTTCGACGAGGCCCTGGGCAAGGTGCTGCGCCAGCTGGTCGAATGGACCCTGATCGAGGGCGACAAGGCCATCCGCCGGCCGCGCGCCGGGTCCTGAGACCCCGGCCGCGCACCCCTTTGCCGGGAGCAGCGGACCTTAACACCCGTGGTAAATGAAAGGTTGCCATTAGGAAAAAGCTTACCTTTTCCTGGCACGCTCGGGGGGTCACCAGTTAAGGGGTTCCCCAGGAAATGACTGAAATCAACGACCTGCGTGAGCGAGTCGAAGCGGCCGAAGAGCGGTTCGGCCTGATGGATGAACAGCAGCGTCACTACAGCGAGCGCGTGATCGGCCTGATCGAGACGATCGAGGCGAAGCTCGCCGCGGCGCGCAGCGAGATCGAAAGCCAGATCGCCGAGAACCAGCGCCTCTCCCAGGAGAACGAGGAGCTGCGCAGCATGCTGCACTCGGTGCTGCAGTCGATCGAGCAGAAGACCTTCACCGAAACCCTGCAAAACCTGGAATCCCGTGTCAGCGCCCTGGTTCAGAACTCCGGGGCGGAGAGCGCGGGGGCCGGGACTGCCGCCGCGCCGCCGGAGGCGGCCCCCGAGGAGGAGGAATCCCCCGCCCTCGAGGCCGTGGTGGAGCCGGACGAGCCGGCCGGCGAGGAAATCGAACCCCCGCTGATCATCGAGGCGGCGCCCGAAGAGGACGCCGGGGCCGAGGAAGCGGAAATGGCCGAGATGGCCGAGCAAGCGCCCGCCATGGCAGAGGCTGCCGAGGAAATGGCCGCCGAAGAGCCGGCGGCCGAAGAGATGACGGCCGAGACCGCCATGGAAGAAGCGCCCCTGGAAGCGCTGGCGGACAACATGGCGGACGAAGACGGAATGACCGCCATGGCGGAAGCCGCCGAACCGAGCGAGACCACCCCGGAAGCGGCGATGGAAGACGTGGCCTTCGAGGACGATCCCATGGCCCTGGCCGAGAGCGATGCGGGCGAAGAGGACGCCGCGGCGGCCGAAATGACCGAGACGGCCGAGGAAGCGCCCGCCGAAGA
>JBNKHC010000086.1:0-3857 GCA_050290145.1 Kiloniellaceae bacterium | reverse complement strand
CGGTGCCAGCGATGTCTACCTGGTCATGTGCCGCACCGGCGGCCCCGGGGCCGAGGGTGTCTCGGCGCTGATCGTGCCCAAGGACACGCCGGGCCTCTCCTTCGGCAAGAAGGAGAAGAAGCTGGGCTGGAACAGTCAGCCTACGGCGGCGGTGATCTTCGAGGACGCGCGCGTGCCCGTGGCCAACCGCCTGGGTGAAGAGGGCGAAGGCTTCAAGTTCGCCATGATGGGGCTGGACGGCGGGCGCGTGAATATCGCGGCCTGCTCCCTGGGCGGCGCGCGCGCCTGCCTGGAGGCGGCCAAGGCGCACTTGCTCGAGCGTAAGCAGTTCGGCAAGCCGCTCGCCAACTTCCAGGCCCTGCAGTTCAAGCTGGCCGACATGGCGACGGAGCTGGAGGCCGCGCGCCTGATGACCTGGCGCGGCGCCATGGCCATTGACGGCGATGCGCCGGACAAGACCCAGCGCTGCGCCATGGCCAAGCGCTTCGCCACCGATGTCGGCTTCAAGGTCTGCAACGAGGCGCTGCAGCTGCACGGCGGCTACGGCTATATCCGCGAATACCCCATCGAGCGCTACTTCCGCGACGTGCGCGTGCACCAGATCCTGGAAGGCACCAACGAGATCATGCGCGTGATCATCGCCCGCAAGCTGCTGGCCGAGTGAACGCTGTCCCTTTTTTCATTCCATGATGTCCTACGAGTGAGAGCCCATGAGTGAGGAACAGGATATCCTGTTTGAAGTGAAACACGGCGCCGGCTTCATCACCCTGAACCGGCCCAAGGCGCTGAATGCCCTGACGCTGGGAATGATCCACGAGATGAGCCTGCAGCTCGCCGCCTGGCAGGAAGACCCCAGCGTCAAGGCGGTGTTGATCCAGGGGGCAGGGGACCGCGCCTTCTGCGCCGGCGGCGACGTGCGCGCCGTGTGGGAGGCGGGCCGCAAGGGCGATCCTCTGACCGCGGAGTTCTTCCGCGCCGAATACCGCCTCAACCGCATGATCCATGTTTTCGCCAAGCCCTACGTCGCGCTCATCGACGGCATCACCATGGGCGGCGGCGTCGGACTCTCCGTGCACGGCAGCCACCGGGTTGCCGGCGACAGGACCATGGTCGCCATGCCGGAGGTCGGCATCGGCCTTTTCCCCGACGTCGGCGGCACCTACTTCCTGCCGCGGCTGCCGGGGCGCACCGGGCTCTTCCTGGCGCTCACCGGCTGGCGGCTCAGCGCCGCCGACGCCGTCTACTGCGGCGTGGCGACCGACTACGTGCCCAGCGAGCGCAGGGAAGAGCTGGTGGCGGCCTTTGCCGAGCTGGACTGGACCAAGGCGCAGCCCGACACGCTGGTCGACGGCCTCATCGAGAGATTTAAGGCCGATCCCGGTGTCTCGGAGCTCGCCGATCACCAGCAGCTCATTGACCACTGCTTCTCGGCCCGCTCGGTGGAATCGATCCTGGTGGAACTGGATAAGGCCGGCGATGAGTGGGCGGCGAAGGTCGCCGCGATCATCCGCAGGCAGTCGCCGACCAGCCTGAAGGTGACCTTTGCCCAGTTGGAGAAGGGAGCCGAGCTTGATTTCGATCAGGCGATGATCCAGGAGTACCGCCTGAGCCAGGCCTTCCTGGCCGGCAAGGACTTCTACGAAGGTATCCGCGCTCTGCTGGTGGACAAGGATCAGCAGCCGAAGTGGACGCCGGGCGACCTGTCGGAGGTCTCCGCGGAACTGGTCGAGGATCACTTCCGTTCCCTTGGGGAGCGTGACCTTACTTTCCCCTGAGTGCCCTCTGGCACCTGGGGCGTCGCTGGCGCAAGATTGATGCGCTCCCGAGGGAGCGGACAAGGCCCCTAGAGGGCGGATCATTGGATACGGGGAGGAAAGAATGGCGCGCATCGGATTTCTGGGCTTGGGCAACATGGGCCTGCCCATGGCCAAGAATCTGGCTAAGGAAGGCCACGAGGTCGTCGGCTTCGACCTCTCGGAGGCCGCCTGCGAGGCGGCAGGCGCTGCGGGCATCACCGTCGCCGGGGCGGCGGCGGGCGTCGTCGACGGTACCGAGGCGGTGGTGACCATGCTGCCGGCGGGCCAGCATGTGCGCGCGGTCTACCTGGGCGAGGACGGCCTGCTGGCCAAGGCCACCAAGGGGACCCTCTTCATCGACTGTTCCACCATCGACGTGGCGACTTCCCGCGACGTGCATGCGGCAGCGGCCGGGGCCGGGCACGCCATGCTCGACGCGCCGGTCTCCGGCGGCGTGGCCGGCGCCGAGTCCGGCATGCTGACCTTCATGGTCGGCGGTGCGGAGGAGGCCTTCGCCAAGGGCAAGCCGCTGTTCGAGATCATGGGACGCAACATCGTCCACGCCGGCGGCGCCGGGAACGGCCAGGCGGCCAAGATCTGCAACAACATGATCCTCGGCATTTCGATGATCGCCGTCTCGGAGGCCTTCAGCCTGGGCGAGAAGCTGGGCCTCGATCCCAAGACCCTGTTCAAGATCAGCTCCAACGCCTCCGGCTCCTGCTGGGCGATGATCCACCATAACCCGGTGCCGGGCATCGCCGAGACTTCGGCGGCCAACCGCGACTACCAGCCCGGCTTCGCGGCGGCGATGATGCAGAAGGACCTGAAGCTCTCGCAGGCGGCGGCGGACCACGTCGGCGCGGCGACACCGCTGGGCGCCGAGGCGGCGGCGCTCTATACGCTCTTCGTCAATGCGGGCAACGGCGACCTCGATTATTCGGCCATCATCAAGCTGATCGGCGGCGCCAAGAGCTGAGCGGCGGGCCGGAGAGCTGACTGGTGTCCGCCCCGGGGCCGGGACGCGGCCGTCCTGAGGTTGTTTTCAGCGCTCGCCGGCGCTTCACGATAGGCGAGAGTCGCCTGTGACATTCACCGGTGCGCCAGAAAAACATTAATTATATCAAATAGATAATTCGAGAACCCGTTAAGTAAAGTTTAACGGGCTTCCCGGTAATCTTTGCAATAAAGCCATCGGTTTTTTGAACTGAGAATATGCGAGGGTTCCGTGAAGGCTAAGTATCTCGAACTGATCGGGCTGATCGAGCGACTGCACCGCCAGTGCCTTGAGGTCATCAAGGCCGATCTCGATCGCCAGGGCATCCGCGACCTGAACAACGTTCAGGCGCTCATCCTTTTCAACATCGGCGAGGAAGAGCTCTCCATCGGCGAGCTGACCCAGCGCGGTTACTACCTCGGCTCCAACGTCTCCTACAACGTGAAGAAGATGGTCGAGAACGGCTATCTGATCCAGGAGCGTTCGCCGCACGACCGCCGCTCTTTCCACGTCCGCGCCGCCGACAAGGGCGTTGAGGTCTACCGCAGCCTCTCCGCGCTTTTCGACCAGCATTCCACCCAACTGGACGACATCCAGATTTCTGCAGAGGCGCTGGACTCGGCCAATCACGCGCTGCGCCGCGTGCAGCAGTTCTGGTCGACCCCGGCCAGCTTGGCCCGGAACCTGAGCCCGGCTGCGTAACAGGGTTTCCCCCCGCGCGCCCACCGGGTTTCTCGGGCGCGCATTCTGCACGCATCCCTCGCACCTTAGCGATCGCCCCGGCCTTCCGGCCGGGGCTTTCCGCTTTCTTGGGCGGCGGGACGCTGTTCCGAAATTCGATCTAGAAGAAGGCCTGGATGCCGGTCTGGGCGCGGCCCAGGATCAGGGCGTGGACGTCGTGCGTGCCCTCGTAGGTGTTCACGGCCTCCAGGTTCATGACGTGGCGGATGACGTGGTACTCGTCTGCCACGCCGTTGCCGCCGTGCATGTCGCGGGCGGTGCGGGCGATGTCCAGCGCCTTGCCGCAGGAGTTGCGCTTGCACAACGAGATGGCCTCCGGCGCGCCC
>JBNKHC010000085.1:0-2463 GCA_050290145.1 Kiloniellaceae bacterium | reverse complement strand
CACACCGGCCACTTCGAAGGTCGGTCCATTACCCGAATCGACCAGTTCCACCAGACCGACAAAGATGATCTGGCTGTCCGGCACGCCGTCGCCGTTGTCGTCGAAGGCGAGGATGAAGTTTTCGCCCTGCACCTGGACCTGCGCCTGGCCGGGGGGGAAGTTCAGCTGGTAGGTCTGCCCCGCGGCAACCTGAATCTCAACGGTCTGGCCCGGAGCCGGTCGGTTCACGACAATGGCTTCGCCGGCCTGGCCAACCATGGCCAGGCTGCTCTCGGCACCAGTTTCAGAAGTCGTCGCCTCGGCGGACTCGGTTACGTTGTCGTCCTGACCTTCGTAACCGCGGGTGAGATCGTCCGTCATTTTCTTCCTCCGTTTTGACCAGGCGGGTGCCCATGCAAACAAAACGCGCGGCGGGCACCCTGGTCCCGCTTAATCCAATTAGTCGCAGTTTGTGCAAAGCGTGTAGTAATAGCAAGGAAACTTCCCCTAAAACCTATAGTGCTGTGTATGAGTTTCCTGAAATACCCAGGCGAAAACCACAGAAAAGGTTAAGAAATTCGCCTCCAAAGGTTAACGTCACCTCTTTAGGTTGTGTTGCGCTTAGTAAAGATTTCCGATGGTTTTGTTTACGTCTACTAAAGGACACAGTTAATAGAGAAATAATATTCATGGTTGATCTGACTACTTGAACCAGTGAAGCGGCCCAGGGTATTGCGCAGGCGCTTCTTCAGGCCTCGCCTTGCGGTTTGCGCTACTTTGACAGGCAGACGCCCTTCGGACGGGACACGCGCCCCTGGCCAACCCCATGGATTCGCACGAAAAAACGGGCCTCCCGCGAAGAGAGGCCCGCTTTCCTTTGTTACTTCCCGGCCGCCGGAGCCGCCGGGCTGAGGTCAGGCTCAGACCACCAGGTTGCCGCTGTTGAGCAGCGCGTTGATGACGTCCTCGTCGCTGACCGTGTTGTTGGAGTCGAGGCTCACGCCCTGCAGGACGATCTGGAAGTCGTTGAAGGTGCCGACCCCGTCCGCCTCGACATCGATGATGGTATCGCCGCCGGAGGTGCTGATGTTGAGGTAGGCATCCAGCTCGGCGCCGTCCGGATCGCTGGACAGACTGCCTCCCAGCAGGTCGGAGAGATCCAGAACGTCGTCCTCGCCCAGGCTGAAGTCGGTGACTGTATCCTGCTCGAAGGTGCCGCCGTAGGTGAAGGCGAAGGTATCGGCATCGGCACCACCGGTCAGGATGTCGTTCCCAGCCCCGCCGTTCAGCAGGTCGTCGCCGGCTCCACCGTCCAGGGTGTCGTCCAGGTCGCCGCCCAGCAGCACGTCGTCGCCACCCAGGCCCAGCAGTTCGAGGTTCGGCAGCGTCGAGTCCGCCACCCCGTTGATGGTGATCAGCGACGTATCAGTGCCCTCAGTGTTGCCGGGGCCGTCGATATAGTTCCCGGTAAGGATTGTACCGTCGCTTAGCGTAATGGTGACAGGAATACCCAGGTCACCGAAATCGCCGCCCGTATCGACGTCCTGGTTGGCGTCATCGGTGTCGATCCCGAAGGTCAGGGTATCGCCGTCGGCAAAGTTGCCCGCCGGGATGGTGATCGTCAGGGTCGAGTTGCCGGCCGTCACCGTGGAGGTCACACCGGCAACCGTGTTGCTGCCCCCGGTCGTGAAATCGTTGTCACTCGGATCGAAGTCGCCGGCGCTCCCGAGGTCGATGACGATCTGGGTGATGGAGAGCCCCGCCACCGCGGTCGACAGCGTGAAGCTGAACTGGTCATCGCCGGCGTTGAAGGTAGAGCCCGCAGCAACCGCGCCGTTGATGGTCACGTTGTTCGACGGAATGCTGGCCTCGCCGACGATCAGGTCGCGGCCGGCCGTGCCGGTCAGGGTGTTGTCGTCGCTGTCGTCGACCAGGGTCACCGCGCCCGGCGCACTCACATCCATGTCGTCGTTCTCGACCACATAGCTGAAGTTGCCGCTGACGGTCACGTCCGGCGCGCTGTAGCTGGCCGAGCCGGACACGCTGTTCAGGCTCACCGGACCGCCGATGCCGTCGTCGCCGAAGTGGGCGATGTAGCTCTCGTCCACGTCGAAGGGCGTCGACTGGTTGGTCACCAGCGTGAAGGCATCCGCGTTCGGCGAAATCGGCACGCCGTCGACCAGGACTTCCAGGTCCTCGAAGTTGCGCACCTCGAGGCCGAGGGCCGCGAAGCTGCCCAGGGCACCGCTGCCGCTGATCGAGGAAGGATCGCTGTTGGCCCCGATGAAGGCCGCCAGGTCCTGCACCGCCTGGGCGATGGTGGCGTTGGCCGCCTCCGCCGCGGTCAGGTTCAGCACCAGCTTGTCGGTGCCGTGGCCGCCGTCGTAGTGGTTGCCGGTCGCCCCCGTCGTCTCCTCGGAGAGCGTGTGGATCACCACGTCGTCGCCATCGCCGCCGTAGATGACGTCGTCACCTTCCTGGCCG
>JBNKHC010000084.1:0-20052 GCA_050290145.1 Kiloniellaceae bacterium | reverse complement strand
GGCCGCGTCTTAGACGCGGCCCTTTTTCTGCCTGCGATGGAGGATGCGAAGCAGGACTTAGAAGGGCCAGAGGATATCGAAGACCTGCTGCCCGTAGCGGGGCTGCTGGACGTCGGAGATCTGGCCCTGGCCGCCGTAGGCTATGCGGGCCTCGGCGATCTGGTCGTAGTCGATGGTGTTGGTGGAGGTGATGTCCTCCGGGCGGATGATGCCAGCGACCTGCAACTCGCGCTTCTCGAAGTTGACGCGGACCTCCTGGCGGCCGGCCAGCACCAGGTTGCCGTTGGGCAGCACCTGGGTGACCAGCGCGGCGACGCGCAGGTTGATCGACTCGTTGCGGTTGACGCCGCCGCCGCCGGTCGTTTGGGAGTCACTGTCCAGGTCGACCAGGTTGGTCGGATCGATGGCGTCCGGGAAGATCCGGCTCAGCTGGGTCTCGTAGCCCAGGAAGGCGCTGGCCGAGGAGTTCTCGGAGGCATTGCGGTTGCGCGTCGTGGTGTTGTTGATGGCCGCGTTGTCGGCGATCTCGATGATCACCGTCAGAATGTCGCCGACGTTGCTGGCGCGCTGGTCCTTCAGGAAGGCGCGGGAACCGGGACGCCACAGGGAGTTCGGCTGCCGCTCCACCGGCAGGGGCGCCGGCATCGGCAGGGAGACCGCCTGCGGCGCGGCCAGGGGGGCCGGGCTCTGGATGGTGGAGAGCTTGGGCTCCTCGCCGACCGCGGCCAGGCGGTTCAACATGTTGCAGGCACTCAAGCTGACGCCGGCGGCAACGATCAGGCCGGCATTGAGGGCCAGCTTCAGGGCTTTCTTCATCTTGGGCTCGCGGGTTCGGGACATCTACCTGTCTCCCCTTAGCGTTCTGCGGTGACGGTGGCGGGCACCACGATCACACTGCCGGCGTCGACGACGACGGCGTTCACGACGGTATTGGACTTGGTGTTCATGACGCGCACGACGTCGCCCTCGGCGCCGTCTTCCAGCGCCCGGCCCTGGGCCGTCAGCTGCATGCGCTCGGTCTGCAGGCGGATGGTCACCAGGGTGTTCTTGGTCACCATGACCGGGGTCTGCAGGTCGGTGCTGCGCACCAGGTCCTGGGCGCGAATCGGGCGGCGCGGGCTCATGCCGATCATGCTGGCGACGTCGACCACGGTGGTGCGGGTCAGGCGGTTGGCCTGGACGCTCATCCACTCGATGTCGCGGGCGCGGATGACCTCGCCGGGATTGACGCGGCGGGTCAGCACCGGCACCTCGGTCATCTCCAGCGCCCGGCCGGTGACCGAGAGGGTCGCCTTGGGCTCGCCGGCGGCCGGGGCCACCAGGTGGGCGAGGAAGCGCCCGGAGGAGGGGTCGAGGGTCAGGCGCGTCACCCGCAGGCTGCGCTCGGCCGTGCTCGGCAGGCTCAGGCGCAGGCCCGGCTGGTCGAAGGAAAGGCGCACTTCGCCGTCCAGGCCCTGGTCGGCCAGGGCCGTGCGCAGGGCGTCCTCGATTTCCTCGCTCGGAATGTCGTGGCTGTCGCGGCGCAGGTTGACCCGCTCGTAGCGCGAGCGCGGCTGCCAGGGCAGGCCGTGGGCCTTGGCCACGGCGGCCAGCCAGCGCGCCCCGACGTCGATCGAGGCGCCCGGCTGCGGTGCCTTGGCGACCGGGGTCTCGGCCACCGCCGGGTCGGCGATACCGTCGAAGAGGTCGCGCAGGCGCACCACGTCGTCCTCGACCACGCTGCTGGCACGCAGGGTCAGCAGATCCTGCCCCGCAGAATTTGGGGCGGCGGTCTCGGCCCGGGCCTGCGGCAGCGGCAGCAGCAGCGCCGCGGCCAGCAGGGCCAGGAGAGCCAGGGAAGCTGTCGTGTTACGCATCTTCAGCCTCCCGCTTAGCGCAGCTGCGTCACGGTGCGCATCATCTCGTCCGAGGACTCGATGACTTTGGAGTTCATCTCGTAGGCGCGCTGGGCGGTGATCAGGTTGGTGATCTCCGAGACGACGTTGACGTTGGAGGTCTCCAGGGCGCCCTGGATGATCAGGCCGAAGCCGGCCGAGCCCGGGGTGGCCACGGTGGCCTGGCCGGAGGCGGCGGTCTCCATCAGCAGGTTCTGGCCGACGGCGTCGAGGCCGGCCTCGTTGGCGAAGTTGGCGAGCTCCAGCTGGCCGACGCGCACCGGGGCCACCTGGCCGTCCAGGTCGACGTAGACCTCGCCGCTCTCGTTCACCGTGATCGACACCGCGTCGTCCGGCACCGTGATGCCTGGCTGCACCACATAGCCGTCGGCGGTGACGATGTCGCCGTCGGGGCTGAGCTGCAGGCTGCCGGCGCGGGTGTAGGCGGTCTCGCCACTGGGCAGTTCGACCATCAGGAAGCCGCGGCCGTTGATCGCCAGGTCCAGCGGGTTTTCGGTCTGCTGGATGTTGCCCTGGCCGGATATGCGGTAGATCGCGGCCGACTTCACGCCCAGGCCGAGCTGCACGCCGGTGGGCACGATGGTCCCGGCATCGGAGGAGGCTGAGCCGACGCGGCGCAGGTTCTGGTACAGCAGATCCTGGAATTCCGCCCGGTGCCGCTTGAAGCCGGTTGTGTTCATGTTGGCGATGTTGTTCGAGATGACCTCGACGTTGAGCTGCTGAGCCAGCATCCCCGTCGCGCCGATGTTCAGTGATCGCATCTCTCTAGCCTCGCTTATGCCTGGGCCGTGCCGCCGAGCGTCTGGATCGCGCGGCGCTGGCGTTCGTGTTCGTCATTGACCATGCGGCCCGTGGCGGAATAGCTCCGGACCGTCTCGATCATCCGTGTCAGTTCGATGATGCCCTGGACGTTGGAGCCCTCGATGGCACCCTGCAGCACCTCGGTGCCTTCCGCGGGCAGGGGATTCTGGCCGTCGGCGTCATAGAGGCCGTCGGCCAGCTTCACCAGGGCCTGCTCGTTCTCGAAGCGGACCAGGCGCAGGCGGCCGGCCGGGCCCTGGTCGGTCGAGATGGTGCCGTCGCGGGTGATCGTCACGTCGGAGCTGTTCAGCGGCAGGGTGATGGGGTTGCCGCCTTCGCCGAGGACCCGCTCGCCGCTGGAGGTGACCAGCTCGCCGTCTGCATTGAGCTGGAAGGTGCCGTTGCGGCTGTAGCGGGACCCGGTGGGCGTATCGATCTCGAAGTAGGCCTCGCCGGAGATGGCGAGGTCGAGCGGGTTGTCGGTGGTCGTCATCTGGCCTTCGGTCAGGTTACGCACCAGGGCGACGTCCTGAACGAAGCTCATCTTCTCGCCGGAATCCGAGGTTTCCAGATACTCGACGAAAAGCATGCTCTGGCCCTTGTAGGCGGGGGTGTTGATGTTCGCCATGTTGTTGGCGATGACATCCATCTCCCGCCGCAAGACCATCTGGCGCGATAGCGCGATGTAACCGGCGTTCTCCATAGTCCTGACTTCCTCTTTTGGGCAGTGCTGGGCTTCCTGCCCGGCGCCCCTCTCCACGCAAGAGGCGTGCCAGGAGCAGCGGAGAAGCGGCGCTAAGGGATTCCGGGGCTTTGCCGTCTGGGCTGGGGGCGGCGGGGGCGGTCCGGGCCCAGGCCGTGGCAGAGCTTGCCCGGCAGATCTTGCCCCCGCCCTCCGGAGCCGGCCCCCGGGAGGCGTTCTCTGGGCGGCGGCCGGGCAGGGCTTGGTTCCCCGAGAAATCAACGCTTTCAACCAAGTCTTAACCAACGTTCCGTAGGCTCTGACTGGGCGAAAACTCATGATAACTGAATAGGTTGACTGGTATGGCCGATCAGGCGGTTACACAAGACCTCGGCGATATGGAGATCGAGGCAACCCCGAAGGGTGGCCTCAATGGCAAGAAGCTGGTCTTGTTCATTATTTTGCCGATCCTGCTGCTGATCGGCGGCGCCGCGGGAGCCTACTTCGCGGGCCTGCTGGACCCGCTGCTCGGTCTCAACAAGGAGCACGTCGAGGAAGAGGTGGCGCCGGTCGACACCCGCGCCGTTTTCTTCGACCTGCCCCAGATGCTGGTCAACCTCAATACCGGCGGCAAGAAGAACAACTACCTGAAGATCTCCATCAGCCTGGAGCTGACCCGCGAGGGGGACCGCGCCGAGCTGACCAATCTGCTGCCGCGCGTGGTCGACAACTTTCAGGTCTATCTGCGCGAGCTGCGGGTCGAGGACCTGCGCGGTTCGGCCGGGGTGCAGCGCCTGCGCGAAGAGCTGCTGATGCGCGTCAACACCGCGGTCCATCCGATCAAGGTGCGCGACGTGCTGTTCAAGGAAATGCTGGTCCAATAGAGGGCTGGGGCTGACGAGAGTTAGTCAGTGCGATCAAGGGGTTAAGGGCTGAGATGGCCGACGAAGAAGCGATGATGGCGGAGTGGGAAGCCATGGCCGAGGAGGGCGAGGCGGACGACGACGCCGGCGCCTCCGACGGCGGTGGCGCCGCCGATGGAGGCGGCGGCGGTTCGACCCGTGTCCTCGACCAGAGCGAGATCGACAGCCTGCTGGGCGTTGCCGGGGCCGGCGACGATGACGGCGAAGAGTCCGGCATCCAGGCGATCCTCAACTCCGCCCTGGTTTCCTACGAGCGCCTGCCGATGCTGGAGGTGGTCTTCGACCGCCTGGTGCGCATGATGTCCACCTCGCTGCGCAATTTCACCTCCGACAACGTCGAGGTCAGCCTCGACAACATCACCTCGGCGCGCTTCGGCGACCACATGAATTCCATTCCGCTGCCGGCCATGCTCTCGGTCTTCAAGGCCGAGGAGTGGGACAACTACGGCCTGATGACGGTGGACAGCGCCCTGATCTACTCCATCGTCGACGTGCTGCTGGGCGGCCGGCGCGGCACCGCGGCCATGCGCATCGAGGGCCGGCCCTACACCACCATCGAGCGCAACCTGGTGGAGCGCATGGTCCACGTGGTGCTGGCCGATCTCTCGGCCGCTTTCGACCCGCTGTCGCCGGTCACCTTCCGCTTCGACCGCCTGGAGACCAACCCGCGCTTCGCCACCATCGCCCGGCCGGCCAACGCGGTCATCGTGGTGACCCTGCGCGTCGACATGGAGGACCGCGGCGGCCTCATCGAGCTGCTGATCCCCTACGCCACGCTGGAGCCGGTGCGCGAACTGCTGCTGCAGATGTTCATGGGCGAGAAGTTCGGCCGTGACTCCATCTGGGAAGGCCACTTGACCGCCGAGCTGTGGCAGACCGACGTCACCATCGACGCGGTGCTGGACCAGGTCGAGCTGCCGCTGGGCCAGGTGCTGGAGTGGATCGAGGGCAGCCAGCTGGAACTGAACTGCACGCCCAATTCCAAGGTCGAGCTGCGCTGCGGCGACGTGCCGATGTTCCGCGGCCGCATGGGCAGGCGCGGCGGCCATATCGCCGTGCAGGTCAACGATAAGATCGTGAGAGAGGGAGGAGGAGAGTCTTGATGGCTTTGCTGCAGGACTACGGTCTTGTTTTCGATGCAGTCATCTGCCTGCTGCTGGTCGTAGCCATCTGCTATGCCGCGACCCTGAACCGCAAGCTCACCCAGCTGCGCGAAGCCAAGCGCGATATGGAGAAGCTCTTCGCCGAGTTCGCCAGCGCGACCAACGAGGCGCAGGGCGGGCTGATGGCCCTGAAGGAGGGCAGCGGCACCGCCGGGGAGGCCTTGGCCAAGAACGTCAGCGACGCCTGCCGCCTGGCCGACGAAATGGCCTTTCTGGTGAAGAAGGGCAACGAGATCGCCGACCGCCTGGAGGTGCAGATCGCCGCCTCGCGCAAGGCCACCCAGGCCGCCACGGGGGTGGCGCCGGCGCTGCGCGCCGAGATGCCGCAGGTGCCCCAGGCCAAGGCCTCGCGCGCCCAGGCGCTGCAGCCGCGGACCGCCGAGCCCCGCGCGCCCGAGACGCTGGGTGCCGCCGCCTTGGAAAGCGGCGCTCTCGACGCGGTCAAGGCGCGCGCCGCCCAGAGCTTGACGGACAGCCTGACGGACAGCCTGGCGGCCAAGGAAAGCGCCCCGCGCGGCATTGCCAAGCTGGCCAAGCGCAAGCTGTCGGAGGCCGACAGCGAGCTGATGCGGACGCTGCAGGCCATCCGCTAGTTCCGCTGCTGCTGCGAGGTTAGGTCATGCGTTTTCGCTTTCTGCCGGTCTTCATTCTGGTCGCCGCCCTCGGCGCGGGGGTGAAGTTCGCCGGCCTGTGGCAGACCTTCAGCGCTTCGGCGCCGGCCTTCGCCGCCGGCGACCTGCCGCCGCCGCAGGAGACCGCGGCCGGCGATCCGGCCATGACGGAAGACGCCGGGCCGATGGCCGGAGATGCCGCCGAGGGGACTGCGCCCGCGGGACCGATCCCGGAAAGCCAGATCTCCAACATCTCGACCGACATCTTCCAGATGACCGACGAGGAACTGGTGCTGCTGCAGTCGCTGTCCCAGCGCCGCGAGGAACTGGAGCAACGTGCCCGCGAGATCGACGAGCGGGAGGTGCTGTTGAAGGCGGCCGAGCAGCGCATCGATCAGCGCATCACGGAGCTGGAGCGCCTGCAGGCCTCCATCGAGGCGCTGCTGGTCGAGCACGACGAGCAGACCGAGGCGCAGATGCAGAGCCTCGTTAAGATTTACGAAAGCATGAAGCCCAAGGATGCCGCACGGATCTTCGAGGAACTCGACCTGGAAGTGCTGCTGGAGGTCATCGAGCGCATGAAGGAGCGGAAATCGGCGCCGATCCTGGCCAAGATGAACCCGGAACGGGCTAAGACGGTCACCCTGGAACTGGCCCAGCGCCGCGAACTGCCGATTCCCCGCGAATAGGCGTAAAGACCGGACTTTCTTGATGTTTTTACCGACTATTAACGCCGATTAGCTAGCTTTTCGGCTGGTTCACAAGTGCCTTTGGCGGGCTTGATCAATTACGGGAGTAGAGAAATGTCGTCTGTCGACATGGGTATGCCGATCCTCATTGTGGATGATTACAAGACCATGCTGCGGATCATTCGGAATCTTCTCAAGCAGCTCGGTTTCAACAATGTCGATGAAGCCACCGACGGCAGCGCCGCCCTGCAGAAGCTGCGCGACAAGGAATATTCGCTGGTCATCTCCGACTGGAACATGGAGCCGATGAGCGGCATGCAGCTGCTGACGGAAGTCCGTGCCGACACCAAGCTGAAGGACCTGCCCTTCATCATGATCACGGCCGAGAGCAAGACCGAGAACGTGATCGCGGCGAAGGAAGCCGGCGTCAGCAACTACATCGTCAAGCCTTTCAACGCAGCGACTCTGAAGACCAAGCTCTCTGCTGTTCTCGGCAACTTCTAAGCCCTGATCAACGAAGCTCCCGTATTTGGGCTAGGAGGCGAGTCATGGCTGTCACGGCCGTAAAAGAAAAAATCGTGGCGCAGCTTCAGCAGCTGCACAAGACCGAGGGGTCGATCAATCCCGCCGAGGTCGTCACCATCGTCGAGTCGGTTATCGACAGCATCGAGGGTGACCTCACGGCCGTCGGTCTGAAGGTCTACGCGGACATCGAGGCGCTGGCGCGCTACATCAACACCGCCCGCGCCGAGATCGCCGAGCTGCGCCCCGACGACATCAACTCCGAGCATCTGCCCGCCGCCACGGACGAGCTGACGGCGATCGTCGGCGCGACCGAGCAGGCGACGCACCAGATCTTCGAGGCCGTTGAGGGCATCGAGGCGCTGACCGAGAAAATGGAGCCGGAGATCGCCGGGCAGGTCTCCGCCGCGGTGACAGCGATCTTCGAGGCCTGCGGCTTCCAGGACATCACCGGCCAGCGCATCACCAAGGTGGTGACCGCGCTGCAGCAGGTCGAGTCAAAGGTCGATGCCCTGCTGCACGCCTTCGGCGACGACATCAAGCGCGATGCGCCGGCCAAGACGCAGGAGAAGAAGAAGACCACCCCGAGCGGCGCCCCGGCGCGTCCCGACGAGGATCTTCTGAACGGCCCGCAGCTGCCTGAGAACGCCATCAGCCAGGACGATATCGACGCGCTGTTCGGGTGACCCGGCAATGGCTGGAGTCGCAAAGCAACCCGCCCAGCGGCAGAGCAGCAGCCACATCGTCGCCCTGCTGAGCCTGAAGATTCTGCTTCTGGCTTTCTTCATCCTTCTGAATGCCCTCTCCACTTTTGAGGAAGAGAAGCGCTCGGCGGTCGTCGACAGCGTGCGCGAGGCCTTCCAGGGCGTGTTGCCGGCGCCGGTCAACCTGAGCCGCAGTCCGGCGGCCCTCGATATCTTCAAGGGTGCCGAGGAAGTCATCGACGAACTGCATCAGCTTTTCGGCGGCGACCTGCCGATCGTCGAACGCCGGGACAGTCCCGGCAGCTGGACCCTGCAGGTGGACATTCCGGAAAGCGACCTCTTCTCCGAAGGCGGCCGCGAGCTGGTGCCCGACGGCGCCGAGACCCTGCGCCTAATTGCCGGGGTGCTGGTCGATCCGACGGTGGCCAGGCCCTCCTACCGCCTGGACCTGCTGTACGGCATAGAGGGCCGCAACAGCGGCCTGGAGGGCCATCGCGCGGCCCTGGCGCGTGCCGGCGTGCTGGTGCGCGAACTGGAACGGCAGGGCCTGGAGGCGCCGCGTCTTTCGACCGGGCTGCTGCCGTCCTTCGCCGGCCAGGTGCGTTTGTACTTCACCATCCAGCTTGACGCGCTGCGGCCCGAGGGGCCGGCGGCGGGCGCCGGGGAGAACTAGCATGGCCGGCGAGCGCAGCAGCAAGGAGCCCGAGGCGCGCGGCAAGTCCGACGGCCGCAAGGCGGCGCACTCGGCGGGGGAGGGCTGGCAAATGGTCGCCGGCAGCACCCTGATCTACCGCGGGCGCCACGACACCTCCCAGGCCTGGCTGCTCACCTTCACGGATCTCGCGGCGCTGATGCTGACCTTCTTCGTGCTGCTGTTCTCCATGTCGACGATCAAGGAGGAGGACTGGCAGAACCTGGTCGATGCCCTGTCGCCGCAACTGTCCAGCCTGCAGGAGGTGACAGTTCCCCTGCCGACCGCCGACAAGGCAGCCGACGAGGTGGAGCGGGTGCCGGGCACTGACCTGGACTACCTGGCCGCGGTGATGCAGGAGCAGATGGCGGCCAACGACGTCCTGGGCGGGGCGCGGGTGCGTCGCGAGGCGGAGAGCCTCGTCATCTCGGTGCCCGGCGATCTGCTGTTCCCGCCGGGCGCCATCGAGCTGGGCGAGACCGGCGAGAAGGCGGTCTTCGTTCTCAGCGGCGTGCTGCGCAACCTGCGCAACGTCATCGAGGTGGCCGGCCACGCCGACCCCAGCCAGCCGCAGAGTATCTACCCTTCCAACTGGGAGCTTTCCCTGGCCCGGGCGGCGGCGGTCTCCGGCCGGCTCACCAAGCTGGGCTATCAGGGCAGCATCGTCGTGCGCGGCTACGGCGCCGCTCACTACGCCGATATCGATGCCGAGCTGTCAGCCGAGGAACGCATGGCCCAGGCGCGCCGCGTCGACATCGTCGTGCACAGCTATGCCGAGGAGGCGCGCTGATGCGGTCCTTGCTGCTCGGCCTCTTTCTGATCTTCGCCGCGGCGGCGCCGCTCAGCGCCGCCGACAGCGTGCCGCTGCGCAGCGGCCTGCACGAAAGCTACGGGCGCCTGGTCTTCGACTGGCCGCGCCGGGTCGACTACGAGGCGCGCATTGAGGACGGCCGCCTGGTCATCACCTTTGGCGAGGCAGCCGAGTTTCAGGGCCGCGTGATGCGCGACGGCCTGACAGGCTATGCCGCCGCACCGCAGACCTCCGGCGACGGCCGGACCCTGACCCTGCCGCTCACCGCCGGCCACGGGCTGAAGCATTTCCGCCTCGACAACAAGGTGGTGATCGATCTGCAGAAGGCGACGTCCGAAGCGCCCAAGGCCGCCGAGACGGCGAAGGCGGAACAGCCGCCGAAGCAAGCAGCGGCGCCGGAAGCGGATCTGCCCCGGGTGCGGGTGCGCGGCGGCCAGCACAGCGATTTCAGCCGCCTGGTCTTCGACTGGCCCGAGCCGGTGGGCAACGTCCTGGAAGAAGCGCCCGGGCGTGCGCGGATCGTTTTCGACCGCCCGGCGGACTTCGATACCTCCGGCCTGCGCCCCGACCGCCTGGCACAGGTCAACGGAGTCAGCGCCGCTGCGGACGACGTCACCGTCGAGGTGCCCGAGGGCAGCCGCCTGAAGGTGACGCGCAGCGGCCCGAAGGTGGTGATGGACATCTACGCCGACGCCCGGCCGGTAAAGCAGGCAGACGCGCCGCCGCCGGTGGCGGATAAGGCCCCGGCAGTCGAGAAGCCGAAGGTGGCGGATCTCTCGCCGCGGGAGGAACCCCAGCCGGAACCGGCCGAGAAGCAAACTGAAGATCCTGCTGGGAAGCCGGTCGAGAAGATCGCCGAGAAGCCCGCCGAAGCGCCCGCGACGACGGCTCCGGCCGAGGCCGAGGTCCCGACCCCGCTGGTGCCCAAGACCATGGGCGGCGAGGTGGAGGCCACGCCGCGCTCCGCCCAGCCGCCGCGCCACGCCGCAGCCGCTCCGCCGCCAGAGGCCCTAGTCGCCGCGCCGGAAGCCACCATGCCCGCCGCCTCTACCGAAGCGAAGCCGGCCCCCGAGGCCGCCGCGGCCAAGCCGGCGCCGGCAGCCAAGGCGTCTGAGGTCGAGCCCGTCAAGGCGCAGGGCGACCCTGGGAAAGCCGCGCCGGCCGAGGCGGCAGCCATTCCCGACAGCGCCCGCGGCAGCTTTGCCATCAAGACCGAGCCCATGCCGAGCTTCATGACCTCGCGCGCCCAGGGGCCGAAGGCAGAGGCCTTCGTGCCGGTGGTCATGACCTTCTCCTGGCAGCGCCCGACAGCGGCGGCGGCCTTCCGGCGCGGCGAGAACCTCTGGCTGGTCTTCGACAGGCCCGCGCCCAAGGACGTGGTCGAGCGCATCGCCGCTGCCGCGCCGCACCTGGGCGAGGTGCGCCTGTTGGAAGATGAAGGCTCGACCATCCTGATCATCGGCGCGACACCCACCGTGGCGCCGCGGCTCAGCCGCGAAGGCAGCCGCTGGACCGTCGACCTGCGTCCGCGCAGCCCGCTGCCGGAGCGCGGCCTGGCCGCCCCGGTCATCGAGTCCCCGAAAGACGGAGAGGGGGACGGCGGCCGCATCCGCTTCCCGGTGATCGGCACCGGGCGCATGCTCTGGGTCAGCGATCCGGACGCCGGCGACCGCCTGGTCATCGTTCCGACGCGCGGCGCCGGCATGGGCCTGATCCTGCCGTACAGCTTCCCGCAGTTCCGCAGCCTGCCGACCCATCAGGGCATCGCCCTGCAGCCGCTGAGCCCGGGGATCGAAGTGGCCACCATCCGCAGCGGCGTGCTGGTGCGCGACCGCGACGGCCTGCTGGTCTCCAAGGCCGAAGAGCGCCGCAGCGCCGAGCGCGCCGCGGATCCGCTGAGCAACAGCCCGGGCCTTTTCGACCTGGAGGCCTGGCGGCGCGGCGGGATCGAGGACTATCAGGACAACCGCCAGACCCTGCAGCAGGCCATGCGCGGCCTGCGGGGCGAGCGCCTGGGCATCGCCCGGCTCGACCTGGCGCGCTTCTACTTCGCCCACGGCCTGGACAGCGAGACCCTGGGGTCGGTCGGGGTGATCGAGGCGGAGAACCCGCGCCTGGCGCTGGACCCGGAGGTGCGCCTGCTGAAGGCCGCCAGCCAGGTCATGCTGCAGGACTTCCGCGGGGCCTCGGTCAGCCTTGCCCATCCGGCCCTGGTCGGCGAGCGTGAGGCGCTGCTGTGGCAGGCCGCCCTGGCCGCCCAGGCGGAGGACTGGCAGGCGGCGGCCACCGGCTTCGCCGAGACCCTGGACCTGATCGACGCCTATCCGCGCAACGTGCGTTTCGACCTCGCCCTGGCGGCGGCGGAATCCTTCCTGCGCGCCGGTAACCTGGAGGCCGCGACCATCCAGCTCGGCGCCCTGCTGCGCAGCCAGCCCGACGGGCGGGAGTTGGCGCGGGTGAAGATCATCCAGGGCGCGCTGCAGCTTGCCAGCGGCGATCCCGAGCAGGCCCGTAAGCTGTGGACCGAGGCCCGCGACGGGCCGCACCGTCCCACCCAGGCGCTCGCCCGACTGGCGCTGATCGACCTGGGCATGGAACTGGGGTCGCTGTCGTCCTCCGCGGCCATCGCCGAGCTGGAGCGCCTGCGCTTCGCCTGGCGCGGCGACCTCTTTGAATTCACCCTGCTGCGCAAGCTGGCCGACCTCTACGTGAAGGAAGACCGCCACCGCGAAGCGCTCTACGCGCTGCGCGAGGCGGTCAGCAACTTCCCGGACGGCCCGGCGGCGCGCAACGCAGCCCAGCGCATGCGCGAAGTCTTCGCCGAGATCTACCGCGGCGCCGGCGATCCGGAGGTGCCGCCGCTGCGCGCCCTGGCGCTGTATCAGGAATTCATGGAGCTGACGCCCGTGGGTCCCGAAGGCGACCGCATGATCGCCGGTCTGGCCGACCGCCTGGTCGAGGTCGATCTGCTGGACCGCGCCGGGGAGCTGCTCGAGGGCCAGGTGCGCTACCGCCTGGAAGGCGAGGAAAAGGCACGCATCGGCGCCCGCCTGGCGTTGGTGCGGCTGCTCGACCGCAACCCCGAGGCGGCGCTGGACGCGCTGCAGATCAGCGAGGTCGAGGGTATCGGCGAAAAGCTGGAGAAGCAGCGCCGCCAGCTGCGCGCCCGCGGCCTGTCGGACCTGGGGCGCACCGACGATGCCCTGAAGCTGCTGGCAGGCGACGAGAGCCTGGATGCCGAGCACCTGCGCGCCGACATTCACTGGCGCCAGCGTCAGTGGCCCTCGGCGGTCGCCTCTCTCTCGAAGCTCATTCCCCTGCTGCCGCCGCGCCGGCCGATGGAGGAGGAGGAAAGCCAGCTCGTCGTGAACCTGGCCGTCGCCCTCATGCTGTCGGATCGGGCGGTTGAACTGGAGGACCTGAACCGGCGCTACGGCGCGGCCATGGCCAAGGGTCCCCATGCCGACACCTTCAAGCTGCTGGTCGGCGACGGGGAGAAGGTCACCGTCAGCTCCATCGCCGACGAGCTCAGCAAGGTCAGCGAGGCGCAGGACTTCATGGCCAACTACCGCGAGCGCCTGCGCGCGGGCAACCTCAGCCAGCTCAATTAGGCTTCCCTGCCGGCCGCAGCTAAGGCCGGCGCCGCCACGGGAGCGAGTACCTCGTCGATGAAGGCGCGGCTGTCGGCCTGGGCATCGATGGTCCAGCAGGCCGCGCTCAGCGCCGCGCACCCTTCGCCGCCCAGCAGCGGCCCCGCCAATCCGTTGAACTTCTCCGCGACCTCGGCGTCGCTGAAGGGCGCCTCAGGGTCGCCGCGCGCCGGGCAGGGCTCGGAGACCAGGCGCCGTCCGTCCGCCAGCTCGACCACCGCGTGGGCCCAGCGCTCCGCCGGGAAGCGGGCGCAGTAGTCGGGCTCCTCCACCAGCACCATGGCCTCGCTGAGGGCCAGCACCTGCGGGTCGGCCAGGCCCGGCCCGTCGATCTCGGCGACGCCCAGCCGGCCGCGCAGCAGCGCCGCGGCGACCGGGAAGGGCAGGGAGTACTGGGCGGCGTCGCTTGTCTGCGGCCGCCGCGTGGCCAGGCGTACCGCCTCGGTAAAGCTGTGGATGGTCACCCGCGTGACGGCCCCGGGGGCGAAGTCGTGGTTCCGCCTGATCGACAGGACGGCTTCCACCGCCGGCTGCGCCCAGCGGCAGACCGGGTAGGCCTTGATGTACTGCTCCTCGATGGTCCAGCGCTTCCCGAGATCGCCCCAGGTCGCCGCCAGCGCCTCGCCGGTCACGGTCACGGCGGGGGCGCCGGTGAAGCCCTCGGCCGCCAGCAGGGCGGCACTGACCCCCGCCATGGCGCCCATGGTGGAGCCGTCCTTCAGCATCGTCGGGTGGTCGATGACCCGCATCATCTGGCTGCGCGGGCCGTAGTACTCGGCGATGCCGAGGGCATGGGCCGTCTGCGCTGCGGAGAGGCCCAGCGCGCGGGCGCCGAGCGCCGCGGCGGCCAGCGCGTTCCAGGCCCCGGAGGTGTGGTAGTCGGCGACGCTGGCGTGCAGCGCGATGCCGGCGCGCGTCGCGATCTCGTAGCCCAGCACCAGGCGGGTCAGGAACTCCGCGCCGCTGCAGGGCGCGAGCTCGTCGCTGAAGGCGAGCAGCGCCGGCAGCACGGTGACCCCGGCGTGACCCTTGGTCAGGCGATGACCGTCGTGGGCGTCGATGGAATCGATGGTGCCGGCCCCGGCCAGGGCCGCGCCCTGGGGCGCCACCCGCCGCCCGTCGAGGAGCAGGCGCGCGCCGGCCTCGCCGGCCCCGTGGAAGCGGACGGCGTGGTCGCGCAGGATGCGGCTCGCCCGGGTGGCGCTGCCGGCGGCGGCGGTGCCGAGGGTGTCGAGCAGCAGGCGGTGACCCGCGTGACGGGCGCTCTGCGGAATGTCGTCGCGGCGTAGTGCGTGGATGAAGTCGACGCAGTCGCTGGGAATAGGGGCGCCGGGCATGCGGGAGACCTTCGCGTAGCGGTGATGCCTCAGCCTGCCCTTTCCCCGGCGGGGCGGGTTTCCGCTATGCGCCTTTCTCTGGCCCAGTCTCGACCTCGCAGCGTTTCCGGCAGGCTCTCAGCAGGCGGAACAGCGGGTGTGCAGCACCTTGATGGGCCGGTCGTCGATCTCGATGTCGCCCTGGCGGATGACCTCCCAGCAGTGCTGCCAGCCGTTTCCGGCCCAGAGCCGGTGACAGTTCTCGCACTCGACAATGGTCTGGGCTCTCTCCGTCGCGCTGCCGGTGGGCTGTGGCTGCCGGTCGAAGGCGTACTGCAGGGCGGCGACGAAAACGACCTCGCCCAGGCTGCCCGGCACGATGGTCATGGTCATGTGGCGCTCGACGGTGGGGGAATCGCAGCGGAAGGGGATAGTGATCGGCGCAGCCTTCTGGCGCACCTCGTGGACGATGCAGCGATAAAGGCTACGGTTGCCTTCATCGGCAATGAAGTCCCAGAGGTTGCGCCCGAGAACAGCCGCGGGGTGAGGATCGCCGCCGTTTTCCTCGGCAAAGCGCTGCCATTCCTCATTCACCTCGGAGATGCGGTCATCCCCATCGATGCAATAGATCACTGAACCCGACATCGGCCCTCGGCTGCCCACTTCCAGGCCCCGGTCAGGGGTGTGAACCGCACTCTAGCACAACAGCGGCTGGAGACCGAATGCGCCGCTCAAGCGCCTGCTTTGCGGTGACTTCGCCGGAAGACCAGCCGCAGTTCTGCACCAGGCTGCCGGCGACCATGTACCAGCCGTCGAGCGGCACGAAGAAGCCCGGCTTGAAGGGCGGGAGACCATAACCGCCGGCTCCGAGTGCCGGTGTGACCGCTATCCTCGCTCCGCCAAAAACGTCTATGATCGCAGCAGGGCGATGACAGTTGATCACCAGCCTTGCAGCCCGCGCATTGATTGGGAGACCGCTATGAGAACACTGCCAAGTGCAATGATCATTGTTCTGGTTGCGATGTTCCAGTCCCTTCCGGGAATGGCCTGGGCTGAGGTCGAGGTGCTGTGGCTCGGGCATGCGACAACACGTATCACCAGTACTACGGGCAAGGTCATCGTGATCGATCCCTTCCTGACCAAGAACCCCAAGACGCCAGCCCGTTATCGCGAACTCGAAGCGCTTGGCAGGGTCGACTTGATTCTCGTGACCCATGGCCATTCCGACCACACTGTCGACCTGCCGGCACTGGCCCGCCTCACCGGCGCCAAGGTCGTCGCCAACTATGAGTTCGCCAACAATCTCGTGGCGCTGGGGGTTCTGGACGGCGAAAGTGTCATCGCCATGAACAAGGGCGGAAGCGTCGAGCCGCTGGGCCGCGGCATCAAGGTTCATATGGTCCCGGCCGAACACAGCTCATCTGTGGATCTTTTTCGTCTGAACCTCGAAGAACCGCAGGCAAAAGCGCCCAGGCACCTGGCGGGGGGCGTTCCGGTGGGCTACGTGGTGGAGCTGGAAAACGGCTTCAGGATCTATCATTCCGGCGACACCGCTGTATTCGGCGACATGGCTTTGATCGGTGAGCTCTACAAGCCGGACTTGGCACTTATCTGCATCGGCGGCCATTTCACCATGGACCCGGAAGGCGCAGCCTATGCGCTCAAGAACTATATCAGGCCGAAGCAGGTTATTCCCATTCACTATGGGACCTACCCAGTAATCAACCGCAGGCCCGAAGAGCTCAAGGAAGCGCTGGGCGATGCGCCGGTGGAGATGCTGGAGGCGGCGCCCGGCCAGCCTGTGAAGTTCTGACCCTTCGGAGGGCGCCCTAGTCCGGCACATTGGCCAAGCGCAGGCCGGTAGCCAGCCGTTCGCGATCCGCCGGCTCCTTAAAGGGGTACCAGAACAGGATGGCGCTGACGCTGACCGGATCGAAGCCGCGCCAGTTCCTCTCGACGGCCGCAGCTAGCCGTTCCGCATCTGCTGTTCGGCCCAACTGCCCATAGGCCGCGAGCAGCAGCCTGTAGGACCATCGATCATCGGCGTTTAGGGCGGTTGCTTTTTCCAGCGTAGCCGCCGCTGCCTGGAAGTTCTCAACGCCGAACTGTGCCAGTCCCAATTCATAGAGGTAGTAGGCAGGGAAATAGGGGTTCAGCCGCATCGCCTTTTGCATCAACTGAAGTGCTTCTTCCGGATTGCCGGCCAGGCTCAGCGCGCCCGCCAGGGCAACATAGCTGTCCGCATCGTTGGGGTCGACGCCGATGGCCTTGCCGGCCTCGGCAATTGCTTCCGTGTGGCGGCTCTGTAGAGACAGCATTGCGGCGGCGACCTGGTGACTTAGCGCCGTTGGCTGCCGCTTGGCCTTTTCGAGAAACGTCTCCGCCTTGAAACGGGCTTCATGCACGGTAGGGATATTAAACTTGGCGTGCCAGTACCTCCGGTGGATCTGCCAGTAGGTGGCGGCCAATGCCGCATAGGCGCGTGAATAGTCCGGATCCAGCTCGACGGCTTTCTCGAAGTACGTAATCGCGGTACCAAGGCTCTCCGGCGTCTGGCGCAGATACTGATCCCATCCCTTCAGGAAGACATCATAGGCTTGCGCATTGGCGGTCTGCCGGAGCGCCACCTGTTGCTGCTCGCCGGAGGTCAGCTTTACCGCGAGGATCGTGACGATTTCGTTCGTTATGGTGTCCTGCAGGCCAAAGACATCGTCCAGCTTTCCGTCGTAGCGGTCGGCCCAGAGATGACCGCCAGTCTCTGCGTCGATCAACTGCGCATTGATTCTCACCTGCTGGCCGGCGCGCCGGACGCTGCCGGTCAGGACATAGCGGACACCCAGTTCCTCGGCCGCTCTTCTCACGTCCAAGGGTGCGCCCTTATAGGTGAAGGACGAATTGCGGGCGACGACGAAGAGGCCTGAAAGCTTTGAGAGATCGGTGATGATGTCCTCCGAGATTCCCTCGGAAAAATATGTCTGCGTCCTGTCTTCGCTCATATTGGTGAAGGGCAGCACTGCGATCGAAGGCTTCTCGGGCAGCGGCAAGGCCCTGTTCTCCGGCCGTGCCGGCGGGAAATCCGGTGTCTGCGCCTGCCACCACCAGAATCCTCCTGCTAGCGCAGCGACCGTGACCGCGAGGGCCGCGAGGCCTCGCGTCAGGATACGGGATCGGGAGGGCCTGCTCTTGCCGAGGACCCTTCCGGCCATCTCTGGATTCAACAGCACGCGATAGGCGCGCACCGGCTTGCGGATATTCTTGACCTGCTGCTCGCCGAGATACTCATAGCCGGCTGCGACTTTTTGGCCGAGCTGATCAAAGGCGCTGCCCGAAATGCAGATGCCGCCGGGTTCGGCGAGGCCTTCCAGGCGGGCGGCAATGTTGACGCCCTCGCCCAGGATGTCGTCACCATCGATGACGACGTCGCCGAGGTTGATTCCGACCCGGTAGCGGATCCGCTCTTTTCCCGCCAGATCCGCGTCACGCTCGGCTATAGCCCGCTGGAACTCGACCGCGCAGGCGATAGCATCGACGACACTGGCGAACTCCGCCAAGAGGCCGTCGCCCATGGTCTTGAAGATACGTCCGTGATGTTTCGAGATTTTTGGGTCGATGATTTCGGCCCGATAGGTCCTCTGCCGAGCGATCGTGCCTGCCTCGTCAGACTCCATGAGACGGCTGTAGCCCACCATGTCGGCCGCGAGAATTGCTGCGAGCCTTCGTTCCACGACATCGGATGGCACAGCGGTTCCGCCCCTTACAAGTCGCGCAATGGGGCACTCTACGAAGGCCAGCGAAGGGTGTCTACGGGAACGAGCGCGACTGTGCCGTCGGCCCGCCTCCTAGCCGTAGCTCTGCACCAGGCTGCCGGCCACCATGTACCAGCCGTCGACCAGCACGAAGAAGATCAGCTTGAAGGGCAGGGAGATCATCACCGGCGGCAGCATCATCATGCCCATGGACATGAGGATCGAGGCCACCACCATGTCGATGATGAGGAAGGGCAGAAACAGCAGGAAGCCGATCTCGAAGGCGCGGCGCAGTTCGCTGATCATGAAGGCGGGGATCAGGGCGCGCATCGGCGTGGCCGCCGGCCCCTCGACCTCGCCCGCGTCGGTGAGGTCCAGGAAGAGGCGCAGGTCGTTCTCGCGCACGTGGCCCAGCATGAAGTCGCGCACCGGGCCCTGGGCGCGGTCCAGGGCCTCGAACTCGGTGATGTCCTCGGCGATCAGCGGCTCCAGGGCCTCGTCGTAGACCGCCTCCAGGGTCGGCATCATGACGAAGGCGGTGAGGAAGAGCGCCAGGCTCACCACCACCGAGTTGGGCGGCGTCTGCTGCAGGCCCATGGCCGTGCGCAGGAAGGACAGCACCACGACGATACGGGTGAAAGAGGTCATCATCACCAGGATCGAGGGCGCCAGGCTCAGGATCGTGATGAGGACGATGAGCTGGATGATGCGCCCGGTGGTGGTGCCGGCGGTTTCGGCGCCGAGGTCGAAGGTCAGCGCCTGGGCCAGGGCCTCGCCCGGCAGGAGCAGCAGCAGGGCCGGCAGGACGGCGAGGAGCAGAAGGGCGGCGGGGGAGCGGAAGCGCTTCACGGCGTCTGCCTCCGCAGCTTGCCGGCCAGGCGGGTCACCAGGGTCTCGGGGCCCCTGGCATCGGTCTTGGCCGCGGCCTCCTCCGCGGCGGGCTGGGCCGGCGGTGCGGGGATGTCGCTTTCGATCAGCAGGTCGCTGGCCGCGCCCAGCAGCACCAGGTGCTCGCGGTCGTCGCGGCGCAGCAGGACCAGCTTGTGCTTGGCGTCCAGCGGGCGCACCTCGACCAGGCTGAGGCGGCGCTGGCCGGCGCTGCTCGGCGTCGCGGCCAGGCGTTCGCCGAAGCCCGAGCGGCGCAGCAGGGCCGCCAGGCCGGCGATGAGCACCAGCACGAAGGCCAGCGCCAGAAAGAAACGGAAGTACTCACCGAGATCCATAAAGTGTCCCCAATCGCCCCCCAAGGCGCTCCGCTTGATTCGCTCCTAGGGCTTGTCGGTCTTGGGCGCCGCGTAGGCGGTCAGCGCCTTGCGGCGCTCGCTGGCGGCGTTCAGCAGCTGGGCCAGCTCGCCCAGGCCGGCGCGCAGGTTCTCGCCCAGCTGGTTGACCTCTTCCACCAGACCGAAGAGGCGCGGGCGCAGCTGTCGGCTGTCGTCGGCCGGCAGGGTCTCGATCGCCTGGCAGAGGCCCTTCACGTCTTCCTCGATGGGCGTCAGGTCGACGATGGTGCCGGTCGACAGCCCCTGGCGCGCCTTGCGCAGGCGCGCCGTGAGGGAATGCATCTCGGACTCGATGGCGGCTGTATGGCTCACGCTTGCTTCTCCTCGTTTGTCTCTTGCCCGCCGGCGGCGCCAGCTGGTTGGCCGCCGGCTGGTTGGCCGTCGGTCTGGTAGAGGTAGCGGAGGATCTCCGCGACCCCGGCCAGCGCGGCCAGGGGGATCTCGCTCTCCACCTCGACCGCCGCCAGGATTTCGGCCAGATCGGCGTCGGTACGCACCTTCACGCCGCGCTCGAAGGCGATCTGCAGGATCTGCTCGGCGACCGCGCCGCGGCCGCTGGCGGTGA
>JBNKHC010000083.1:0-13135 GCA_050290145.1 Kiloniellaceae bacterium | reverse complement strand
CGGCGAGGCTGACGGCCTGCGCCTGTTGGAACTGGCGCGGCGTGAACTGCTGGATAACGTCCTGCCGACGCTGGAGGGTGATGCGCGCTACCGCGCCCGGCTGGTTGCCAACGCCATGAAGATCGCGGCGCAGGAAATGGCGCGCGGCGCCCCGGATTCCGCGGCGACCGCCCGTGACTTGGAAGCCTTTGCCGCGGGGCTGGACGGCACGCCGCCGGAGGGCGCGGCGGAAGCCCGGGAAACGATCCGCGAGGCGCTGCGCAGCGGCGGCCTGGACGGCAGCCGGGAGCTCTACGAGGTGCTGGAGAGGATGACCGGGCGCCGCCGTGCCCTGCTGGGATAGGGAACAGCCTGTCTTCTCGCAAAGGTAGTATGCCGGAATGGATGCGCCCGCCGCCGCGATGGCCGCCGGCCTCGGCTTAGGCATTGAAGCAGAAGTTGAATTCGAGTTACCCCCAAGTTCCACAGGCAGGCACCCGGCGGTCTCGTTGACAGGCTAAGAGGGCGGTGCGAGCATCCTTCTCAACCGTCAGAAATAGCATAAAAAAAGCAGGGCAAGCCCAAGTGACCAAGTTTGGCTCGGGGAATCGCGCAACCTTTATCAGTCCTTATCTCCGCCGCCCGCTCCGTCCCCTCAACAAGGTGCTGAGCGAGCGCGACGATCAGGATGAAGTTGACGCGCCGCAGCAGCCTGCGAACGACCCCCTTGCCGATAGCGGTTCTTCAACCTGGGGGCGGGCGCGCAAGTCGGTTGTCGTTTCCGAATAGCGACAGACAGTGACGCAGCGGCGGCTTTCCGCCCGCCGGTCGCTTTCCAATGAAATTTCGTGAGATGCCGGCCAGGCGCCGGCAAGGGGCTTACCCGGCCAGGGCCTGGGGGTGGTGCTCCAGGTCGATCATGTTGCGGATGCAGATCGAGATCAGGCCCAGGGAATCCTCGGAAAAATCGAACTCGATGCCGATTTCCTTGTCGCTTTGCCACACGGTGGCGCAGTGGACAGATCCGCTGTCGGGGTGGCTGAGCTCGACCGTGGCGTCGCCGGACGTCGGGAGCTTCGGCGCTTCGCTGTCGAAGATCAGCTTGGCGCCGCCCAGGGAGACATCGGCGACGGTGCAGGGCAGGATCTTGCCGTCCACGTTGGCGGCCAGAGCGAAGCTCTTCTCTGCCGTGTAACGGGGCCACTCACGGCGGTTCTGCGTCCGCGAAGTGGCCATGGAGACACCCGATTTAGCCAAGGCTCTTGCCCATTCCTCTATTGAGCTGCGTCGCGGCGAATCTTTTGCCGCATCCTGCAAAAAAGGGTGACCTGAGAATCTTAACAATTCGTTATCGATCCGTTTAGACGGCCGCGAAGGCCCGCCCGGGCCCTCAGATATCCAGGTGGTCGCCGAGGACGGGTGCGCCGGCGGGCAGGGGCATAGCGGCGCCGATCAGCGCCGTCACCCTGGAGGCTCTGTCGCAAAGCGGCAGAAAAAGCCGTTCGTAGCGGATGCAACGACCGTCGTACTTGGTGTATTCGCCGCTCATGTGGGCCGGCGCCACCTTGTCGACGACCTGGTCGAGGATCTGAAAGGTGAACCTGAGGGAAACGCCGAAATCGATCTCGTCCAGATAGCGGCCGGTCACGTCGCAGCCGTACCAGTTGACGATCTGGTTTCCCATCAGGCGGATGCGGTAGCGGCGTGGGGCTCTCTCGACGTCGAGGAGTCCGATGTGCGGCAGAACGCAGCCGATCGCTGTAGGGTCGATGTCGCTGCGGGCCGGCGCCGGGCGTCCGCGACGCAGCTGCTGCCAGTTGCCGTACAGCGCTTTCAGCACGTCGGCCCGGAGCCTTTGCTCGAAGGAATCAATTGCCTGCTGTAACACCGTTCGTCCGCCAATAATGCGCCGTCGGGGCGTCAGTTAAGGGATTTTCCCTTACCGTCCGGCCCTATGCAACTATGGCGTCATTGTGCAAAAGTCCCAGTTACCGGGGTGTGAAACGATAGCCTCAAGTCTGTCCAACAGTTGCCGCAAGCCACAGCGCGCAGAGCGGATAAGATCCGCAGCTGCCATCGGAACTGGAAAACAGCCGAACCCGAGCCGATCGAGCCGGGCAAGCAGACCGCAGGGGAGCAAGGTTCAAAGGCAAAGCGTCCTCGCCAGGCTCGGCCGGGCATCTGCTAGTATGTAGAACCTTCCCGCGGCGGCAATCATGGGAGGGCCACCGACCTGCGATGCCGGCACCGTGACGGGGGCGCGTGATTGTCGTCGGCAAGAGGGGACGTCGGGGAGAGGGACAATGTCGGGCAAGGTGAGGTAGTCCTGCAATGGCAGTCAAAGACGCGACCCTGATTACCGGAGGCGCCGGTTACATCGGCAGCCATGCCGTACTGGCCCTGCGCGACGCGGGCCGCCCCGTGGTGGTGCTGGACGACCTTTCGACCGGCGCGCGCCGGGTGGTGCCGGAGGATGTGCCCTTCATCCAGGGAGACGCCGGCGACCAGGACCTGGTCGGCTCGGTCATCGCGGACTACGACGTTGGATCGGTGATCCACTTCGCCGGCAGCATTCTGGTCGAGGAATCGGTGCGTGAGCCGCTGCTGTATTACCGCAACAATGTCGGCACCAGCGCCGGGCTGCTGGAAGCCTGCCTCAAGGGCGGCATCCGGCGGTTCATCTTCTCCTCCACGGCCGCGGTCTACGGGGCGGCGGAGCAGTCGCCGATCCCGGAAAGCGCAGCAACCCTGCCGATCAACCCCTATGGCAGCACCAAGCTGGTCACCGAGTGGATGCTGCAGGATGTCGCGGCGGCCTCCGGCCTGCGCTTCGTTGCGCTGCGCTACTTCAACGTCGCCGGCGCCGATCCCCAGGGGCGCAGCGGCCAGCTCGGTCCGGTCGCCACCCACCTGGTCAAGATCGCCAGCCAGGTCGTCGCCGGCACCCGGGAGTCGATCTCCATCTACGGCGACGACTACGACACGCCGGACGGCACCTGCGTGCGCGACTACATCCACGTCTCCGACCTGGCCGAGGCGCACCTGGCCGCCCTCGCTTATCTGGAGAAGGGCGGGGAGAGCCGTATCCTCAACTGCGGCTACGGCCACGGCTACTCGGTGAAGGAGGTCCTGGCCGCGGTGGAGCGCTGCGCCGGGCGGCCGCTCAACCCCACGGTCGGTCCCCGGCGCCCAGGCGATCCGCCGATCCTGGTCGCCGACGTCACGGCCTTGCGCCGCACGCTCGACTGGACGCCGCGTTTCGACGACCTGGAACAGATCATTACCTCCGCCGTCAACTGGGAGACGTCCATACCACCGGCCACAGGGGCGAAGCCTTCGCGCGAGCAGGCCTGAGAGCCGCGCTGCATCAACAGCGGACTGCCGCTCCGGCCAGCACTGACACGACCTGGCGGAGGAGGATTTCTGCCGCACCCCAGTGACCCTGGGCCTGAGGACGCGGTTCTAGACGCACACTGAGAGTGAAGCATCCGAAAGTGCCAGGCAGGTAACTCAGCTGATTGCACACTATATAATAGTATAATTGATGGAATTCCCCCATTGTTTGAATATTTTTGTCTGTTAAAATTGAATGAATTTCGTATTTTTACCCGTATTACGAGTTTATTTTAGGGGAGGGGGAAATGCGGATTGTTGTTCTGACTTTGCTTGCGCTTGCGCTGGCGGCCTGTTCCGAAACGGTGGTGTCCAAGCGGCATCCGGGCCCCATTAACGACCAGGAGAAAGTCGGCAACGGCGGCAATGGGATCGTCTATCTGTTGCCTATGCGTCTCGCACAGCTCACAGTGCAGCGGACACCGGTTCCGAATGACCTGGAGAAGAAGCTCACGGCAGCGCGCTCGAAGCTGGTCGAGGCAAAGGCTGCGAAGAAGAAGGCCGACAAGGAAAAGGAAGAGGCTGCGGACTTCGTAAAGGACTTGGAGACGAATAACGGACACGCCGACGCCATCAAGAAGGCAAAGGTGGCGTTGAGCGCCATGGAGAGCGCGGCAAGGAAGGCTGACAAGGCCCTTGCTGCTGCGCAAACGGCGGTAACAGAGCTGGAGGCGATGCGCGATCTGCGCAACGCCATGAACAGGGACGAGCCAAAAAAGTCGCTGCCGGTGACATACAAGCTGGAACTCGCCCTGCTGCCGACCCAGGGCGACCCGCGCCAGGTATTCGTTGCCAACCTCGAACACAGCGAGCTGCGCGACGATAACATCACCTTCGGTACGACGGCCGAAGGTCTGTTAACGACGACGACTGTCAAAGCGGCAGACCGGACTGGGGATATCCTGGTTAGCCTTGCCGGAACCCTTGGCGCGCTTGGCTTGGTACCGCCGGTGCCAGGGCCGGCGGGAACTGTCCCGTTCGCCGACAAGGCGGTACCGGTTGAGGGGAAGCCGCTTGCTTTGCCAGCTTGTGCCACGCAACCACGTCTGCAGTTGCGCTTTATTTTCGATCCGGCAGACGACGCCGATGTCCTACGTATAAACCGTGAAATGCTGGAGTGTCTTGTTCCTTATCGAATTCAGGTTCGACGGTTCGAATTCGCAGACGACAACGGCGTCCAGCCATATCCCTCCGAAGTGGGCTATCCGAATTTCGACTGGGGGAACGACGAAACGAAACTAAAGGGGCTCGTCTATCGCCGACCGCTGCCATACACGATCCAAGTAGAGCGGTATTATTCGCTAGAAAGTCAGAAAGAAGGTACTGAAACCGAAAGTTCGAATAGCTCGATAGATCGTGAACCAAACGCTGCCGAACTGACCGCGGCTTGTTCTTTCAAGCTCCCACCAGTTAAGAAGGAAAGCAGGTCGCTCTCGAAGCCGAAAAGCACAGAGAAGAAACCCAAACATGAGCGGGCTGCCAGGAAGTTGGTCGTGCTCGAGAAGCTGCCCGATGAATGCAAAGACGTGATGTCGCCTTGGGCCCCCGAAAAATGGGCAAGTCCTAAGGCATATACTCAGGCTCTGTACTCGAAACTCGCTGCCAACTTCGAAGTTGAGGACGGCAAGCTCGCAATTCTGCCGAATCAGGGGCCGCTAGGGCTTGTCCCCTTTGAGGCGAGCTCTTTCGTTACCACCGATTACAAGGTGGTATTCAGTGAGGGGATGCTCGTGAAATGGACGGCGGACCGTCCGTCTATGGTGGCAGCGATCTTCCGCTTGCCGGTTGCCATGTTGAAAGCACTGATCTCCGTGCCGGGAGAGCTGATCAAGCTCCGTCTGGATATCACCAGCGATACCCGTGACGAAGCCCAAGCCAAGATCCAGCTGCTTTGCGCACAACAAACCTTGGATGCCATTGAAGACGAAAAGAAGCTAAAGGAACTCAGTGTACTGTGTCAGGACAATGAGGAATGAGCCGGCAAGAGGCTGTAGTTAGCCGTAGCCTGGATGGCGGCAGCAGCTTCGTTTAGTCGGGCCAGCGCGGCGGGTGGCTGCCCAGTGGCACCGATGGACGTTCCCAGCGGGCGGGAGTTTCCGAGAGCTGGGCGGCATGGCGGATGGCGCGCAGGCGCCCGAAGCCGGACTCGCTCTCCTCGAAGAGGTCGTCACCGGGCGCCGGATCGGGGCAGTCGAGGCCACCGGCGATGCGGCCCAGGCTCTGCAGCCAGCGGCCCGTGCGGGCCAGGGACACGCGCACATGCCAGGACCCGCCTTCTTCGGCGCGGCGCTTCAGGGCGGCGATGGTGCCCAGCGCCATGAGGTAGCCGGAGGTATGGTCGAGGGCCTGGCAGGGGAGTTCCTTCGGCCCCTCGCTGCCGGCCGCCTCGGCCTCGGCGTGGTTGATGCCGCTGGCGGTCTGGACCAGGGAATCGAAGCCGCGCCGCGCGACCCAGGGACCGGCATAGCCGTAGGCACAGAGGGAGACGTAGACGATGCCGGGGCGCAGGGTCGACAGGGCCTCCGGCGAGAAGCCGCGCCCGGCGATGGCGCCGGGACGGTAGGCCTGGACGAAGACGTCAGCGCTCCGGGCAAGTGCCGCGAGGTCGGCGCGCCCGTCCCCCGTCGCCAGGTCGGCGTAGGCGGAGAGCTTGCCGCGCCCGTAGTCCTTCACCGCCGCCGGGATGAACGGCAGCTTCGGCGAGGCGATGCGCATGACCTCCGCACCGTGCGCGGCCAGGGCCTTGCAGCCGACCGGCCCGGCGACGATGCGCGTCAGGTCCAGTACTTTCAGGCCGCCCAGGGGCCGCGCCGCCGGGCCCAGTGGCTGCGGCGGCGAGTCGCTGATGCGCTCCAGGCCGACCAGCGGCTGATCGGCCAGGGCGGCGCCCTGGGGCGTCGCCAGCCATTCATCCGGGCTGCGCATCATGGTGGCGACCAGCCCGCGGGTCGCCGCCTCCTCCTCGAAGGCCGCGGCTTGCCAGCGCTCCAGCGCGGCCTGGACGGACTCGCGCGCGTAGTCGCAGCCGAGCAGCTCCAGCACGCCGTCGCGGTGGTGCGGGAAGTTGGTGTGGATGCGCACCCAGCGGCCGTCGCCGCAGCGGTAGGTGCCGGCGATGGCGTCCCAGACGCGTCCCGGCGGGTTGCCGTCGGTGGAGAAGTAGCGCTCGCTGCGGTACTCCAGCGCGGCATGCCGCATGTCCACGGCGATGTCCTGGCGTCTGCCGCCGCGCAGCGTCCAGAGGCCGGCGGCAGCGGCCGCGACGGCGGCGATGCCGGCCTGCGCCACGGTGCCGACGGCGAAGCTGGAGGGCAGCACCGGCTCGCTGCCGGTCAGGGCGACGTTGGCGGCCAGCTCGGCCGGCAGGCCGACGCCGTCCAGAAGGTTACGCAGGACCTGTGCCGGGGGAGGCGGCGGTGTCTCGGGAAAAGGACCGCTCATGCGTCCTGCTTGGGACGGGCGAGGGCGATGGCTTCCTTCAGGATGGCATTGTCGCCGATGTGGTTGGCCAGCAGCAGGATCAGCTTGGCATTCACCTTGGCGCTATCGGCGTCGTCCAGGTCGCGGTGCAGCTCGGTCAGTGCGGCGTAGAATTCGTCCGGCGCGTCGATGTTCGGATCGGTGACGAGGTGCGAAGTCATGAAAGGGACACTCCTACGACAAGGCTGCGGCGCGACTCTGCGCCACGGCTTCGCAGTCTAGCACGGGCCAGCTCTGCACCACATGCTGGTCCGGACGCACCAGGGTGAAGCTGCCGGGTGTGGCGCCGTAGCGCGCCGCGAAGAGGCCGTCGCAGTCCTGCCAGACCCCCGGATCCGGGCAGCCCTGTCGGGCGATCACCAGGTTCTGCAGGTCGGGGTGCTCGCTGGCCAGGCGGGCAAGCTTGCCGCTTTCTTCATCGCTCAGCGGCGCATCGGTGAAGTAGACCCCGAAAAAGCCGCCCTGCAACTGGTGCAGCAGCCAGGAGCGCTGGTTGCCGCGCTGCAGGGGCGCGTCCGGGCAGGGGCTGCCGGGACCCAGTGCGCCCGGGCAGCTGTGCGGCGGGGCATAGGCCCGCGACAGGCGGCCGCTGTTCACCAGGGCGCGGGCGAAGGGCAGCTCGGCGGCCAGCTCCAGGGTCGCGTCGCGGAAGGCGCGGCTGACCGCGTTCTTCGGGGTGATGAAGTCGGTGCTGCGCGTCGAATGCAGGATGTTCTCGTCGGCGGCGGGAATGCGTTCGACCTCGTAGCTGTCGAGCAGGCTCATCTCGGCGCTGCCGTCCAGCACCGCCGCCAGCTTCCAGCAGAGATTGTCGGCATCCTGTACGCCGGCGTTGCCGCCGCGCGCGCCGAAGGGCGAAACCTGGTGGGCGGAATCGCCGATGAAGAAGACGCGGCCGTGGCGGAAATTCTCCAGCCGGCGGCATTGGAAGGTGTAGACCGAGACCCATTCCAGCTCGAAGTCGACCTCCTCGCCCAACATGGCCTGCAGGCGCGGGATAACGTTCTCCGGCTTCTTCTCTTCTTCCGGGTTGGTATCCCAGCCGAGCTGCAGGTCGATGCGCCAGACGCCGTCGGGCTGCTTGTGCAGCAGGGCCGACTGCCCGGGATGGAAGGGCGGGTCGAACCAAAACCAGCGCTCGCTCGGGAAGTCGGCCTTCATCACCACGTCGGCGATGAGGAAGTGGTCTTGGAAGATCTGGCCGTCGAAGGAAAGGCCGAAGCAGCGCCGCACCTGGCTGCGCGCGCCGTCGGCGGCCAGCAGGTAGTCGCAGGTGAGGGCGTAGGGTCCCTCCGGCGTCTCGATGCCGAGCGTCACCTTGTCGCCGTCCTGGCTGACTTCGGTGACTTTGTTCTTCCAGCGCAGATCGACCAGGCCGCTTTCCTCGGCGCGCGCGACCAGCCATTCCTCCGGGTAGTATTGCTGCAGATTGATGAAAGCGGGCCAGCGGTGGCCGCCCTCCGGCTGCAGGTCGAAGCTGTAGATCAGATCGTCCCGGAAGAAGACCTTGCCGCGGTTCCAGGTGACGCCCTTGGCCTGCAGCTTGTTGCCCAGGCCGAGGCGGTCGTAGATCTCCAGCGTGCGTTGGGAAAAGCAGATGGCGCGGGAGCCGAAGCTGACCGTGTCGTCGTCGTCCAGAACCACCGTCGCCACCCCGCGCGTCGCCAGGTCGACGGCGGCGGTGAGGCCCACCAGCCCGGCGCCGACGATGATCACCGGGTGGTGGGCGCCGGCTTTATCCTGGTCGGCGGTGCGCCGGTAAGGATAGCGCGGGTTCTGATAGGTCTTCGGCATAACGCCCTGCTCAGCCCTGCTCGAGCGCGCGCCACATCTCCTGATCGCGCTCGGCCGTCCAGATGCGCGGGTCCTTGATGCCAGAGGCTTCGTCGTAGGCGCGGGTGACGTCAAAGGGCATGCAGTGCTCGAAGATCACCCACTTGCCGAAGTCGGGCTCCAGCTTGGCGAAGGTCTCGCGGTAGATGTCCTTCAGCTCCTGGCCGGCGGCCACGCCCTTGGCCACGGACTGGTACATCTGGGTCAGGAAGGCCTGGGTGCCGGCGATGCCTTCTTCGCATTCCTGCGCCGTCTTCAGTGCTGCGCCACGCCCGGGCACCAGCTTCTCGGGGCCGAGGGCGCGCAGGTTGGCCAGGGTCTGCGGCCAGTCCTGCAGGTAGGCGTCGCCGGTGTAGGGCGTGGCGCCGTATTCCACCAGGTCGCCGGCGAACATCACCTTCTCCTTGGGCAGCCAGACCACCGTGTCGCCCTTGGTGTGGCCGCGGCCGAGCTGCAGGATCTGCACCTCGCGCTTACCCATGAAGAGGGTGAGGGACTTCTCGAAGACCAGGGTCGGCCAGGTGAGGCCGGGCACCGTCTCCACCGACTGGAAGAGGCGCGGGAAGCGTCCGACCTCGGAGTCGTAGTCCTGCTGGCCACGCTCGACGATCAGGTCGTGGGTGTCGCGGCTGGCGATGATGTGCTCGGCGCCGTAGGCCGAGGCGCCCAGGACGCGCACGGCATGGTAGTGGCTGAGCACCACGTATTTGATCGGCTTGTCGGTCACCTCGCGGATGCGGTCGATGACACCCTGGGCCATGACCGGGGTCGCCTGGGTGTCGATCACCATGACGCTGTCGTCGCCGACGATGATGCCGGTGTTGGGGTCGCCCTCGGCCGTATAGGCATAGAGGCCCTCACCCAGCTCGTCGAAGGTGACCTGCTTTTCCTCGAGGTCCGCCTGGGAGGCGAAAGCCTTGCCGCTCATGTCTCTTCCTTTCCTTGGCCGCCTGCGGCGCGCGGGCCTCCATGCCGGAAGCGGCGCCGCGCAGGGTATTGTTGCAGTTTGCGCCATAAGGGGGCCGGCAGATGTAACCGTCAAGCTGCCCCATGGCATCTCGGGGGGCTTCCGCCCTCCCGGCTGGCCTCCGCGCGGCCCGCGCTTTACCTTTGCATGAGTAGAATCGGGAAGCGTTGCCAGTCAAGGAAGGGGAGTCCCCCAGGTGAACGAGAACGTCGAGCAGTGGCAGGTCCGCAAGACCGCCGTCACCTCGGGAGAGGGCGCCGTCGCGTCCCAGCACTGGCTGGCGGCCCGCGCCGGCGCGGCCCTGCTGGCCGAAGGCGGCAACGCGGTGGACGCCGCCGTGGCCTGCGCCATGGCGCTCAACGTGGTGGAGCCCTGGATGTGCGGCCTGGGCGGCAGCGGCTTCATGGTCATCTGGCAGGCCAGGGAGCAGCGGGCGCGGGTTGTCAACTTCCAGGGCGTGCTGCCCCAGGCCATCGACAGCGCCGACTACCCGCTGGACCCCGCCGAGCCCCTCTCGTTGATGCTCTACCCCGGGGTGAAGGACCGCGCCAACGAGCGCGGCTACGGCTCCATCACCGTGCCCGGGGCCGTGGCCGGGCTGGGGCACGCTTTAGAGCGTTACGGCAGCCGGCCCTGGGACCGGGTGCTGGCGCCGGCCGTCCGCCTCGCCGAGCGCGGCCTGCCCATCGACTGGCACGGCACCCTGCAGATCGGCCTCGCCATGGACCTGCTGCGCCGCGACCCGGCGGCCGGCGCGCTCTACCTGCCCGGCGGCGTGCCGGCCCAGCCGGAGAGCCTGCGCCCGCTGCCGGCCCTGGCGGCGATGCTTCGGACCCTGGCGGCGGAGGGACCGCGCGCCTTCTACGAGGGCCCCCTGGCCGCGGCCATCGCCGCCGACCTGCAGGCCGGTGGTTCGAAGATCACCGTCGACGACCTGGCGGCTTACCGGGCCGAGGAGCTGGAGCCTCTGAGCGGCACGCACCGCGGCGCCGAGGTCCACACGGCGGGGGAGGTCTCCGGCGGCGTGCGCCTGCTCGACATGCTGGGCTACGTCGAAAAGAACCTGAGCCCCGGCGCGGCCGTGGGGCCGGAGACCTGGATTGCCTACGCGCGCGGCCTGGATGCGGCCTTCGAGACCCACAAGAAGAAGGTGGGGCTCGACCAGCAGGGCGGCTGCACCTCGCACATGAGCGCGGTGGACGCCGAGGGCAACATGGTGGCGCTCACCTACACCCTGCTGAACCGCTTCGGCAGCGGCGTGGTGCTGCCGCAAACGGGCATCCTGATGAACAACGCCGTTGGTTATTTCGACCCGCGCCCCGGCAACCCGGTGTCGCTGGCCGGCGGCAAGCGCATCAACTCCTCCAACATGTGCCCCACCATCGCCACGCGGAACGGCGAGGCGCTCTTCGCCGTCGGTGCTTCCGGGGCCAACCACATCGTGCCCTGCACGGCGCAGCTGACAGCCCTGCTGCTCGATTACGGAATGAGCCTGGAGGAGGCCTTCCACACGCCGCGCATCGACGCCTCGGCGCGCGGTTCGGTGCGCGCCGACCCGGCCATGGGCGAGGCGGCCCTGGCCGAGCTGAAGAAAGTCTTCCAGGTCGAGGTCGCCCAGCAGATGGTCTTCCCCAAGCTCTACGCCTGTCCCTCCGGCGTCGCCCGCGACCCGGCGACGGGCCGGTGCTGGGGCATGGCCGACAAGTCCCAGCCGGTCGCCGGTGCGGCGGTTGCCGCGCCTTTCAACCTGGAGGAAGAAGGGGTGAAGGCGGAGACGCCGCGGGCGTGAGGCCGCCTAGTGCGCCTCCATCTGCAAGGTCTTCAGGTCGTTCATCAGCAGGCGCGGGTCGAGGAAGTCGGCGCTGTAGATGTTGCGGATGTCGCCCCGGCCGTCGACCAGGAAGACGCGCAGCAGGTGGGCCAGCGGGCCACTGGGGTCGTCGGGGTCGGCCTTGCGGCCCACCGGCTGGTTGTAGGCCTTCAGCACCGGCGCGATGGCGGCTTCGTTCTCGGAAGTTAGAAACAGCCAGTCCGGCGCGCCGGCGTCGGGCAGGCGCAGGGCCCGGCCGTGCTCGGCCATGCGCTCGGGCGTGTCGTAGGCGGGATCGAAGCTGAGGGAGATGAGTTGCAGCTCTCTGGCCAGCGCCGGGTCCTCCGCGGCCAGAAGCTGAAGGTCGGCCATACGCGTCATCGCGATGGGGCAGACGTCGCCGCAGCGCAGGTACATAAAGGCCAGGATGGTGAGGCGCCCCTTGAAGAGAGCGGCCAGTTCCGCCGGCTTGCCGTCCTCGTCCAGCAGCTTTGCATCGGCGGCCTTGCCGATGCGTGGCAGGTCGTAGCTGCCGGGCGGCGCCAGTTCGTAGACGTAGGCGTCAGCCGGGCCTTGGATCTTCAGGGTGGACTCGTGGGCCGGCGCTGCGACGGGCGCTGCCGCGGCCAGCAGCGCCGCGCCAAGAACGCACAGGGTTCTCATTTGCATCTCGCGATGGCGCGGGAGGAAAGGCGGGGGCCCTTCCTCCCGGGGCATCAGTAATTGTAGAGCGCCGATGAGCCGAAGCGCATCAGGTGCGGCCGGCCGAGCCCCGCTTCCAGGAAGTCGATCTCGAAGCGCGGCGTCAGCTCCTTGCCGTCCCAGGTATAGGCCTTCAGGAACTGCTCGTTGTCCTCGCCGGCCTTGTCCCAGTTGGCCAGCAACGAGGAGGTGTAGTAGAGCCGCTTGCCGTCCCAGCTCTGCGAGACCATGTTCACCTGGCTGCCGATCTTCTTTTCGTAAATCAGCTTGGGCGCATGCGGGTCGGTGACGTCGTAGACCCGCGTCATGCCGTCCATGAAGCTGTCGACGAAGAGAGTCGAGTCATCCGCCGAGAGGCTGATGTCGACCGGCAGCGGCAGCTTTTCCGGATCGCCGATCTTGCCGACCGACTTGGCGTGCCACTTGTGGTTTTCGTCCTCGTAGACCAGCCAGATCTCCGACGTCAGCGCCGTGGAGGTGAAGGCGTAGTTGTGGTCCACACCCCAGGCCCAGCGCACCTCCAGCGGCACGCCCGGCACCTCGAAAACCTGGCGCGGCTTGCGGGCGTGGAAGTCCCAGAGCACCATGGTGCCGCCGAACTTCTTCATGGCTTCCGGATCGTTCACCACTTCGCCCAGCGGGCGCATGTAGTTGTCCCAGCCGGTGAAGGAGGAGGACAGCATGACGTTGCGCCGCGGCAGCACGCGCGCGTCATAGCCGTAGCCGTCGGCCTTCTCGCCGTTCATCGCGCCCATGGGATTGGCGGCGGTGGGCATCCAGTGGGTGGCGATATAGTCGCCGTCGTTGGTGTATTCGACCAGCGCGGTCTGGCCGGTCTTCTTGGAGTTCGACAGGCCGGAGATCAGCATGCGGCCCGGCAGGGCGTAGGCGCCGTGCGGGCCGACCACGCCGCCGCTCTTGGCCTCGAAGTCGTCGATGGTCTTGACCAGCTTCGGGTTCGAGGGATCGGT
>JBNKHC010000082.1:0-3256 GCA_050290145.1 Kiloniellaceae bacterium | reverse complement strand
GGACAGGTGCCTGCCTTCAAAGCTTGCTGTCAGGAAGGCGCAGCTTCGTGCCGCCGGACCTACCTCTCTGCATCCGCCCCCCCGGTTAAGGAACGGAGAGACCTATGGTCGAAGAAAAGAAGAAGCCGTCGAAGAAGTCCTACAAGCTCGTCGTACCGCTCGATGCCAGCGGGATCGACGACCGCGACAGCGGCGCCCTGTTGAAGGTCGTCGCCCGTGACAGTGAGGGGAAGATCGTCTCCGACAGGGTGAAGCTGGGTCGGGAAGGCACCGGGCAGGCGAGCCTCGCCCTGGCGGCGCTGCCGAAGAAGCTGCGTGTCGCGGTGGGCCCGGTCGATGCCTCCGACGAGGAGTTGCTGGCGCTGCAGACAATAACCCTGGACGTCACCGGCCGGCAGTGGGCCGGCAAACCGGAGCTGCAGCTGGCGCCGGTGGTGATCTCCCACTACTACTGGCACTGGTGGCTGCGCTGGTGTCGCACCTTCGTGGTCCGCGGCGTGCTGCGCTGTCCCGACGGCAGTCCGGTGCCCGGCGCCAAGGTCTGTATCTACGACGTCGACTGGTTCTGGTGGTGGAGCAATCGCCAGCTCATCGCCTGCGACACGACGGATGCCAACGGCGCTTTCGCGATCAAGTTCCGCTGGTGCTGCGGCTGGTGGCCCTGGTGGTGGTGGCGCCGCCGCTTCTGGCGCCTGGAGCCGGACCTCGTCAAGCGCATCCAGCCAGAGCTGCTGCGCGACCCGAACCTGCCGCGCCTCGGCGATCCCGCGCCGCAGCCTTCTCTGGAGGTTTTCCAGACCCTGCTGTCCGACGACGGCATGCCGGGCAATCCCGGCGTGGCGGCCATCGACCCGGAGCGGCTGCCGAAGCTGGCCGACCGCCTGATCAAGCGCCTGCCGCGCCTGCCCGACCTGGAGCGGCTGCGGGTCTGGCCGTGGCGTCCCTGGCTGCCCTGGTGGGACTGCCATCCCGATATCGTCTTCGAGGCGACGCAGACCTGCGACGGCCAGGAGCACGTGGTGCTCGAGGAGTCCATCTGGGATACGCGCTGGAACATCCCGACCACCCTCGACGTCTCGCTGGTGACCAATGACGAGGCCTGCTGCCTCGGCGATTTCGACGAGCCGGAAGGCGACTGCCTGGTCATCGACAGCATCTGCGACGACCTCATCGCCAACATCGGCGGCAATCCGCCGGCGGCCCCGGGCGTCGCGCTGCCGACCGACGGCTTCCGCAACCCGGCCGGTGGAGGCACCTGGAGCGACCGGCCCTATGCCGGCAACGTGCCGATCAGCGGCCGCTTCGGCCTGGCCGCCGATGTCGATTACTACGAGTTCGAGTACTCAGACGACGACGGCGTGACCTGGAACAGCATGCCGACCGGGGCAGCCGGCGGCTTCACCAGGCTCTACTGGGGACCCAAGCTGGGGACCGCCGACCCGCCCGCCTGGCATTCGGTGCCCTTCGGCTTCAACCTGGTCGAGGACACCGGCGGCACCGATCACTATGTGATCAAGAGTCGTCAGCGCTTCGAGAAGGACAACGACCTGCCGAGCTGGGGCACCTCGCGGTTCTGGTGGAGCACCACCATGTACCGCCTGATGACCTGGAAGACGGCCGGGCTTTTCACCGACGGACGCTATCGCCTCAGGCTGCGCAGCTGGCAGCTCAGCGGCAGCAAGCTGGGGACCTCGGAGCTGCTGCCGCTCTGCGGCACGCAGGACGACAACGGCCTGGTCATCGCGCTCGACAATCGCACGACCACCGGCGGGCCGACCAACGCCAACGGCCAGGCCTGCGGCGCCGGGACGGTGCATGTCTGCACCACGGAGCCGGACACCGACATCATCTCGGTGCGGATCATCCACCCCGACAGCAGCTTCACCGACGTGGCGCCCTGCGGCAACGTGCCGGTGACGCCCAACGATACGGTGCAGATCGACTTTGCCGCCTACGATCCCGACGGGCACCTGGCGCGCATCTCGCTGGATGCGCACTGGGGCGAGGACCAGGTGCACAGTCTGCTGCCCTTCGGCACCCTGGCCTCTCTGGGCCCGTCGCCGGTGCCCTGGTCGCCCCCGGCGGTCCAGGCCGCGGCGACCTACGCGGCGGCGCAGGGGTTGGGGGCGGTGCCGCCGGTCTGGCACGGCGGGACCATGCGGCTGACCATCCCGGTGGCGACCGATGCCTTCCCGACGAGTTGCTGCTACCTGCTGCGCCTCGTCGCGCGCAAGCGCACCATTTTCAACTGTGACGACGATACCTGGACCCATGTGAATATCAGTGAACGCAGCTTCATGATCCAGGTCTAGGACCGCTGCCTGCTCCGGCGGTCCCGACTGACAGAGGTCGGGTCCGCCGGAGCCCTCTTTTACCGAAGTTTCCCATAGGACAGTTCCCTCCAAGTCTCTAAACTGCCGCCCGCCCGGACCGGCCTCACCGGTCCGATGAAAAGTCCGGAACGGAAGTCTTGGGGAGGAAAGTCATGGCGAAGACGGCATTGGTGACCGGTGCGAGCTCGGGTATCGGCAAGGCGGCGGCGCTGGCGCTGGCCAAGGCGGGCTACAAAGTCGCCATCTGCGCGCGCCGCGAAGAGGCGCTGAAGGAGACCGCCGCCGAGGCCGGGGGCGGCCTGCTCGCCATCCCCTGCGACGTTTCCGATCCCGACTCGGTGGCCGCCATGTTCGCCAAGATCGAGAGCGAGTTCGGCCGCCTGGACGTGATCTTCAACAACGCCGGCACCAACGTGCCCGCCACCAATTTCGGCGACCTGGAATGGAGCGCCTGGAAGAAGGTCATCGACGTCAACCTGAACGGCATGTTCCTCTGCGCCAGCGGCGCCTTCAAGCTGATGCAGCGCCAGAAGCCGCAGGGCGGGCGCATCATCAACAACGGCTCCATCTCCGCCCACGTGCCGCGCCCGGGCTCGGCGCCCTATACCTCCTCAAAGCATGCGGTGACCGGGCTGACGCGTTCGATCTCCCTCGACGGGCGGCCCTACGACATCGCCTGCGGGCAGATCGACATCGGCAACGCCGCCTCGCACATGACCGAGGCCATGTCCGCCGGCGTGCCCCAGGCCGACGGCTCCATGAAGCCGGAGCCGACCATGGACGTGAACCACGTGGCCAATGCCATCGTGCACATGGCCGACCTGCCGCTGGAGGCCAACGTGCAGTTCATGACCATCATGTCCACCAAGATGCCTTTCATCGGGCGCGGCTGAGACCTAGCGCTCCCGCTTGGCCGAGGCGCC
>JBNKHC010000081.1:0-19663 GCA_050290145.1 Kiloniellaceae bacterium | reverse complement strand
GCGGCGCCCGCCTTGGCTGGCTCTTCTCGCCTTCTGCGGCATTGACAGGGCCAGCTGCGTTCTCGCAATATCGCAACGTATTTCGCAATATGAAAAGATCGCTGCCGGCCGGGATCCGAGCCGGCTCGTAGCGGCTACAGGAGGACAGGTGGGGAACCAAGCCGCCCTGGCGCCGGGTCAAGACTTGCCCGGCGAGGTCGATCTGGTGGTGCTCGGCAGCGGCGCCGGCGGGCTCAGCGCGGCGCTGACCGCGGCGCTCTGCGGCCTCACGGCTCTGGTGCTCGAGCATGCGCCGGTCATCGGCGGCACCTCGGCGCGCTCCTCGGGCACCGTCTGGATTCCCGACAACCCCTACCTGCGCGAGCAGGGCATCTCCGACGACCGCGAAAAGGCCGAGCGTTACCTCTCTGCCCTGGTCGGCAACCGTGGTGCGCCGGCGATGTGGCGCGCTTTCCTCGACGGCGGCCCGGCCATGCTGGCGGACTTTGCCGCGAAAGCCGGCCTCCAGTTCCGCCCGCTGATGGCCTCGGCCGACTACCGCCAGGATCAGCCGGGCGCGGCGCCGGGCGGCCGCGCCCTGGAGCCCCGGGCCTTCGACGGCCGCGAACTGGGAGAGGACTTCGCGCGTCTGGCCGCGCCCCTGCCGGAGCTGATGCTCTTCGGCGGCATGATGGTGACGCGCGCGGAGGCGGCAGAACTGCTGCGCGCCGACCGCTCGCCGAAGGCCTTCGGGCTCGGACTGCGGCTGGTGGCGCGCTACTTCTGGGACCGCCTGCGCTACCGGCGCGGCACCCGCCTGGTGCTGGGCAACGCCCTGGTCGCGCGGCTGTTGAAGGCGCTGCAGGAGCGCAGGGTCGCGGTGCTGACCGGCATCCAGGTAACACGGCTGCTGCAGGACGGCGGCCGGGTCTGCGGCGCCGAGCTGGCGCTGGACGGCGGATCCCATAAAGTTATCGCGCGCCGCGGCGTGGTGCTGGCCGGCGGCGGCTTTCCGGCCAACCCCGAATGGCGCAGGGCGCAGCTGCCCCTGCCCGTGCCCGAGCACACGCCGGCCTTCGAGGGCTGCGACGGCTCCACCCTCGATTTGGCCCGGCGTGTCGGTGCGGCCCTCGGCCCCGACGGCCTCGACAACGGGCTGTGGTTTCCCAGCTCCCTGGCCCCGCGGCCCGACGGCTCCACCGCAGTCTATCCGCACATCGTGCTCGACCGCGCCAAGCCCGGCCTCATCGCGGTGAACCAGGCGGGCCGGCGCTTCACCAACGAAGCGGTCTCCTACCACGAGTTCGTGCGCGCCATGTACCGCGCCCATGCGGAAACGCCGGCGATCCCCGCCTGGCTGATCTGCGACCGCGATTTCATCCAGCGCTATGGTCTCGGCCTCGTGCGGCCGCGCACCCCCTGGCTCGGCGGCTACGTGAAGCGCGGCTACCTGAAGCAAGGCAGCAGCCTCGCCGGGCTGGCCGAGCAGATTGGGGTGCCGGCGGCGAACCTGGAGGCCACGGTGGAGCGCTTCAACGGCTTTGCCCGCGACGGCGTCGATGCGGACTTCGGCAAGGGCGGCAATCTCTACGACCGCAGCAACGGCGATGCCGCGGTGGAACCCAACCCCTGCCTCGGGCCGATCGCCCGGGCGCCTTTCTACGCGGTGGCCGTGCTGCCGACGCCACTCGGCACCAGCCGGGGCCTCAGCGCCGATGTGCACGCCCGGGTGCTGAAAGCCGACGGTACGGCGATCCCCGGGCTCTACGTCTGCGGCAACGACATGCAGTCCGCTTTCGGCGGCGAATATCCCGGCGCCGGCGGGCAGCTCGGCCAGGCCATGACCTTCGGCTGGATCGCGGCCCGTCACGCCGCTGCGCAGCAAGACACCTAGCTCACCTCAAGACCAAGTAAGGCAAGACGATATGGCAAGACGCAAGGGTGGCGACCTCATCGCCGAGTTTCTGGTCAAGGAGAAGATCCCCTACGTCTTCGGCATCTGCGGCCACGGCAACGTCGGCCTGCTGGATTCCCTCTACGACGTAAAGGACGAGGTGAAGCTGGTCTCGCCGCGCCACGAACAGACGGCGGCGCACATGGCCGACGGCTTCTTCCGGGTCTCCCACACGCCCGCCGCGACCCTGACCTCGACCGGGCCCGGCTCGGCCAACCTCATCATGGCCCTGGCGGTGGCGCAGACCGACTCCTCGGCGGTCTTCTCCATCACCGCCAACGTGCCGACCTCGCAGTTCAACCGTGCGCCCTTCCAGGAGCTGAACCTGCACCACCAGGCGGACTTCAACAATGTCATCAAGCCGGTGGTGAAGCGCAGCTTCCAGCCGACGCGGGTGGAGATGCTGCCCCTGGCGCTGCGCCAGGCGGCGACCACCATGACCAGCGGGCGCCCCGGCCCGGTGAACCTGGACGTGCCTTACAACCTGTTCCAGGAAGAGGCCGAGGTGAAGGAGGAGCCGGCCTGGGACGGCCTGGGCAAGCGGCGCAGCGGCGCCAGCCCGGACGACGTGGCCAAGGTGGTCGACTGGCTGGTCGCTGCCGAGCGCCCGGCGATCTTCATCGGCCACGGCGTGACGCTGTCGGAGGCGGGGCCGGAGCTGACGGCCCTGGCCCAGCGCCTCTCGATCCCGGTGATCTCCTCGCCCAACGGCATGGGCTGCCTCGACATGCGCGACGAGCTGTCGCTCGGCTTCATCGGGCGCAACGGCGCCTATCCGGCCAACCAGGCCGGCCGCCACGCCGACGTGGTGATGGCGGTAGGCGCGCGCTTCGACGACCGCTCGGCCTCGTCGTGGAAGCCCGGCTATTCCTGGAACTTCCCCGAGACCAGGCTGATCCACGTCGACGTCGACCACGCGGAGATCGGCCGCAACTACCCGCCCGACCTGGGCGTATTGGCCGACGCCAAGACCTTCCTCGGCCAGCTGCTGGCGGAGATCGATCGCCGCGGCGTCGAAGCGGCCCCGCGGCTCAAGGCCTGGCATGCCGACATCGCCGGCTGGCGCAAAGAGTGGCAGGACTTCGTCAAACCGGGCTTTGAGACCCATGCCTCGCCGATCCGCCCGGAGCGCATCGTCGCCGACTGCCGCGCGGTGCTGCCGGATGACGCCATCCTCTCGCTCGACTCCGGCATCCACCACAATTGGTTCATGCAGTTCTGGGAGGCGCGCCGCCCGCAGACCATGCTGAACACCTGGGGCTACTCCGGCATGGGCTTCGGTCCCAGCGCCATCCTGGGTGCCAAGCTGGCGCGGCCCGACGTGCCCTGCGTCGCGGTTTGCGGCGACGGCGGATTCACCATGGTGCCGCACGTGCTCTGCACCGCCGTTGAATACGACATCCCCGTGGTCTGGGTGGTGTGGAACAACTTCGCCTGGGGGGCGATCCGCGATCTGCAGTACGCCTACTTCGACGGCCGCGAGATCGGCACCGCCTTCTACCACGGCCCGAACCGCGAGCCCTACAACCCGGACTTCGCCGCCTGGGCGCGGGCGACCGGCGTCGAGGCCTTTACGGTGACCCGCTCGCAGGATTTCGCTGGGGCGCTGGAGCAGGCCGTGGCGCTGAACAAGCCGGCGCTCATCGACGTGCACGTCGATGCCGACGTCCGCCCGCCGGCCACGGGCGCCTGGGAACTGCCGCCGATCCCGCCCAAGGAGCCGGTCTTCGGTAAGCCCTGGCGCCCGTAACCCGACCGATCCCTCAGTTTCACGGAGAGAGACATGCCCCCGAAGAAACAGGCCAAGAAATCGTCCAGCAAGCAGAAGGCCAGCATCCGCAACATCGCCGAGGAGCCCTGGCAGCAGTTCCCCGCCCACTACGGCGGCGCGCTGTCCAAGGCCCTGGTGCGCCCGGAGACCGTCGGCTCGGCGAAGGTCGACTACCGGATCTCGACCTACCAGCCCATGGCCTACGTGGAGCGCCACGTGCACAAGGTGCAGGAGCAGGTCTACCACGTGCTGGACGGCGAGGGCCTGATGGAGATCGACGGCGAGTTCACCGTGGTGCGCAAGCACGACGTGATCTTCATCCCGCCCGGCGTCTGGCACGGCATCCAGAACTCGGGGCTGGGCGATCTGACCTTCATCGTGGTCACCACGCCGATCGAGGACAAGTAGGAGACGGCAGATGGCGGTGGAGCGCAGTAAAACCCGGGCAAGATCGGCGGGCCGGCCTGCAAAGGCCGACACGGCGCCGGTCGCCACCACGCGCGAGCGCGGCGGCATCCAGTCGCTGGAGCGCGCGGCGGCCATTCTCGACGCGGTCGCCCGCCGGCCCGAGGGCGTCGGCCTGGCCGAGCTCAGCCACGAGGTCGGCCTGCACACCAGTACCGCCTTCCACCTCATCAAGACCCTGGTGAACCTCGGCTTTCTCAGCCAGGTGGCAGATACGAAACGCTATCGTATCGGCATCCGCCTCTTCGCCCTGGCCGCCGGCGCGCTGGAGGAAAACGCGCAGCTGTCGCTGGCGACGCCGATCCTGGAGCGCCTGAGCGGCGAGACGGGCGAGGCGGCGCACCTGGCCGTGCGCTCCAAGGACGAGATCATCGTCATCGCCCGCACCGCTGCTACCGGCCTGCTGCAGCTTTCCAGCCGCACCGGTGCCGCGCGGCCGCCGCACGCGACCGCGATCGGCAAGATGCTGCTCTCGGCCATGCCGGAGCGGGATCTCGAGCGCCTGCTGGAGGGCCTGACGATGCAGGCCTACACGGAAAAGACCATCACCGACGTGAAGGCTCTGCGTCGCGAGCTGGCGGAGGTCCGCCGCCAGGGCATCGCCTACGACGACTGCGAGTTGGACCCGGATGTGCGCTGCGTGGCGGTGCCGGTGCGCGACTTCGCCGGGCGCTGCGTCGGGGCCATGGGCCTCTCCGGCCCGGTGTGGCGCATGTCCCTGCAGGCGATGCAGGAGAAGTCGCGCCAGCTGCGCGCGGCGGCGGCGGAGCTCTCTGCGCAACTGGGCTTCGACGGCTTCACCGCCGACTGACGGCGGTCTGTTTCCCCCGGTTTATTCTGCCGCGATCAGTTGCTTCTTCGGGCGCGGCGACACATGCTCGAAGCCCGGCCACTCGTGGCTTTCGATCAGTTCGCTCGCGGTCTCTTTCAGTTCCTTGGCGACCACAACGGCGGCGGTGGAGAGCCGCTCCGGCGGCAGGGAATAGAGGAAGTTGCGGCGCCGGAAGCGGGCGTCGGAAATCGGCAGGCTGCGCCACTTGCGTCCGCGCGCGCCCTCCTGCATCACCGCGCCCATGGGCTTGATGGTGGCGCCGATGTCGTCGTAGACGCAGTTCATCAGCAGCGACAGGGAATCGATCTCGGCCACCACCTTGGTGGTCAGGCCGCGGTTCTCGAAGGCTGCGGCGATGCGCTGGCGCAGGCCATGCGAGCCGGTCGGCAGGATCAGCGGCAGTTCCGAGGTCTCGGCGATGGTGATGGACTTGCGCCGTTGCGGCACCAGGCGGCTGTGCTGCGGCAGCATGACGAAGAGCTCTTCGACCAGCAGCGGCTCGATGCTGAGATCCGGGCCGATGTCGTTGTTGAACAGCACCGCGAGGTCGAGCTGACCCAGACGCATGAGCTGGCCGATGTGGCCGCTCATGCCCTCCACCACGTTGAGGAGAATGCTCGGGTAGCGCTCACGGATACGCCGCACCAGGGGCAGGCCGATGGCGGCGACGGTGGTGGCCGGCAGGCCCACCGAGACCATGCCCTGCACCGCGCCGGTCTCCGCCCGCGCGATCGACAGCGCCTGGTCGAGCTGGCGCAGCATGAAGCGGGCATGGTGGTAGAGGGCCATGCCGTTTTCCGTCGGCGAGACGCCCTTGGACGAGCGGTGCAGCAGCGGCTTGCCGACCTGGTCCTCCAGCTTTGCGAGCTGCTGGCTGAGGGCCGGCTGGGCGATGTAGAGCTGGCGCGATGCCTTGGAAAGGCTGCCGCTTTCGACGATCTGCACGAAGTAGCGGAGCTGTCGGATGTCCATTGGATCCTCCCTGTTTTTCGGCCATCGAACAGCACTTCAGGCCATAAGTCCAGCTTATAGCGGTTTCGCTAAACGGTATTTCCGCTCGCATTCGCCGCTCCCTAGACTTCGGGAAACGCTGGCCCAGACCTGCGCCCGGCAGGCTGCCCACAACAAACAAGAATGAAGTCTCAAAACGACCTTAAAGGGAGGAATTTCCATGACAAAACGCAGCCCGGAGTCTGAGCCCCAGACCAGCAGCATAAGCCGGCGCAGCGCGCTGAAGTTGGGCGCCGGGGTGACGGCGATCTCCGCGCTCGGCTTTCCCGCGATCGTCCGGGCCCAGGCGGATGCGATCAAGATCGGCCACCTGACGCCGATGACCGGCTTCCTCGGCGCGCTCGGCGAGTGGGCGGTCCTCGGCATTCAGATGGCGGCCGAGGAGATCAATGCCGCCGGCGGCGTCATGGGCCGCCCGCTGGAGGTCAACTCGGAGGACTCGATCAACCCCGATACCGCCTCGACCAAGGCCACGCGCATGCTGGAGCGCGACGGCGCCGAATTCCTCATGGGCGAGATCAGCTCCGCCTCGGCGCTGGCCATCTCCCAGGTCGCGGCGCGTCACAAGCGCCTCTTCATGGCGCTGGGCCCGCGCTCCGACACCCTGCGCGGCAAGAGCTGTAATCGCTATCTCTTCTGCACCGACATTCCCAACACCGTCATGGTGAACGCCGTCGGCAACGCCCTGCTGCGCGACGGCATGGTCAAGGGCAAGAAGTTCGTCACCCTGACCGCCGACTACGTCTTCGGCCATGACCTGCTGCGCGCCGCCAAGGCTTTCTTCGACGCCAACGACGCCACGTTGGTCAGCGACGAGCTGGTGGCCACCGACGTCACCGACTTCAGCCCCTACCTGCTGAAGATCCGCCAGGCCCGCCCCGACGTCGTCTGCCTGAACCTCGCCGGCAACCAGGTGACCAACTTCGTCAAGCAGTACGCCGAGTTCGGCCTGCCTTTCCCGACGGTGGGCTTCAACCTCAACACCGCCGACGCCTGGGCGGCGGGCGAAGGCAACCTCAGCGGCACCTGGCCGACGGTCTGGTACCACACCCTGGACACCCCGGCTTCCAAGGCCTTCGTCGCCGCCTTCCAGAAGAAGTACGGCAAGCCGCCTGAAAACCATGCCTGGATCGAGTACATCGCCCTGAAGATGGCGGCCCAGGCCATGGAGGAGACCAAGTCGACGGACAGCGAGAAGCTGGTCGACTTCTTCGAGAAGGGCGCCAAGTTCGACATCATGAAGGGGCGTGAAGCCTACTTCCGCGCGTGGGACCATCAGCTGGTCCAGGAAGCCTATCCCTTCACGGCCAAGGCCGAAGGGCAGGCGATGGATCAGTGGGACCTCATGGACCTGGGCCCGGCGGTGCCGGCGGCCGGGCAGCCGTTGGAGGTCATCTATCCGACGCGCGAACAGAATCCCTGCACCCTGTGACCTTCATCGGGCGTGGCCGCCAGGAGGGCGACCACGCCCGATGTTTTCTTCCGAGAAGCGGGGTGAGGGCGTATGCGCCGCCTTGGCAGGCGCTGCCGCTTCAGTGACTTGAGACCAGTCTATGCAGCTTGTTTTCATTTTGGAGCAGGTGGTGAACGGCCTTGTTTTGGGCGGTTACTACCTTCTCATCGCCCTGGGACTGTCGCTGATCTTCAGCGTCGGCGGCGTGGTCAACCTGTCCCACGGCGCTTTCTACGCGATCGGCGCCTATATCGCCGTCGAGCTCACCAAGCTGTTCGGCTTCGCGCCGGCCATCATCATCTCGCCGGTGCTGGTGGGCCTGCTCGGCATCCTTTTCGAACGCTTCATCCTGCGCCGCTTCTATCGCGCCGACCCGATCCTCAGCCTGCTGGTCACCTTCGGCCTGGCCATGGTCGCCGAGCAGGCGATCCGCATCATCTGGGGCGCCGCGCCCATTCCCGCCTCCATGCCGGGCTACCTGAAGGGTCCGGTAATCGTCGGTGACTTCCTCTTCTCGCAGTACCGCCTGCTGCTGCTGGCCGTGGTCGTCCTGGTGCTGAGCGGCATCTGGTACCTGTTGCAGCGCACCGCCTTCGGGCGCGTTGTGCGCGCCGGCATCCAGCAGCCGGACATGGTGGCGGCCCTGGGCATTCGCCTGCAGCCCTACATGACTTCGGTGGTCGTTCTCGGCGTCGGCATGGCGGCGCTGGGCGGTGCGCTCTTCGCGCCGATCACCACGGTGCATCCCGCCATGGGCGCGGAGATCATGACCGTCGCCTTCGTCGTCGTGGTGATCGGCGGTCTCGGCAGTTTCTGGGGCGTGGTTCTCGCGGCCCTTCTGGTCGGCGTGGTGCGCGGGCTCACCATCCACTTCGTCCCGGCGGCGGGCGAAGCCTCGATGTACGTGCTGATGTTCCTGGTCCTGCTGCTGCGGCCCCGCGGACTGCTGGGCGAGCGCATTGAGAAGTTCGAAAAATGAGTACCGCTGCGCATACCAACCCCCTGGCCGCCGCCCGCGCGAATCCCTGGGCCAAGTACCAGCCGCTGTGGGTCGGCGCCGCGGCGCTGGTGGCGCTGCCCTTCATCATGCCGCTGCTGGGGCAGACCGTCAGCACGGCCTCGGTCCTGGTCATCCTCGCCATCGCGACGCTGGGCCTCAATGTTCTGGTCGGCTTCACCGGCCTGGTCTCCTTCGGCCACGCCGCCTGGTACGGCATCGGCGCCTACACGGCGGCGCTGATCCAGAAGCACTGGCTGCACGAACAGATCCTGATTCCGATCCTGCTGTCGATGATCTGCATCGGCCTGCTGTCCTTCGTCGTCGGCCTGCTGATCCTGCGACGGCGCGGGGTCTACTTCGCGCTCATGACCCTGGCGCTGGCCGCGCTCAGCTACACCGTTTCTTTCCGCTGGACCGAGGTGACCGGTGGCGAGGACGGCCTCGGCGGCCTGCAGCGCGGCACTCTCGGGCCGATCGACCTTGCCGACAACAATGCCTACTACGTGCTGGTGGCGCTCTTCGGGCTGGCGGTGCTCTATCTGATGCTGCGCATGCTGCGCTCGCCCTTCGGCCGCGTGCTGGTGGCGATCCGCGAGAACGAGCAGCGCGCCAGCTTTCAGGGCTACAACATCAACCGCTACAAGCTGGCCGCTTTCGTCATCTCCGCTGTGACGACCGGCCTGGCCGGGGCGCTGTCCGGATTCGAGCACTACCTGGTCTCGGCGGAGGCGACCTCGGTGGTGCTCTCGGGCGAACTGCTGGCCATGGTGGTCATCGGCGGCATGCACAACATCCTCGGCCCGGCGCTGGGCGTGCTGTTCTACATCCTCTTCCGCGAGCTCTTCTCCAGCTGGACCGACGATTGGCTGCTGTGGTTCGGCCTCATCTTCGTCAGCTTCGTCATCTTCTCGCCGGAGGGCCTGGTCGGCATCTGGAACAAGCTGAAGCGCCACTGGCGGCCCGAGCCCAAGGAGTCGGCGGCCATGAGCCGGCGGCGCATTTACGACGGGCTGGCGCTGCCGGCTTTCCTCAGGCCCCAGCCGCCGCAGGGTCCGGTGCTGGAAGTCGCGGGCGTGGAAAAGCGCTTCGGCGGCATCCGCGCGGTCAAGGCGGTCGACCTGGCGGTGCGCAGCGGCCAGATCCATGCCCTCATCGGGCCCAACGGTGCCGGCAAGACCACGACCTTCAACCTGATCTCCGGCCTCTACCAGCCCGACGGCGGCACGGTGCGCCTGCACGGCCGCCCGGTCAGCGGCCTGCCGGCGCACGAGATCACCCGCAAGGGCCTCGCCCGTTCCTTCCAGATCACCAACCTCTTCGAGGGGCTGTCGATCTACGAGAACCTGCGCCTTTCCATGCAGGCCCAGCACCCGGGACACTTCAACCCCTGGCGCGACAGCGACAGCTTCGGCGACGTCCACAACCAGACCACGGAGCTGATCAAGTTCCTCGGCCTGGAAGGCATCGAGGACATCAAGGGTGGCGACCTCTCCTACGGCGGCCAGCGCCTGGTCGACCTGGGCATCGCGCTGGCCTCCAAGCCGCAGGTCCTGCTGCTGGACGAGCCCCTGGCCGGGCTCTCCGCCGCCGAGCGGGAGCGGGTGTCGAACCTGATCCAGACGGTGGCCGCCAACGTGCCGGTACTGATCGTCGAGCATGACATCGATCGCGTGCTCGGCTTCTCCCACGACGTGACGGTGATGAACGAGGGCGCGGTGTTGATGACCGGCGCGCCGGAGGCGGTGCGGGCGGACCGCCGGGTGCAGGAGGTCTATACCGGCAGCGGCACGCCGCTGGTCACCGGGCGCGCCGTGGGCGGCACCCAGAGCGCCGCCACGGTGCTGAAGGTCGACCGCATCAACAGCTTCTACGGCAAGAGCCATATCCTGAACGATGCGTCCCTCGACATCCGCGAGGGCGAGATCGTCGCCCTGCTGGGCCGCAACGGCGCCGGCAAGTCGACCCTGCTGAAGACCCTCGCCGGGTTGGTGCCGGCGGCCTCCGGCAGCATCTCCTTCGCCGGCCAGGAGCTGGTCGGGCTGGCGGCGCCGGACATCGCGCGCGCCGGCGTGGGCTACGTGCCCCAGGGACGTGGTATCTTCGCCGGCATGACCGTGGCGCAGAATCTGGAACTCGGCCGCCTGGCGCGCAGCACCGATGGCAGCCAGGGCGTGGTGTGGAGCGAGGAGCGCATCCTCGAGATGTTCCCGGTGCTGAAGGAGCGCTACCACACCGCGGCGGACTACCTCTCCGGCGGCGAGCAGCAGATGCTGGCCGTGGCCCGCGCCCTGTCGGGCGATGTGCGCCTGCTGCTGCTGGACGAGCCTTTCGAGGGGCTGGCCCCGGCGGTGATCGAGGAGCTCTTCAAGGTCTTCGACCAGCTGCGCCGCGAGGTGCCGATCCTCATCGTCGAGCATAACCTGGATCTGGTTCTGGCCCTGGCCGACCGGGTCTTCGCCCTGGAGCGCGGCACCGTGTTCCATGAAGGGCCCGCCGAGGAGTTGCTCAACGATCTCGATTATCGCAAAGAAATTCTTTGGCTATGAGCCCCCTTGTTGTCAGCCCCTGTGAGATGTGTGAAAGGACGCCATCGTGAACGACACCCAAGCCAAGGCAGACCGCGGGCCGACTGTGAAGAGTGCCTTTTCGCTGCTGATCGACGGTGAATGGACGCAGGGCGATGGCGATATCATCGAGGTGCAGGACAAGTACCGGCTGCAGCCCTTCGCCAGCGTCACCGGCGCCAGCCCCGCCCAGGTCACCCGGATGATCGACGCTGCGGCGGCGGCCTTCCGGCAGGGGGCGCCGGTCGCCTACGAGCGCGGCGCCGTCCTGGAGCGCGCGGCGCAGCTGCTGGAAGGCCGGATGGACGATTTCGTGCGGACCATGCAGGCCGAGGCCGGCTTCACCGCTTCGGATGCCGCCGGCGAGGTGCGGCGCTGCATCCAGACCCTGAAGCTTTCCGCCGAGGAGGCGCGGCGTCTTGCCGGCGAGGTGATCCCGCTGGAAGGCGCGCCGCAGCAGGCAGGCCGCCTGGCCTTCACCCTGCGCGTGCCGCTGGGCGTGGTGGCAGCCATCACGCCCTTCAATTCACCGCTGAACACGGTCACCCACAAGGTTGCCCCGGCGCTGGCCGCCGGCAACGCGGTGATCCTGAAGCCCTCCAGCAACACGCCGGTCACCGCCTGCAAGCTGGCCGAGGTGTTGCAGGAGGCCGGCGTGCCCGCCGGCTTCCTCTCTGTCCTGCACGGCGGCCGGGAGGCGGTGCGCCAGCTGCTGGAGGACCAGCGGGTGCGCTTCTTCGCCTTCACCGGCAGCACTGAGGCGGGCCGCAGCATTCAGCAGGCCGCCGGGTTGAGGCGTACCCAGATGGAACTGGGCTCCATCGCCTTCACCATCCTTTGCGACGACGCCGACCTGGACAAGGCGCTGCCGAAGGTGGTCAACGCCGGCTATCGCAAGGCCGGGCAGGTCTGTACCTCGGTGCAGATCCTGCTGGTGCAGGAAGGTCTCATGTCGCAGGTGGAGGCGCAGCTGACCCAGCGGGTGAAGTCGCTGAACTACGGTGACCCCTATGATCCGGAAACCTTCGTCGGCCCGCTGATCAGCGAACGCGAGGCGGAGCGCGTCGAAAGCTGGATCGAGGAGGCTGTCGCTAAGGGCGCCCGGCGCCTCGCCGGCGGGCCGCGCCAGGGGGCGGTGGTGCCGCCGACGCTGCTGGCCGACATTGACGGCAAGATGCAGGTCGGCTGCTGCGAGATTTTCGGCCCGGTGGTCTGCCTCGTCCCCTACGGAACGCTCGACGAAGCCATCGAGCGGGTCAATGCCACCCCCTTCGGCCTCGCCACCGGCATCTTCACCAACCGGCTGCTGGACGCCCTGGAAGCGGCGAAGCGGCTGGAGGTGGGCGGCGTCCACATCAACGAGACCTCCAGCTCGCGCGTCGACCTGATGCCCTACGGCGGCTCCAAGGACAGCGGCTTTGGGCGGGAGGGGCCGCGCTACACCGTTCACGAAATGACCGAAGAGCGCATCGTCACTGTCTCCACCGTGTGATGCGACCCATGCTTTTGCAGTTACAAGGAAGACTCGAGGGACCCATCTTATGAGCAAGAAAACCGCATTGATCTTCGGCGGCTCGCGCGGCATCGGCGCCGCCTGCGTCGAGGCCCTGGCCGAGGACGGCTACGACGTGGCCTACACCTATGTCAGCTCCGCGCCTTCGGGCGGCAAGGGCAAGCCCTACAAGGTGGAGATCACCGACGCCGCCCAGGTTGCCCAGGTCTTCGTCGAGGTCGCCAAGGACTTCGGCGGCGCGCCGGCCTGCGTGGTGGCCAATGCCGGCATCAACGTGCCGCCGGGCCCCATGGCGCAGTTCGACCCGGAAAATTTTCGACGTCTCGTCGAGGTGAACATCGTCGGCGCCTTCAACATTCTGCAGGAAGCCGCGCGCAACGTGACCGACGGCGGCAACATCATCGCCGTGACCACCTCGCTGGTGCGCTTCGCGGCGCCGGGCCTCGGCCCCTACAGCGCCACCAAGGGCGCTGTCGAATGCCTGGTGCGCTCCATGTCGAAGGAGCTGGCCGGGCGCGGCGTGCGGGTCAACGCCGTGGCGCCGGGGCCGGTCGACACCGACCTCTTCCGCGCCGGCAAGGACGAGGCGGCGCTGCAGCGCTCGGCAGGGATGAGCCCCTTCAACCGCGTCGGCGAACCGCGGGAGGTGGCTGAGGTGGTGCGCTTCCTCGCCTCGGAAAAGGCCTCCTGGGTCGCCGGGCAGGTCGTTCAGCCCAACGGGGGCCTGGTGTAGTCGCCCGCCCGTTCAGGACGCCGTCTTGCGCGTGGTCCAGATTGCCATGTGGTCGAAAGCGCTCTCCCAGAGGGCGACGGCGTCGCCGAAGATCTCGGCGAAGACGGAGAGGGGGTCAGGCTGCGGGCTGGCGATGTGGATCTCCACGTCGCCGTCCTCGAAGCGCACCTGCTCGGCGTACTTGCGGGCGACGTGCTGCATGCGCGCGTTCTCCGGCAGGCAGATCAGGTAGATATCCTGGAAGCCGCGGTTGCGCGCGATCAGCAGGGCCTCTTCCAGCAGCCGGGTGCCGATGCCGTGGTTCTGGTGGTCCGGCTCCACGGTGACCGAGATCTCGCCGGTCTTGCGTCCACCGCTTTGGTCACCAGCAGCGCCGCTGTCGCGCAGCTCGACGACGCCGCGCAGCACCGCCCCCTCGAAGGCGCCGACGATCCAGGTCCCGGCCCAGTCGATGGCATCGACGTAGGCGAGGATGACCTCAGGGGTGACGAAGTGGCCGAAGCGCAGGCGACGGTCTTCTTCATCCAGGCGCAGCAGGTGGGCCTTCAGGGCGCCGCTTTCCTGCGCCAGCAGTTTGCGGAATACGAGCATGGCTTGGCTCCGGCGACGCGGTCGCGCGGCGGGCCCCGGCGGGCGCATGTGGGGGAGCTGCGCCCGTCCCGGCCGCCACGCCCCGTCACTGCGTGGGGCGGCGGACCGGGTCAGGGGGGCTCTGTCTGTCGCTACGACTCGCTTTTAGCAAGATCCGGTTGCGCTCAGGCGCGGGAGAGATGTTCCTCGCGAACCGGGGTATCCGCAGGGCGCGGGGAGAACAGCGCGGCGAGGCGGCGAAAGGCGCTGCCGAGGAAGGCCCGGATGGCCTCCGCCTGCATGCGCTTGCCCTCGGCGATGTGGCGCTCGATTTCCTCGACGGTGATCACCCTGTCAGAGGTGATGGCGATGCCGGTCTTGACGGCGGTCGGCCTCTTGCTGAGGTCCTGGCTTTGGTGCTGCATGTCGAAACTTCCTTCCTGTGGTGTTTCATGCTGAGCACCTCCCTAAACTGTGCACCGTTATTGCGATGCACGGTTAAGAGTTAGTGAGATTCAAATAGGTTGCAAGCAGAATGCTGCAGCGCAGCAAAGCCTTGCGCGGGACGCATGGCTCGCGCCCGAAAGCTGTTCGCAGGCCTATGGAAAGCCATTCGCCCGCCGATAAAGGACAGGTTTGTTGTCCCATTTGCCGGCTGGTTTGACGGTCCGGTAAGTCTTTCGCTCTACCTTGCCGGGTCATGATCGGCCGTTCGATTCGCCTTTTCCGACACGAGGTTCTGCTTGGCCTTCTCCTGGGCCTTCTCCTGGGCCTCCTGGCGGCCGTCCCGGTGGCCGCCCCGGTGGCCGCGGCGGATCCGGCGCCACTGCCGGTGGGGCGCGAGCGCCTGCAGGTCCGCAGCCTGCCGACGGTTCCCGAGGGAGCTCCGCGGCCGGTCAATCCGCTGCCGAACACTTTTCTGATCTTCGAGAGCGAGGAGCCGCTGGCCAGCTTCGACTTCGACCGCGACCTCAGCAAATCCTGCCGGGCAGGGCGGTTCCGCCAGCAGCGCCATCGCCTCTACAGCGTGCGTCTGGGCGGCTACCTCCACGCTGCGGTCATCGGCGGGCGCTGGGGGCTCTACGATCCGGACCGGCTGGCGGTGCCGGACCTGGTCTATGCCCTGCGCTGGCAGGATACCGGGCGCTGCGAGGTCTATGTCCTGCGCCATCTCGACCAGGGCTGAGGCCGCCCCTTGCCGGAAAGCGGCTTAACCCATTCCTAAGCAGAGATTTCCTATCATCGGGGTCATCATTCGACCCGGCGATCGGGTCGTGAGGACGGACAGCAGATGACCCTTCTCGACAACAGCTTCAACGCGCGGGCAAGCGGCCTTATCGGCCGCTGGGAGCGACGCTGGGAGCATCCGCGCCTGCTGGCAATGGCCTTCGTGCTGGCGCTGGGCAGCTCCATCAACGCCCTGGTCAACGACGGGTTGCTGGACGACCCCTGGAAGAACGTCGCCTTCTTCGGCGAGGAGACGGAGGTCGCCGGCACTTTTGGCGCCGGGGATTGGGACCACGCCAAGACCTGCGGGCGCATCCAGCAGATCGTCGAGACCGCCTGCGGCCTGAAGCAGCACGACCACGACGCCGACGGCATCCAGCAGTGCATCGCCTACGAGCGCAGGTACACCATGTGGAGCGCTTACGGCTGCCGTTAGAGCACTGACTTTCCGCCGGTCTTCGTTGTCGAAATAAAGAAAGGGCCGCCCTGGGGGCGGCCCTGTCTGCTTCAAGCGTCTTTGGCGGGGGAGGCTGGGCTTGGGGTTGAGTGCCGCCCCTGCGCCGCGCTGCGGCTTGGTGCCGGACCGTCTAGGCCGGCAGCCTTAGTGCAGCACCGGGCTCTCGCTGCCCGGGGCGCGGTAATTCAGGCCGTGGCTCGTCGCCATGAACGCGCGCTCCTGCTGCTGGATATGCAGCGCGTGCAGCTCGCGGCCGAGACTCTCAATCAGCACGGACTTCCAGGACAGAAACCGCGCCCCTTGGGTCGCCAGCGACTTCATCTTCGGAGCCTGTGACGTCACCGCCATTTGCGACCAGCGCCCCGCCAGTATCGTTGTCGTTGTTGGCATCTTATCTAAGTCTCCCATCGCATTCCGGGAGGGAAACTCCCGACTTCGCATGCCCTGAAGAGTAAGTAACGAACCTTACTTGAAAGTTAAATATTGCTCCCGGACGCAGCAAAACCGCCCACGAACACAAGCTTGTCACAGGCCATCACAAGTTAACGGATATATTCGCAGGTATTTTATTGAAAGACTTTGGGGGCTCTTTCAATACTTGCCTTGCCGGCAGTAATTGTCAGGGCAGGGGCTGTGCGCCCGGGGCGCCCCGGTGCAGTGAAATCGGCGGATCTACAGCATCGCGGCCCGGGGGTTCAGGAGACGCCGGGCACCTCGATCAGGGCAGTCAGTCCCCAGAGGGCGAAGTAGATGAAGAGAATTAGGCGCACGAGCATCTTGCCGGACCTTGAGTTGACTACTTGTCACTAAGGCTAGGGTCGCACGGGCCTGATTAAGAATGAGTTTTCGCACAGGGTGTTTATTTCCGGACATGCAATAGCCGGTAAGGTTGCGTAAGACATCTATCAAATGTTTTGAATGCCTTAGCCTTCCTTTAAGCACCCATCCCTATGCTCTGGATTGATGGGAAGAGAGCACCGGTGCGCTGTCCGCGCTCAGCATATCCCGCTGCCGGCGTCTTGGCGCTCTCGATCCCAACACGATGCGGAGTATCAGGAATGACGACACGATCAATCGGCCGCCGCCTGCTGCGCTTTGCAGCTGTTGTGGCGATGGCGGGCTTCACCGTCAGCTGCGCCAGTTCCCAGGAAGGCATGACAGCATCCGCCCCGGCGGGCTTGGGCAAGGACCCGGCGAGCCGGGCCGAGCGGTTGCTCAGCTACTGCGATCGTCTTGCCGACAAGGGCGAACTGGTCACGGCGCTCGGTCTTTGCGGCCGCGCGCACGAGATCAACCCGGACGATCCGGAGACGCTGATGAAGATCGCGTCGATCCTCGAGGATCTGGATCGCAAGCAGGCTGCCGCGCAGACCTACGAGGCCCTGCTCGAAAACCATCCCGATCATCACGAGGGGCGCTACAGCCTGGGTAAGCTGTACATGGAGACGGGGGAAACCTCTCTGGCGGCGGCGCATCTCAATCAGGCCATCAAGCAGCGGCCCGAAGATCCGCGGCCCTACAACGCCCTGGGGATCATCCGCGACCAGGTCGGCGAGCACGAGGCGGCACAGGCGCTGTACCGTCAGGCGCTGAAGTTCGACCCGAACAACCACTCGCTGCGCAACAACCTCGGGCTTTCCCTGGCCCTCAACGGCCAGCGTGAGGAGGCCATCGAGGTGCTGGCGGCTCTCGCGGTGGATCCCGAGGTCGACCGCACGGTGCTGCGCAATCTGGAGGCCGCCTACGCGGCGCGCCCGGAGCCCGTATCCGCGCCCGCGGCCGCGAAGGAGATGCCGGCGGATGTCATGACTCCGGCTGCGGCGCCGCCGGATCTGCCATCACCGATGCCGGCGGCCCAGCCGGTGAAGACCGAGGTTCTGGAGCCGCCGGCGGGACGCATGGGAGCGACCGAGCCGATGCGGGCACCGGCGCGGCCGGTCCCCGTGGTTCCGGCCCCCGTGAATTCGCGCGAAGACGGGGCGCCGACACCGCTCTACATCCCGAAGCCCAGCACCGCTGGCGAGCCGCAGCAGACCGGCACCCGCCGGCTGCCGCCGGCGGGGCCGGTGGCGGCACAGCAGGCGTCCTCTGTGATCCTTGCCGCCGCTCAGGAGCTCATGACGGCGCCGGACTGGGCCGACTTCGAGCCGGGGGCGCTGGTGGGCAGTGATCCGCCGCCGGACCGGGAGCTGGCTCGCGAGCGGTCGCCGCAGAACGGTGAGCAGGCCGCGTCCGGTGAGATCACCGCTGATCCCGTCGAACTCGGCGCCAGGGTTCAGCGCGGCGGGAGCTCTCTCTCCGAGCTGGTAAAGAGCAGCATCTTCGCCGACGGCTGATCGCCCCGGCGCCAAGCCAGAAACTGAAAGGCCCCGCTCTCTCGAGCGGGGCCTTTTTCTTTGCCGCTACCTCCGCCTTGCGGTCTCAGCGGGTGCAGGTGATTTCCTCGAAGCCGTCGCAGAGGAACTTGTCGCAGATCGTGCCGTTGCCGATGAACACGGTCGGGTAGAGCGCGCCGATGTTCTCCTCGCGCGTCCAGCGGCTGGCGCGGGCGAAGCCCTGGGACTCGCACCACTTGTTCGCCGCCGGCTCGCCGCAGCCCTGCTCGTCGGCCAGGCAGAAGTTCAGGCGGTAGACCTGATGCACCGGGAAACGGAAGGTATCCTCCTGCGGGCCCGTGGGGCGCGAGGGCACCTGCTGGGCGGGCACCGTGGGCACGACCAGCGGCTCCGGTGCCGGCTGCAGGGCCTGCTGCGGCGGGGCGCTGGGCGGGGCGGGCTGCAGGCCGCCGCCCGCGGGGGCCGGACTGGCCTGCGGCTGCAGGGTGCCGGAGGGCGCCGGGACGGCTTGCGGGGCCGCGGGGGCCGGCGCGGGCACGGCCTGGGGCGCCGCCGGGGCGGGCGCCATGGGGGCCGGGGTCTGGGCCGTCTGGGCCGGGGCCTGCTCCAGATAGCGGTCCAGCGGGCCGCGCTGATAGCGGATCATGGCCGACTTGGCCCTACGGTCGAATTCGAAGTCGGACAGCCGGTAGGCGGCCGGGCGGCCGTCCTTCTGGCTGGTCAGGGTGATCGAGGCGCCGCTGCAGCCCGGGCCCTCGAAGACGGTCAGGATGAAGCGGTGGTCGATGCCCTGGTAGCGCGGGCTGAAGGCCTCCGGATAGAGAGCCACCGCATCGGTGATGCGGATGAAGCTCGGCGCGTCGGAGCCGGCGCCGTGAGCGCGCGACGGTGTCGAGAAATCGATGCAGGCCTCGCGCTGCGGCGGGTTGGGAATAGGAATGAAGAGCCGGTTGAAATAGCTCTGATCCGCGGTGCGCTCGCAGGCGCGATTGTAGTAGCTGCGCCGCTCCATCAGCAGGAAGCCCGGCGGCGGGCCCAGTTCGCGCCGATAGGCGATGACCGAGGAGTAGTCGTTGTCCGGCGTCTCTGCGGCCTCGTAGGCCTGGTCGCCGGCCCCGGAAAGACCGGCGGGCGGCTCGAAGTCCGCGGTCAGCCCCAGCCACCAGGCATCGGGGTTCTCGGCGGTGCCGAGGTTGGGCCCGCAGGTGTCGTCGCGGCTGGCGAAGTAGGGGCGCTGGAACAGGATGGCGCCGACCTGTGGATCGGCGCGCAGTGAGGCGATCTTCTCGTTCAGTTCGTCGCCCACGAAGGGAATGGCCGCGTAGGGCTGCTCGGGCGCCAGAGTCAGGGTCTTGGAGGTGCCGGAGAAGTTGGGGCCGGTATAGAAGGTCACTCCGGCCGACGCCGGGGCCATGTCCGCCGCCGCGGCGCCTGCATCGCTGCTCTGCGCCAAAGCCGCGCCGGGCAGCAGTGCAGCGGCCGTCACCGCGGCCGCGAGGAGCCGCCGGCTGCCGTGCCGTGGCGCCCCGCCGGGCGCCTTGGAACCGAAAAATCGCCTTACGCGAAAACGCATCATTCAACGTCCCCTGTTCGGCGGGCGCCGCCGGCGCCCACCCCTAGACTTCTTGTTCTACCCGTGCCCCTCCCGCTGGGAGGGGCTCACCCCCCATAGACGTACTGCGTTCAGCCGATTCTTGGCCAGCAGATATGGACAGGCGCGGCAGGCATCCGCACACTGCCGCGGCCGCCGCCACTCTCGCCAATTCCAGCCCTAGCTGCAAGACCATGACCACATCTT
>JBNKHC010000080.1:0-16678 GCA_050290145.1 Kiloniellaceae bacterium | reverse complement strand
AAGATCGTGCCGGCCGGCCTGGTGCCGCCGGACGAGCTGCCGGACGATGACTACCCGCTGGTGCTGACGACCGGCCGCATGCTGGAGCACTGGCACACCGGCGCCATGACCCGGCGCGCGACCGTGCTCGATGATCTGGAGCCGGAAGCCGTGGCCAGCCTGCATCCGCGCCAGCTGCGGACGATGGGCCTGGAGCCGGGCGACATGGTCAAGGTGGCGACGCGTCGCGGCGAGATCGCGCTCAACGTTCGCGCCGACCGCGACGTGCCCGAGGGGATGGTCTTCATTCCCTTCTGCTTCAACGAGGCGGCGGCCAACATGCTGACCAACCCGCAGCTCGATCCCTTCGGCAAGATTCCGGAGTTCAAGTTCTGCGCGGCGCGGGTCGAAAAGATGGAGGCCTACGCGGCGGCGGAGTAGGGCGCCGCCGCAACGGCCGCGGCGGGAAGGCGGTGGCCTTCGCCTAGGCGTCGACCAGGTCGGCCGCGAAGACGATGCGGTTGCGGCCGGCGGCCTTTGCTTCGTACATCGCCTTGTCGGCCTGCTTCAGCAGTTCTTCGTGGTCGGCGGCGTCTTCCGGGAAGAGAGCGATACCGATGCTGGCCGCCACAGAGATCGGGGGGTCGGCTTCCTCGATGGTGATATCGAGCGCTTCCAAGAGGCGCTCGGCCACGAGGCGGACGTCGTCGGGGCTGCTGCCCGGCTTGATATTGGCAATTACGGCGAACTCGTCGCCGCCCAGGCGCGCGACGAAGTCGCTGTCGCGCAGGCACGAGGTCAGCCGGAGCCCCACCTTCTTCAGCAGGGCATCGCCCTCGTCGTGTCCCAGGATGTCGTTCACCGGTTTAAAGTTGTCGAGGTCCACGAAGAGCATGGCCTTGCCGGTGCCGGCCTGCGCGGCCACAAGCAGCGACTGCTCCAGGAATTCCGAGAAGTAGCGCCGGTTGGGCAGCCCGGTCAGCTCGTCGTGGCGGGCCTGGAAATCGCTTTGCTTGCGGCTGGCCTCGATCTCTTTGTTCTGCACCGCCAGCTGCTCGGCCATCTCGACGACCTGTTCGGCCTGCTGCTCGACCATAGCCCGCTCCAGGTCGATGTCCTCCAGGTAGCGGGTCAGTTCCTTTTCCTTTTCCGCCAGGGCCTCGTTGGCACGAGTGATCTCGGTCACGTCGTTGTAGGTGGTGACGAAGCCGCCGGAGGCCAGCGGCGTGCCGGTGATTTCCAGGACCGTGCCGTCCGGCCGGTCGCGGCGGAAGCTGTGCGGCTCGAACTTCCGGGCCAGCGCCAGGCGCTCCTCGACCTGCGTGTCGATGTCGCCCTCACCGTATTCGCCGCGTTGCGCGTTGAGGCGGAAGAAGTCTGCCAGGGGCGTCCCCGGTCGGTCCATCTCCGGCGGAAATGCGAGCAGGGTCATGAAGGCTTTGTTGGCGGTGACCAGGCGCAGGTCGGCGTCGAAGACGGAAATGCCGATATGCAGGACATCCAGGGCCTCCTCGACCGAGGCCCGGTGGACGACGCAATCGCCTGCTTCGCGTGATTTCCCGTCAAACACGCGCGATCCCCTTTGCGTGAAGCCCCTTTTCGCTGCGCCGCAGCATTGTTTTCTCTCCGGCCCGGATTACCGGAGGTGGCCATACTGGCGGATTTGAATGAATCCACCCTTAATCAAATGATTATATTTTAGGCAGTCTCGAGGGAAGGAAACGGCGGAATTCAGCCGATTTTGGTGGCCGTCAGGGTGGCCTCGTCCAGCTCGCGACAAAGGGCGGGTCCAGGGGGCAGGCGGCGGTGGCTGACGTCGATGCGGGCGATGAGCGGCATGGGCGGGCTCCGCTCTTCTCCGGCGCCCGCATCTCGGCAGCTCAGACCTCGCCCTGGCGGCTGCGCCGGGCGGCCAGCACCAGGACCAGCGAACAGGTACCGGCGATGAGGAAGCCGATGGTGAGCGGCACTACGGTCTGGTCGTAGAAGCGCCCGATCACGACAGAGAGGACCACCGCGACCAGGCTGGAGATCGAAGCGATCATGGAGGCGCCGAGACCGGCGACGCGGCCCAGCGACTGCATGGCCATGGCGTTGACGTTGCCGAACAGCAGGCCGTTGCAGAAGAAGACGGCGAAGCAGAGGGTCATGAACACCGGGAAAGGCGGTACCCCGCCGTGCGACAGCGCCAGGGCCAGCAGGACGGCGGCGAAGCCGACGAGTCCCACCAGGGCGGTCACCGCCAGGCGGTGCATGCCGAAGCGCAGCACCATCTGGCTGTTGGAGAAGGACGCGATGCCGATGCCCAGCGCCAGGATTGCGAAGTAGAGGGCGAAGCGCTCGCCCACGCCATAGAGGTCGACCATGATCGCCTGCACGGTGCTGAGGTACAGCAGCAGGGCGCCGAAAAGGAAACCGGCGGCGAAGGTGTAGGCCATGACGGGCCCGTGGCGCACGATCAGCCGGCCGTTGGCGAGGATGATGCCGAAGGAGAAGCGGATGCGCCGCTCGGGCGTCAGGGTCTCCGGCTGGCGGAGCTGCATCCACAGGGCGACCACGGCGGCGATGGCCAGGAAGACGTTGAAGATGCCGCGCCAGTCGGCGACCGCCAGCACAAGCTGCCCCAGCGCCGGCGCCAGCATGGGCACCAGGATAAAGACCATCATGATGAAGGACATGATGCGCGCCATGGCGGCGCCTTCGAACTGGTCGCGGATCAGCGCGCGGCTGGCGATCTTGGGGCCGGCAACGCCGACGCCCTGGATGATCCGTCCCAGCAGCATCTGCTCCAGGCTGCCGGCGGTCATGGCGATCACCGTGCCGGCGCCGTAGATGGCGAGGCCCAGAAGGATCGCCTTCTTGCGGCCGATGGCATCCGATAGCGGCCCGAAGAAGAGTTCGCCGAAGACCATGCCGAAGATGAAGAGGGTGACGATGAGCTGGGTGTCGTTGGGGTCGCCGACGGCTAGTGCTCGGCCCATGTCGCCCAGCGCCGGCAGGATCGCGTCGATGCTGAGCGCGATCAGCGAGGTCGTCAGCGAGAAGAGCGCGACGAATTCGGGCAGGCGCAGGGCCGGTTTGGCGAGGCTGGTGTCGGTCATCCGAGAAGCCGGTTGGGTCGCGTCTTTGAAAGCCGCCAAGACTACCCGCATCGCCGCCGCAATTCCCAGTGCCGTTGTCGCAACCCCCTCATGCGGCTTGCCGAGAACCGGCGGAAACCGGTCTCGGCACGCGAAAAGGGCCCCGGGGGAGCTTCGCCCCGGGGCCCGCTTTCTGCCGTCCGGTCAGTCGGCCCGCACGGGGCGCGACGGGGTCGGGTCGACCGGCTCGGCCCGCTTCGGCTTGACGGCCGGGGAGGGGCTGGCGCCGCCGCCCTGCTTGACGCCGCCGACCACGCCGCCGCTGAGGACCGGGTTGACCTGCGGGGTGCAGCGGTGCTTCCACACGGCCGTGTCCTTCGGCTGATAGTGGCTCGGCCAGACCTGCTCGTCCGCGTCCTTGCCGCGCACGTAGACCCGCAGATTATGGGCGACCGTCTTGTTGAGATCGAACTTGGAGGCCTTCGGCGTGTCGATCTCGAAGTCGTAGTACTGCTTGCCGTTCTTCGAGTCGAAGGCGATCTTCGTCGAGTTGTGGATGGTCTCGCTGCCGTCGTTGATGCGGATGTAGAGCTCGCCCTTGCCCTGGCCCATGTAGTTCACCCGGATCTTGGTTGTCGCCGGGCAGGCGCCGACGTGGTGCGGCATGTTGGGCTGGAAGGTCATGCTGGTGATCTTGAAGGGCGAGGGGCCGGCCTGAAGTTGGTTCGGCGTGCCCTCGGCAATCTGTGCATTCAGCACCGGCGTGTCGTTGATCGCCGGATCGCCTTTGTACATCACCGTGAGGGGCACCATGACGGTTTCCCAGGCGCCGCCGGTCGTCGTGTTGTGGCCGTTATTGGTGAAATAGCAGTGGGCACCCAGGCTGATCGGGCGCTCGATGGAGAAGCTGTGGTCCTGTCGCAGGAACGCCACCTTGTCGCCACCACCGCTCACATGATCCTGGAGCTTCTGGTTGAACAGCGCGATCGGGTCGAAGCGCAGGTCAGCCGGACCGTTTTTGATCTCCGACAGTGGGACCACGAAATCCGGCTGGTTTACCGACTGGGTCACCTTTTCGGAGAAGTTGCTGACACCCTTTTGTTTCCAGAAGGCGTAGCTGGGCTTGTACTGCTTTTCATAGAGCACGTCCTGTACCCAGACCTGGTTGTGCGCCAGGCCCAGCCGGCCGTAGTACATCTTGGTCTTCTTTTCATCGAGGTGCGAGGTATAGGCATAGGGCGGCTTCTCGCAGCTGACCCAGCCGCTCATCGAGATGTTCACATTCGGCTTGGTCGGCTGAATGTTCACGGAGTTCACGTGCTTGTTGGCCGAGATGTTCTGGAGCGTCACGATGCCGCTGATCCCGTCCTGGGACAGCTGAATGTTGTAGACGTGGTCCGAGGTCTGGCCGGCGACGGCCGGGGCGGTCAGGGCGGCGAAGCCAAGGGCAAGGGCCGACACCCCCATGGCGAAGGTCTTGAAGGAAGGCATTATCTACTCCCACAGAAAGGCTGAATTCACGGTCCGGGACAGGGATATCCCCCCGCTTCTGCCCATAAGTCGGCAGGGGGCGCGAAAAGGTTCAAAGGACACTATCGGCAGGGGGCGGGCTTGAGAACCGGAGCCGCCGCTTGACGGTCCTGCACAAATCCCGCCGTTTGCCTGGGAAGTCACCTTGCCCCAATGAGGGGGAATCGAGGGGTTTCCCCGGTGTTCGCCCGTTAACTAATCGCACCGGTTGAGAGGTGTCTTGGGAACACAAGAGAACAGACCGGCTGACGACGCCTTGTCAGGGGCTGCCGGGCTCCAGGCGGATCAGCCGGCCGTTGCGGCTGTCGGTCAGCAGGTAGAGGTAACCGTCGGGGCCGCTGCGCACGTCGCGAATGCGCTCACGCAACCCTGTCAGCAGTTCCTCCTGGCCGGTCACCTCGCCCCCGGCCAGTTCCAGGCGCCGCAAGTGGCGGCCGGCCAGCGCGCCGACGAAGAGGTCGCCCTTCCATTGCGGGAAGAGATCGCCATCATAAAAAGTCATGCCGCTAGGCGCGATGGAAGGCACCCAATAGACCACCGGCTGTTCCATGCCCGGCGCCTCGGTCTTGTCGGAGATGATGGCGCCGGAGTAGTCGACGCCGTAGGTGATGGCCGGCCAGCCGTAGTTGGCGCCGGCCTTCAGGATATTCACCTCGTCGCCGCCGCGCGGTCCGTGCTCGTGCGCCCAGACCTCGCCGCTGGCTGGATTTAAGGCAAGACCCTGCACGTTGCGGTGACCGTAGCTGAAGATCTCCGGGCGTATGCTCTCGACACCCAGGAAGGGATTATCCCCGGGGATCGCGCCGTCGTCCTCCAGGCGGATGATGCTGCCCAGGTGATTGGCGGGGTTCTGTGCCTCCTGCATATAGTTGCGGCGGTCGCCGAGGCTGATGTAAAGCCGGCCGCTGCGGTCGAAGGCCAGGCGGGAACCGTAGTGGGCGCCGCCGGGCGTTTTCGGCTCTGCGCGGAAGATCACTTCCAGATCGTCCAGTGCGTTGCCGTCGAAGCGGGCACGGGCCACTTCGGTTCCGGCGCCGCCGGGGCCGGCCCCTGCGTAGGACAGGTAAACAAGCCGGTTCTCCGCGAAGTCCGGATGCAGGGTCACATCCAGCAGTCCCCCCTGGCCGCGCGCCGCGACCTGCGGCGCCCCGGGGATCGCTTTCGTTTGCAGCTTTCCGTCCTTAACGAGGCGCAATTGGCCTGTGCGCTCGGTGATCAAGATGCCGCCGCCGGGCAGGAAAGCCATGCCCCAGGGATGGTCCAGGCCTCTGGCCAGGGTCACGACATGGAAGGCGGCCTGCTCCGAGGCCTCTACGCGGTCCTGGGCCAAGGCGGGTCCGGCGGGCAGGGCAGCGAGCGCGAGCATCGCGCCGGCGATCGAAGCTGTCGTGAAGCCGTACGAAAGCGAGAAGAGGGCCCTGGTCACAAGCGTTGCTCCCGGCAGTGCTGACTGTGGATAAACTTGGCGCTGCAGGCGGCGGGGTCAATGCGTGCCTGACGGCTGTTCCGGGGGGCTTTCGAAAAGAGGCTTGGCAAAGCGGGGGGTGATCGGGTATGAATGCGCTGTTTCATCAACAAGGTTGATTTATTATCCGTCGAATCGGTGTAGCTTATGGAGAGACCTCGGATAGGCTCATGCCGCACGGCAGCGGCCGCTAAAATGCTACGTTCACCAACGACTTACCGGATAGACGCTCTTGACCGCACAGACCATTCCCGTTGATCCCTTCGAGCTGGTCGTCTTCGGCGGCACCGGCGACCTGGCGTTCCGCAAGCTGCTGCCGGCGCTGTTCCACCGTGACCAGGCCGGGCAGATCGTCGGGCCCAGCCGCATCATCGCCGTCTCCCGCCGCCAGATGTCCGACGCGGACTACAAGGCCGCGACACGTGAGGCGATCGAGCGCTTCGTGGCCCCGGAAGACCGTGAGACAGCCCAGGTCGAGGCCTTCGTCGACCGGGTCAGCTACGTCGCCGTCGATGGGGCGGGGGAAGACGGCTGGGAGGACCTGAAGTCCCGGCTCGGCGATGCCGACGCCTTCATCCGGGTCTTCTACCTGGCGGTCAATCCGGAGCTCTTCGGGCCGATCTGCCAGGGCATCGCGCGCAACGGCCTCAACAGCCGGGAAGCCCGCGTGGTCATCGAAAAGCCGATCGGCAAGGACTTCAAGACCGCCCAGGCGGTCAACGAGGCGGTAGGCGCCGTTTTCGAGGAGCACCAGATCTACCGCATCGATCACTACCTGGGTAAGGAGACAGTGCAGAACCTCATGGCGCTGCGCTTCGCCAACGCCCTTTTCGAGCCGCTGTGGAACAATGCCCACATCGACCACGTGCAGATCACCGTGGCCGAGGACATCGGCGTCGAAGGGCGCGCGGCCTACTACGACACCGCCGGCGCGCTGCGCGACATGGTGCAGAACCACATCCTGCAGCTGCTCTGCCTGGTCGCCATGGAGCCGCCGACCCATATGGACGCCGACGCGGTGCGCGACGAAAAGCTGAAGGTGCTGAAGGCCCTGACGCCGATCGACGGCAGCAACGTCGAGCGCCTGACGGTGCGCGGGCAATATGCCGCGGGGGCCTCGGCCGGTGGCGCCGTGAAAGCCTATGCCGAGGAAATCGGCAACGGCTCCCTGACCGAGACCTTCGTCTCCCTGAAGGCGGAGATCGCCAACTGGCGCTGGGCCGGCGTGCCCTTCTACCTGCGCACCGGCAAGCGCCTGGCCAGCCGGGTGTCGGAGATCGTCGTCGCCTTCCACGAAATTCCCCACTCCATCTTCGGCAGCGATGCCGGCAGCGTGGCGGCCAATCACCTGGTGATCCGCCTGCAGCCCGACGAGGGGGTGAAACTGTGGATCATGATCAAGGACCCGGGCCCCGGCGGCATGCGCTTGAAGCACGTGCCGCTGGACATGTCCTTCGCCCAGGCCTTTGGCGGGCGCAATCCGGATGCCTACGAGCGGCTTCTGATGGACGTGGTGCGCGGCAACCCGACCCTGTTCATGCGCCGCGACGAGGTCGACGCCGCCTGGCACTGGATCGACCCTATCCTGGAAACCTGGAAGGGCAAGGGCGACGCGCCCAAGCCCTATACCTCGGGCACCTGGGGCCCCAGCGCCTCGGTGGCGCTGATCGAACGCGACGGCCGCACCTGGTACGAGGACGTGGCCTGATGGGCCAAAAAGGCCCCGGAGCGGGCATGACGCGCCACGATTTCGACTCGCCGGAAGATTTGGCGGCGGCGCTTGCGCGGGCGGTGGCCGGACAGCTCCGCGCCGGGCTGACGGCGCGCGGAGCGGCCTGCCTGGCCCTTTCCGGGGGCCGCACGCCGGAGCGCTTCTTCGCCGCCCTGGCGCGCCAGGACCTCGACTGGTCGAAAGTGTCGGTGACGCTGGTGGACGAACGCTGGGTGCCGCTGGACAGCCCGCGCTCCAACGAGGCCCTGTTGCGCCGCGGCCTGCTGCAGGGCCCGGCGGCGGCGGCGAATGTGGTAAGTCTCGTCACCGCGCAGGCCAGCCCGGAGGAAGGGCTGCGCGAGGTATCCGAACGCATCGCGGCCTTGCCCTTGCCCTTTGACGCCGTAGTTCTTGGCATGGGGGCCGACGGGCACACCGCCTCCTTCTTTCCCGGCGGCGACCGCCTGGCCGAGGCGATCGATCCGGCGGGCAACGCCCTGGTGCTGCCGCAGCGCGCGCCGGGCGCGGGAGAGCCGCGGATCACCCTGACTTTGCCGCTCATCGCGGCGGCCCGGAATGTCTACCTTCACATCGAAGGGGCGGAGAAGGCGACGGTACTGGAGACCGCATTGCAGGACGGTCCGCTGACCGATATGCCCGTGCGCGCCGTGCTGCGCCATCCCGGACTGCCGCTCGAGATCTACTGGTGCCCCTGACGGCATCGCCGCCAGGGACGCAGAGCAAGGAGGACAGCCATGACCCTGCATGACCGCGTGGCCTCGGTGACGGTGCGTCTGCGTGAGCGCAGCCGCGATAGCCGCCGGGCCTATCTGGAGCGGATCCGCGCGGCCGGAGAGAGCGGTCCGCGGCGGACCACGCTTTCCTGCGGCAACCTGGCCCACGGCTTCGCCGCCTGCGGCCTGTCCGACAAGACGGCGCTGAAGGGCGACGTGGTGCCGAACCTCGGTATCATCACCGCCTACAACGACATGCTCTCGGCCCATCAGCCCTTCGAGCGTTTCCCGGAACTGATCAAGCAGGCGGCGCGCGACGCCGGCGGCGTGGCGCAGGTCGCCGGCGGGGTGCCGGCCATGTGCGACGGCGTGACCCAAGGCCAGCCGGGCATGGAGCTGTCGCTCTTCTCGCGCGACGTCATCGCCCTGGCCGCCGCCGTCGGCCTGTCCCACAACATGTTCGACGCCGCGGTCTTCCTCGGCGTTTGCGACAAGATCGTGCCGGGGCTGGTGATCGCGGCGCTTTCCTTCGGGCACCTGCCGGCGGTCTTCGTGCCGGCAGGACCCATGCCGACGGGCATGCCCAACGACGAGAAGGCCCGCATCCGACAGCTCTATGCCGAGGGCAAGATCGGCCGCGACGAGCTGCTGGAGGCAGAGTCCAAGTCCTACCACGGCCCGGGCACCTGCACCTTCTACGGCACCGCCAACTCCAACCAGATGCTGATGGAAATCATGGGGCTGCACCTGCCGGGCGCCTCCTTCATCAATCCCAACACGCCGCTGCGCGACGCCCTGACGGCGGAGGCGGCCAAGCGGGCGCTGGCCATCACGGCGCTGGGCAATGCCTACACGCCGGTCGGCGAGATGATCGACGAGCGCGCGGTGATCAACGGCGTAGTCGGCCTGCACGCCACCGGCGGCTCCACCAACCACACCATGCACCTGGTGGCCATGGCCGCGGCGGCGGGCATCAGGCTCACCTGGGACGACATCGCCGATCTGTCCGACGTGGTGCCGCTGCTCTGCCGCATCTATCCCAACGGCCTGGCCGACGTGAACCACTTCCACGCCGCCGGCGGCATGGGCTTCCTGATCTCAGAGCTGCTCGACGGTGGCCTGCTGCACGGCGACGTCACCACGGTCTGGGGGCAGGGGCTGGAGTCCTACCGCCAGGAACCGAAGCTGACCCACGATGGCTCGGTGGTCTGGGAACCCGCGGCCAGCAAGAGCCATGACGAAGAGGTTCTGGCGCCGCTGGGGCAGGCCTTCTCGGCCAACGGCGGCCTCAAGATGCTGGACGGCAACCTGGGCCGCGCTGTCATAAAGATTTCCGCGGTGAAGCCGGAACGCCACGTCATCGAGGCCCCGGCGGTCATCTTCCATTCCCAGGACGATCTGATGGCCGCCTTCAAGGCGGGCGAGCTGGAGAAGGACTTCGTCGCCGTGGTGCGCTTCCAGGGACCGCAGGCCATCGGCATGCCGGAGCTGCACAAGCTGACGCCGCCGCTGGGCGTGCTGCAGGACCGCGGCTTCAAGGTGGCGCTGGTGACAGACGGGCGCATGTCCGGCGCCTCCGGCAAGGTGCCGGCAGCCATCCATGTAACGCCGGAGGCCGCGGCCGGCGGCCCCATCGCCAAGCTGCGCGAGGGTGATATGGTGCGCCTCGACGCGGTGGCCGGGACCTTGACGGTCCTGGTCCCGGAGGCAGACTGGGCGGCACGTGATGCGGTCCGGGCGGATCTTTCGGCGAGCCATGCTGGCTTTGGGCGCGAACTTTTTGCATCCTTCAGGGCGGCGGCGGGGTCCGCCGACCAAGGGGCGCACGTTTTCGGAGGGGGGTTGTGACAGAACGGCAAAAGGGGATCGAAGCGGTCCTCAAGCTGGCGCCGGTGGTGCCGGTGCTGGTAATCGACGAGGTGGCGACGGCGGTGCCGCTGGCGCGGGCCCTGGTGGCCGGCGGCCTGAAGGCCATCGAGGTGACTTTCCGCACGCCCGCGGCGCTGGACTCGATCCGCGCCATCGCCGGCGAGGTCGAGGGGGCGGTGGTCGGCGCCGGGACGGTGCTGACGGCTGCCCAGGCGGATCAGGCCGCCTCGGCGGGCTGCCGCTTCATGGTCTCACCTGGCGCTTCGCCAGACCTGCTGGCGGCGGTGAAGGACGGCCCGGTGCCGCTGCTGCCCGGCGCGGCCACGGCCTCTGAGGCCATGGCCCTGCTGGAGCAGGGTTACGCCTTCCAGAAATTCTTCCCGGCCGAGCCCGCAGGCGGCGTCGCCTACCTGAAGGCGCTGGCCTCGCCGCTGGCCGGCATCACCTTCTGCCCGACCGGTGGCATTTCGCGCGCCAGTGCCGGCAGCTACCTGGCGCTGCCAAACGTGGTCTGCGTGGGCGGTTCCTGGGTGGCGCCGGGCGACAAGGTCGCCGCCGGCGCCTGGGACGAAATCGAAGCCCTGGCCCGCGATGCGGCCGGACTGACGGCCTGAGAACAGGAAGCATCATGACAGCAGCCGTTGCGAAAGCCTTCGAGGACCTGCGGGCCCATCACTGGGAGATGAAGGGACGGCGACTGCGCGATCTCTTCGCCGAGGACCCGGAACGCTTCACGCGTTTCTCGCTGCAGCTCGACGACCTGCTGCTCGACTATTCCAAGAACCTCGTCCTTCCGGAGACCATGGAGCAGCTGCTGGCCTTGGCGCGGGCCGCCGACGTGGAGGGCGGGCGCGAAGCCATGTTCGACGGCGAAAGGATCAACAGCACCGAGGGGCGGGCGGTCCTGCATACGGCCCTGCGCAACCGCTCGGAGCGCCCGGTGCTGGTCGACGGCCACGATGTCATGGGTGACGTGCGCGAGGTGCTGGCGGCCATGGGCGCCTTTTCCGACGCGGTCCGCGACGGCGCCATCGGCGGCGCCACCGGGGAGCGCTTCACCGACGTGGTGAACATCGGCATCGGCGGATCCGACCTGGGCCCCGCCATGGTGACCCGGGCACTGTCGCCCTACGGAAGGCCGGAGCTGCGCTGCCACTTCGTCTCCAACGTCGACGGCGCACACTTGAGCGACACGCTGCAGGGCCTGGACCCGCGCCAGACGCTGTTCCTCGTCGCCTCCAAGACCTTCACCACCCAGGAGACCATGACCAACGCCCGCTCGGCGCGGGCCTGGCTGGTCAAGGCCCTGGGCGAGGCGGCGGTAGCCGACCACTTCGCCGCCATCTCCACCAACCTGGAAGCGGTGGCCGGCTTCGGCATCTCCGAATCCCGCATCTTCGGTTTCTGGGACTGGGTCGGCGGGCGCTACTCGGTGTGGTCGGCCATCGGCCTGCCGGTGATGATCGCCATCGGCCCGGCGCGCTTTGCCGAGTTCCTCAAAGGCGCCTTCGAAATGGACGAGCATTTCCGCTCGGCTCCGCTGGCCGCCAACCTGCCGGTGGTGCTCGGCCTGCTCGGCATCTGGTACCGCGATGTCTGGGGCTTCGGCTCCCACGCCGTGCTGCCCTACGACCAGCGCCTGGAGCGTTTCACCGCCTACCTGCAGCAGCTCGACATGGAGTCCAACGGCAAGGGGGTGACCTTGACCGGGCATCCGGTGGCCGAGGCGACCGGCCCCGTGGTCTGGGGCGAGCCGGGCACCAACGGCCAGCACGCCTTCTATCAGCTGCTGCACCAGGGCAGCGACGTCATCCCCTGCGACTTCCTGGTCGCCGCCGAGCCCCAGGAGGACCTGGGCGACCACCATGCGCTGCTGATCTCCAACTGCCTGGCGCAGTCCGAGGCGCTGATGCGCGGCAAGACCGCCGAGGAGGCGCGCGAGGAGCTGGCGGCAGCGGGCCTGGACGCGGCCCGCATCGAGGCCTTGGTGCCGCACAAGGTCTTCCCCGGCAACCGGCCGTCCAACACGCTGGTCTACCGCAGGCTCTGCCCGCGCACCCTGGGCCGCCTCATCGCCCTCTACGAGCACAAGGTCTTCGTGCAGGGCCGCATCTGGGGCATCAACTCTTTCGATCAGTGGGGCGTCGAGCTGGGCAAGCAGCTGGCCGGCGAACTGCTGCCCATGGTGAAGGGTGAGGCCGAGGCCGAAGGCCGCGACGGCTCGACCGTGGGCCTGCTGAAGACGCTGGCAAAGCTGCGCGGAAACTAGGCGCGGCCCTCGGCGAGGGTGGCCGCGCCCCTTATCTTTCTCTCTTTTTGATCGCCTCGAAGTACTTCTCGAGATCTTCCTTCGTCCGCTTCTGGCCCACCGATTCGGCGACACCACTGAAGATACCCGTGATCTTGTCGGTGAAGGCGCTGTTGGCATAGAAGACCACGACGCTCTTCTCGAGCGGCACCGCCAGTGCGATCACCTGCAGCGACTCGTAGGTGTGCCCCACGAAGAATTGGCGCTGGCTCAACAGCAGGAAGCCGTCTCCGGATTGCACCATTTGGTGGGCGAGGACGAAGTCCGGCCGGTCTTCCACATCGCGCTTGACCCAATAGAAGCTGCTGGAGATGTCCGGCGACTGGCCGTTTGGGTACTGCCCGAGCGCCTGGCTGAAGGCCGGAAAGTATTCGTCGAGGAATGGCTTGCCCTGGTCGTAGGCGGCCTGCAGTTGCTTGGCCGGCGAGAGTCTGGCGCCTGCCTGGTAGTCGGCGACGCCCGTCAGGCCCTTGTCGACGTAGGCTTGGAAGCGACCGGCAAGCACCTTCTGATAGGCTGCCGAAACCTTGTCCCCGGCGTCGGCGGCAGTCGGCCTCAGGCCTTTCACCGCCTTTTTCAGGGCGTCCAGCTCCGCTTTGGAGAGATTGAAATTGCCGTCCGCCTCCAGGTTGATCAGCATCTTGATCTCGTTGCCGTCGTGCTTGTCGTAGCGCGCCTTGGCGAACTGCTCTGCGTCGCCCTTCGGGTCGAGCTTGCCGAAGGCGATGGTCGCAGAGTCGACCTCTATGTTGCGGCCACGGCTTACCCGCTCGGTGACCTCGCTCAGCGGCACGTCGAGCTTCACTGCCATGGCGACGACGATCTGATCGTCACGGGTTCTTTTCAGGTCGGTGCCGATGACCTTTCCCTGAAGCAGGGCCGTCTTGTCTTCCTCTTGGAAACCCAGCCGTTTCAGTAGAGCATCGACGCCCGGCACCTCGGCGGCCCGGGCCGTGCTTGCGCCGGTGCTGACGGCAACCAGCAAGGCTGCAAGCAGCACTGTGGTAAGGGAACCCCTCCTGTTGAAACCGAGCACCGCATCCTCCTTCAATTCGCCAATTGCTTCCGGAGCGGCCAGCATGGCCGAATGCCGGCGACGATCCCCGTAGCGAAGCGGAGTCAGTCCGCCCGCTAGGACGTCTGAGAGGTGATAGAGTAGACGTCCTCGGGCGGGACGGCCAGTTCCAGGAAAACCTCGATGCTCATGGCCAGCACCATGAGGGCCAGCAGGATGCGCAACTGCTCGGTGCGCAGGCGGGCGCCGATGCGCGCGCCGATCTGTGCGCCCACCGTACCGCCGATCAGCAGCAGCAAGGCCAGCAGGGCGTCGACCGTTTGGTTGGTGACGGCCTGCAGCACCGTGACGTTGGCGCTGACGAAGATGATCTGGAACAGCGAGGTGCCGACCACCACGGTCGAGGGCATGCCGATCAGATAGATCATCGCCGGCACCATGACGAAGCCGCCGCCCACGCCCATGATGGCCGAGAGGAAGCCGACGAAAAAGCCCACGCCGGCCGGGACCAGCGCCGAGATGTAAAGCTTCGAGCGGCGGAAGCGCATCTTGTAGGGCAGGTGGTGGATCCAGGTATGGCGATGGGCGCCGCGCGCCGCCGCCGCGCCGCCCTTGCCCCGGCGGTAGAACATCTTCAGGGCGTCGACCAGCATCAGGGTGCCGAGCGCACCCAGCAGCACCACATAGCACAGCGAGATGGTCAGCTCGATCTGGCCGAGGGAGCGCAGCAGGCGGAAGACCCAGATGCCGACTGTCGAGCCGACGAAGCCGCCGAGCAGCAGGATCATTCCCATTTTCAGGTCGACGTTGCGCCGCGCCCAGTGCGCCATGCAGCCGGAGACGCTGGCGCCGACCACCTGGTTGGCCGCCGAGGCCACGGCCACGGGCGGCGGGATGCCGATCTGCATGAGAAGAGGGGTGAGCAGGAAGCCGCCGCCGACGCCGAACATGCCCGAGAGCATGCCAACCCCCGCTCCGAGGCCGAGAATGAGAAAGAGGTTCTCGGAAATGCCGGCGATGGGGAGGTAGATTTCCATGGGGAAGGCGTAAACCCATCCCTCTTAAGACAAGGTTGCTGCTCGGCCCGCAAGGCGTCCCGGCTGCCGAAGGGCAGGAAGCGCCAGGGCGATGAACTGGGTCTGGTCGGGCCGAAGATCGCAGGGACTGCGCAGCGGCGGGACCCTCTGCCTCTTCTATCCGCTTATTGTCCGCCTGTCGACCGTGTAGGCCCGGAAGAGGTCGCTCAAAACGCCGAGGCGCCGCCGTCGGCGGGGATGATGGCGCCATTCACCAGGCTGGCCTCGTCGGAGGCGAGGAAGAGGGCCAGCTCTGCTACTTCCAGGGGCTGGCCCGCCGGGACGCGCCACTGCGGGTCGGTCTCGTCGGTCATTCCCTGGCGGCGGGTGCGGTCCGGCAGCACCGGCCCCGGGGCGATGGCGTTGACGCGAATGCCAAGTGGTCCGCACTGCAAGGCCATGGCCCGTGTCAGGGCGATGATGCCGCCCTTGGCGGCCGAGTAGGCATCGGCGCCCTGGGTGCCCTTCAGCGCGCGGATCGAGGTGGTGTTGATCACCGCGCCACCGCCGGCCTCCTGGATGTAGGGCACGGCGATGCGGCTGGCCAGGAAAGTGCCGTAGAGGTCCACAGAGACCGTGCGCCAGAATTCCTCCAGTGGAATGTCGAGGAAGCTGCCGTCGTGCGCCGTGGCGCCGCCGGCGTTGTTGTAGAGCACGTCGAGGCCGCCGAAGGTGCCGGCCACCTCGTCGATGGCGTCCTCCACGTCCTCCGGCTCGCTGACGTCGGCCTGCAGGAACAGGACTTCGCCGCCCTCGGCCTCGGCCGCCGCCGCGGCGCGTTCCCCCGCCTCGCGGTCGGTGTCGAGGATGGCCACCTGGGCGCCTTCGCGCACGAAGAGCATGGCCGCCGCGGCGCCGATGCCGTTGCCGCCGCCGGTGATGATCGCGCGCTTGCCGTGCAGCCGTGCCATGGTTCCCCCCGATTTTGTGCTCTCAGCCGCGCCCTTCGATGCTGCGCAGGGCTGGGGCGGTTTCCTCCGGCCAGGCGATGCTCTCCGCCAGCCAGGGCAGGGTGGCATAGAGCTCCGGCAGGCGGCGGCGCAGGATATCGCGGATGGCGGCGCCCAGCACTTCCGGCGTCGCCCCCAGGTCGCCGCGTCGCGCCACCAGGGAGATGGGGCGCGAGAAGCGGCCGCGCTTCAGCGGCTCGATGCGCAGGCGCCCCAGGCGGCCGGTTTCCTGCAGCAGGCAGAGCGGTGTCGTCATGCTCCAGCCCATGCCGCCGGCCACCGCCGAGAACTGGCTTATGGCCGTATCGAACTCGGCGTCGATGGGCACGTTGAGACGCAGGCGGTTGAGCTGTCCCTCGATCTGGCGGCCGATCGCAGAGCGCAGGGAATAGCGTACGAAGGGCATGCCGGTCAGCGCCTCCAGCGGCTCGCTGGGGCCGTCATAGGCGGCGGGAAAGACCAGCACGAAGGGCTCGGTCAGGATCGGGTGGCTCTCCAGGCCCTCAACGCCGTCCAGCTCGTCGGTGGTGGTGACCACCGCGTCCACCGTGTGGTTCATCAGCAGGGCATGGTTGTCGGGCGAGATGCCGGCCCAGATGCGCCAGCGCCGGGCCAGGCCGCGCTGCTCGGCGACGAGCTGCGGGCCGACCGAGTTGGCGATGCTTTCGGCCATGGCAAGCGTCAGGCTGGAGAGCTGCTTCAGCTCGCGATCGCGCAGGTCGCGGTAGAGGTCGCCGGCATCGGCCAGCATGGCGCGGCCGCGCTCGTAAAGGGTGGTGCCAGCGGCGGTCAGCGCCAGGGGGCGGACCGAGCGGTCGAAGAGCGCGCTGCCGAGGGCCTCTTCCAGATTGCTGATGATCTGGGAGACGCTGGACTGGGTGAGGCCGAGCTGCTTGGCGGCCGAGGTCATGCCGCCGGCCTCCGCCACCATGACGAAGACGCGGATCGACTTCAGGTCAAA
>JBNKHC010000079.1:0-1997 GCA_050290145.1 Kiloniellaceae bacterium | reverse complement strand
CTGCCCAGGTCCTTGACCCACGTCAATGTGGCCCTCTTGTGGCCGCACCACAGGTTATCGGCTAGGCTTCACCAGAGGATGAGTCATGGCCGCCGAGCAACTCAAGCAAATACGGGATATGGCCGGCGCGCTGCTGCTGGCGTGGCGGCTGCAGCAGCATGACCGCTGGACGCGCGCCGAAGTAAAGCGGCATCAGCAGCTCGGATTGAACGAGATCGTCCGTCACGCGGCCCGGCGCTCCGCCTTCTATGGCGAGCTCTACCGCGGCCTTGACCTGGACCGGGAGATCAACCTGGAGGCACTGCCGGTCATCGACAAGCAGACCGTGATGGAAAACTTCGACCGCCTGGTCACCGATCCGCGCCTGAAGCTGCGCGACCTCGAAGCCTATGTCGGCCAATCCGCAAGCGGCGAAGAGCTGCCGGATGCCCCCCTCTTGGACGACTACCGGCTGCTTTCAACCAGCGGCACTTCGGGGCGACGCGGCCTTTTCGTCTATGACCGGGCAGCCTGGCGGACGGTCCTGGCCAACACCATCCGCTGGCACCGCTTCGCCGAGGTGCGCCCGCGGCTGCCGAGGCGCCTGCGCATCTGCTCGATCGGTGCTGACACCGCGCTGCACATCAGCCGCAGCCTGCCGGAAAGCGGCGACGTCGGTCTTTTCCGCATGCTGGTGCTGAGCACGACTCGGCCGCTGTCGGAACTGATCGCGGCGCTCAATGACTTTCAGCCCCAAGTCCTGATGCCCTACCCCTCGATCGCCGCGCTGCTGGTGGAAGCCCAGCGCTCGGGCGACCTCTCCATCCGTCCGCAGGTGGTGCTGCCCCACAGCGAAGCCCTCAGCGACGAACTGCGCCGGCGCATGGCAGCAGCCTGGGGCGCGCCGGTCTTCGACCACTACGGCCTGACCGAAGAACCGCACGTCGCCTGCGAGTGCTCGGCCCACGCCGGTCTCCACATCTTCGAAGATCTCAGCATCGTCGAGGTCGTCGATGACGCTGGCCGGCCATTGCCCGACGGTGAGTTGGGAAGCCGTTACCTGCTGACCAACCTCTACAACCGGCTGCAGCCGCTGATTCGCTACGAGGTAACAGACATGATCGTCGTTACCGCGGAGCCTTGCAGCTGCGGCCGCCCCTTCGCCCGCATCGCCCAGATCGCCGGGCGCAGCGAACAGACCCTGCGGCTGCGGGGCAAGCTGGGGGAGCAGGTGGCGGTGCCGCCCATCGCCTTAACCTGCCGTCTGGACGTCATGCCGGAACTGATCGAGTACGAGCTGCATCACAGTTCTGTCGGGATCGAGCTGCAAGCGGCGGCGCGGCCGGGTGTGAACCGGGAGGCGCTGCGTGAACGCCTGAGCCACGAGTTGGACTCAGTGGTCCGCGGCCTGGGAGCGGAACCGCCGGAGATCAAGGTAGAGATCCGCGATGCCATCGAACGCCGCCCGCAGCAGATGGGCAAGCTTCATGCGGTGCGCGCCAGCTCCGCCACCGCGTCCTGAAGGTTGCGCGTGATCCGCTCGGCCGGCGTATCACCCGCGCCGTCGTCCAGCTGTTCGGCTGTCAACGGAGCGCCGAAGCTGACGGAAAGCGGATGCAGGCGCGGCAGGCGCGCCCAGCGCGGCATGGCCTGGAACGTGCCGCCGATGTAGGCGGGCACGGCCGAGGCGCCGCTGTTTTCGATGAGGCTGCCGATGCCCGGCAGGAAAGTCTGCAGTTCGCCATCCGGCGAGCGCCAGGACTCCGGAAACCAGATCAGCGCGTCGCCGCGCTGCAGGACCGCCTCGGCAAGGGCCAGTGAGGCAGCCGGCGCGCGTTCGTCGACGGGGAAGATGTGCAGCGCACGGCAGACGAAGCGCCGCAGCGGCCCTGAGAAGAGACGGGCAACGTCGCCGCCCCAGTAGACGCGGCGCATGAACCGGTAGGGCAGCGCCGCCGCCAGTGCCAGGGGATCGAGATCGCTGGCATGGTTGCACACGATGACGACGCGGCCAGGGG
>JBNKHC010000078.1:0-8931 GCA_050290145.1 Kiloniellaceae bacterium | reverse complement strand
GCGATGGGCTCGATGACGCCGGCGTTGTTCACCAGGATGTCGACGCTGCCGAAGCTCGACTTGCAGAGCTCCACCGCCGCGGCGACGTCGTCGTAGCTGGCGACGTCGCAGGCGATGGCCTTGGCCTTGCCGCCGGCCGCGGTGATCTTCGCGGCGACCTCGTCGATGGCGCCCTTGCTGCGTGCGGCCAGCACCACGGCCACGCCCTGGCGCGCCAGTTCCTCGGCGGTGGCAGCGCCGATGCCCTTGCTGGCCCCGGTCACGATGGCGGCTTTGCCCTGAAGCTCCTGCATTGTGAATCCTCCTGAAATTACCCGCACACCCAGCCTGTCACCCTCGGGCTTGACCCGAGGGTCCATGGGGGTGCAGCGAAGCGCTTGGTCTGGATGCTCGGGACAAGCACGAGTATGACGAACATCTTGCTGAGAGATAGTGATCAGCCAGGAATAATTCTAGAACTGTTCTTCGTCTTCGGAAAAGCGACCGCGTTGCTCGAACAGCTTGAGGGTCGATTCGGCCGCCATGCGGAACGCGCGCCATTGTTCAAGTTCACTCAACGCGTGGGCGTCGAAGGTGTCCTCATTCGTCTGTTCCGCGCACTTGTCCCAGATGGCATGAAAGCGGCGAATGGCGGCCTGCTCAAGTTCCGAAAAAACTGGTTCGGCGAAGAAGTCTTCCTTGGGTTTCGAGACCCAATCCTCCCACCTGTTGATGACTTCAAAGGCACCGAAGCGTGCAATGCCTTCGAACGAAGAGGCTGGGTCGAGAACATCGGCGATGCGATTCCTCACCCGCTGTTGCAGCAGGATCTTGCTGATGTTTTCAGACACCCGTGTGCCTTATCCGCACTTGGAATAGCCGCAGGCGGTGCAGAGGTCGCAGCCTTCCTGGCGGATCAGGCTGGCGCCGCCGCACTTGGGGCACTGGGCGAAGCGGGTGCCGCTTTCGGGGCCGCCCAGGTTCACCACCGCCTTCTGTTCCTCGCCTTTCGGCGCCTCCTTCACCTGCAGGAAGCCGATGTCGATCATGTGGCGCTCGATGACGCCGCCGATGGCCGCCAGCAGCGAGGGCACGTAGCGCCCTTCCATCCAGGCGCCGCCGCGCGGGTCGAAGACCGCCTTCAACTCCTCGACCACGAAGGAGACGTCGCCGCCGCGGCGGAACACGGCGGAGATCATGCGCGTCAGTGCCAGGGTCCAGGCGTAGTGCTCCATGTTCTTGGAGTTGATGAAGATCTCGAAGGGGCGGCGGCGTGGCTCTTTCCCGGCGCCCTCCTGCACGATGTCGTTGATGGTGATGTAGATGGCGTGGTCGCTCTCCGGCCAGCGCAGCTTGTAGGAGCGTCCGGGCAGCACCTCGGGACGCCCCAGGGGCTCGGTCATGTAGACCACGTCGCCGCCGACCGGGGGCGGGCCCAGGTCCGGCGCCGCCGCCGCGGCGGCCTCGGCGGGCACCCGCTCGCTGGTCGCGGTGTCGGGATGCGGCTCGCCGGCGCCGGTGGAGAGCACCGCGCCGGTGATCTCGTTGGGCCGGTAGGTGGTGCAGCCCTTGCAGCCCAGGTCATAGGCCTGCTGGTAGACGTCCTTGAAGGCGTCGAAGGAGATCGAGGCCGGCAGGTTGATGGTCTTGGAGACCGAGCTGTCGATGTAGCGCTGCACGGCGGCCTGCATGACCACGTGGGCCGCCGGCTCCAGGGTCTGGGCGTTGACGAAGGCCGCGGGCAGGGGGGCGTCTTCGCCCTTCAGGCGGCGGAACAGGCGGTAGGCGTAGTCGCTGACCTCTTCCTCGCGGCGGCTGCCGTCGGCCTGCAGGATGCGGCGCTTGTAGACGAAGCTGAAGACCGGCTCCAGGCCCGAAGACACGTTGTCGGCCAGCAGCGAGATGGTGCCGGTGGGCGCGACCGAGGTCACCAGGGCGTTGCGGATGCCGTGCGCGGCGATGGCTTCGCGCACCTCCTTATCCAGTTCCTGGATGGACTCGCCGGCCAGGTAGGCCTCGCGGTCGTAGAGCGGGAAGGGCCCCTTCTCCTTGGCCAGCTCGACAGAGGCGAGGTAGGCGTGGCGGCGCAGCGCGGCCAGCCAGCGCTCGGTGGTTTTCACCGCCTCGGCGCTGCCGTAGCGCAGGCCGCAGCAGATGAGGGCGTCGGCCAGGCCGGTGATGCCCAGGCCGATGCGGCGCTTGGCCATGGCCTCCTGGCGCTGCGCCTCCAGGGGGAAGCGCGAGACGTCGATGGCGTCGTCCAGCATGCGCACCGCCGTCGGTACCAGCCCGGCCAGGGCCTCCATGTCGAGCGCCGCATTCTTCTCGAAGGGGTTCAACACCAGCGCCGCCAGGTTGATCGAGCCCAGGAGGCAGGCGCCGTAGGGCGGCAGCGGCTGCTCGCCGCAGGGGTTGGTGGCGCGGATGGTCTCGCAGTAGTGCAGGTTGTTGCGCTGGTTGATGCGGTCGATGAAGATCACGCCCGGTTCGGCGGCGGCGTAGGTCGCGCGCATGATCTTGTTCCACAGCTCGCGCGCCTGCAGGGTGCGGTAGACCGTGCCGCCGAAGACCAGTTCCCAGGGCTGGTCCTCGCGCACCGCCTGCATGAAGGCGTCGCTGACCAGCACCGAGAGGTTGAACATGCTGAGCCGCCCGGGCTCCTGCTTGGCGGTGATGAAGGCCTCGATGTCCGGGTGGTCGCAGGCGAGCGTCGCCATCATGGCGCCGCGCCGCGAGCCGGCCGACATGATGGTGCGGCACATGGCGTCCCAGACGTCCATGAAGCTCAAGGGGCCGGAGGCGTCGGCGCCGATGCCGTGAACCACGGCGCCCTTGGGGCGCAGGGTGGAGAAGTCGTAGCCGATGCCGCCGCCCTGCTGCAGGGTCAGGGCGGCCTCCTTCAGGTTCTCGAAGATGCCGCCCATGTCGTCGGGGATGGTCCCCATGACGAAGCAGTTGAACAGGGTGACGTTGCGCTTAGTCCCGGCGCCGGCCTGGATGCGCCCGGCGGGCAGGAAGCGGAAATCCTCCAGCGCCTCGAAGAACTTTGATTCAATTGAGCTTCTGGCCTCGGAGTCGGCTTCCGCCGCGGCCAGCGCCCGGGCGATCCGCCGCCAGGAATCGGCGATGGTTTTGTCCACAGGCTCGCCCGAGGCCGTCTTCAGACGGTATTTCATGTCCCAGATTTCCTGGGACAAAGCCGGCAACTTGGTCATTTCGACGCCTTTCGCCCGCTGCTAAGGGCAGTCCAGGACACGATATTTGGCGGAAATACGAGCCTGACGATAGGTCCGGGCCGGGCGGCGGTCAAGCCGCTGTTCCCCCTTCGTTTCGCTGCCCGGAGTCGGATAGGAATTCTGGCTTGGCAAGAGAGACTTTGGGAAATTTGCAGCGGCGGCCTGATCTGTCCACAGCTTTGCGCACAGCTATTTTTGCGCGGGGGACTTGCTTTCGATTCGGCTTTCGGCGGGCGACTCGGGCGCCGTCGGGGCCAGGGCAGGGATGGGGGCGGGGGCGGGCGCCCCGGCGAGGGCCCGGCTGCGACCCTCGATGGCCTGTTCCAGGCGGGCCAGGAAGTCCTTGCGGTGCAGGCCCGGCGGGATCGGTGGCAGGAATTCCAGGGTGATGGTGCCCGGCAGCTTCCAGAAGCTGTTGCGGCGCCAGAACAGGCCGGAATTGAGCGCCACCGGCACCACCGGCACCTGCAGCTGGCTGTAGAGCGCGGCCACACCGGGATGATAGGGGCGCTGCTGCTCCGGGGCCACGCGGGTGCCTTCGGGAAAGATCACCATGGGGCGGCCCTGTGCGGCGACCCGCCTCGCGGCCGCCACCATCTTGCGCAGCGCCTTGGCGCCGCCGCTGCGGTCGACGGGGATGAGGCCGGCGCGCCAGAGGTAGAGGCCGAAGAGCGGGATGCGCATCAGTTCCTGCTTCAGGACGAAGCTGTGGTCCCACAGCAGGACGGAAAAGATGATCGTGTCCCAGGCCGACTGGTGCTTGGCGGCGATCAGCACCGGCCCTTCGGGCAGGTTCTCGCGGCCGCGCACCTGGTGCTTCAGGCCGCAGAGCAGCCTGAGGGCGGCCAGGATGGGGTGGGCCCAGACGCGTCCCAGGACGTAGATGCCCTTGCGCGGGCCCAGCAGCAGCGGCAGGCCGAGGATCACGCAGAGTGCCGTCCAGCCGTAGAAGAAGACGTTGAACAGCAGGGAGCGTAGCGCGGTCATATCGGAACTACGCCAGAACCGCGAAGAGCGGATCGAAGATGCCGCGCACCAGGGCCACCAGGTACTTGCTGTACTCGGTGATCAGCAGGCTGCTGCTGCCCGGCCACCGCCACCAGTCGTCGCTCTTGAAATGCTCGGGGAAGACCGGGTGGGGCACGATCTCGGTGTCCGGCATGAGGCGGCGGAATTCCAGCATCGAGCGCGGCATGTGGTAGGTGGCGGTAACCAGGCGCAGGGAGGTGAAGCCCTGCTCCTTCATCCAGGCCGCGGTCTCCACGGCGTTGCCGCGGGTGTTGTCGGCCTCGTAGCCCAGGACCACGCAGCAGGAGAGGTCTTCGGGCGAATGCTGCGAGAGGTCGAGCAGCTGGCGCACGTCGACCCCATGATAGACGCCGGAGACGAAGAGCTTGCGCGCCTTCTTGGCGCTCAGCAGGTCCAGGGCGACGCCCAGGCGGTCGCTGCCGCCGGTCAGCACCACGATGGCGTCGGTCTGGCGCTCGCCGTCGCCGACCTGGGTCGGCATCAGGGTGGCGAACCACAGGAGGCCGATGCCGTAGGCGAGCACCGGTAGCAGCGTCACCACGACCAGGCGCCGCAGGCGGCGCCAGCCGCGGCCCGGCGCCTTGCTTCTGTCCTGTCTGAGGCTTCGCATGCGCATGCTTCGTTTTACCGTCGCTCAGGGCATGCGCGCCAGGGTGCGCAGCACGGTGATACGGGCGGTCAGCATGGTGACCAGGGCCGCGGCGAGCGGCAGCAGGATCAGCAGCGACCATTCGTAGGGCTGCAGGCTCAGCTCCGGCAGCAGGCCGCTGTCGATTCGCTGCAGCAGGAAGCGCGCCAGGTAGAGCGTCGGCAGGGCGCAGAGAAAGCCCAGCAGCCCGCCGCGCAGGCCGAGGCGGAGGGCGTGGTTCTGGAACTGCCGGGCGACGTAGGAATCCTGCGCACCGATCAGGTGCAGCAGCTCGATCGCCCGGTTGTGGGCGGCCAGGCCCATGCGGGTCACGAAGGCGACCATGATGCAGGCCGCCGCCACCACCATCACGACCACCACCGCGGCCATGATCTCCACCGCCCGGGCGAGGTCCAGCAGGCGCGCCAGCCAGCGCTGGTGGTCGTCCAGCAGGCTGCCGGGGGCCAGCCGCTCCGCCGTGGCGCGCAGCGCCTCCATATCGGGCGGGCTGGCCGTGTCGATGGTCATGGCGACCAGGCGCGGCAGCGGCAGGTCGCCGGCCACCACCGCGTCGCCCAGCCAGGGCTCCAGCAATGCCGTCATCTCCTGCGCGTCCATGGGCTCGACCGCCAGCACGCCGGGGGTCGCGGCCAGCGCCTGGGTCAGCCTGGTCAGCGCCGGGCCGTCCGTGGCCGCCGCGGTCTCGGCGGGGATCTGCAGGGTCAGGGCGCCGGCCAGGCCGCTGTCCCAGCGGGCGGCCAGCTTGTTCATCGACAGCGCGCCGGCCAGGGCCAGGGCGGCCAGGTAGACCATGATGGCCACCAGCAGCGGCAGATAGCGCCCGGAGGCATCGCGGTCCAGGGGAACGGGTTTGCGGGAGAGTTTCGCTGCCATGACGTCAGGCGGTTCCGGCCTGCGGGCTGGGCGCCGGGCCGGTGTCGAACTCCACCGCCTCGCCGTCGCGCAGGCGGGTCACCGGGTGGCGGAAGCGCTGCACCAGCGATTCGTTGTGGGTGGCGATGACCACGGTGGTGCCGATTTTGTTCAGCTCCTCGAAAAGATACAGCAGGCGCACGGCCATGCGGTCGTCCAGGTTGCCGGTCGGCTCGTCGGCCAGCAGCAGGTTGGGCCGCGCGATGACCGCCCGGGCGATGGCGACGCGCTGTTTCTGGCCGCCGGAGAGCGTCGGCGGCAGGGCGTCCATGTGGTCGGCCAGGCCCACCCAGGTCAGCAGTTCCTCGACGTCCTTGGCGCTGCGCCCGCCGGCCTGGCCGCTGATGTGGAGCGGCAGGGCGACGTTTTCGCGCGCCGTCAGGTGGTCCAGCAGGCGGAAATCCTGGAACACCACCCCGATTCGCCGCCGCAGCAGCGCGGTTTCCCGGCGCGAGAGCCCGGCTACGTCTCGACCGAAAAGAGCGACTCGGCCGTCCGTGGGGTGCTGGGCGAGGTACATCATGCGTAAGAGCGACGACTTGCCCGCGCCGCTGGGACCGACCAGGAAATGGTAGGATCCCGGGTCGAACTGCAGGGAGATTCGCTTCAGGATTTCCGGCCCGTTTCCATAGCGTAGCACGACGTCCTCGAAGCGAACCAAGGCGCATTTTCCCTTTTCCGGAAGCTCGAATCGAAAATGGCATAGGCAAGTCAGTCCCGTAAAGGGTTCTGCTCCTGCCTTGCTTTGCCCATACCTCACTCATATAAGGTTAGCGTGACATCTCCCCGGAGGGCAGAAGTCGTCCATGATTGTTTCTTGTCCTGCCTGTGAAAGCCGCTTCGAGGTCGATCAGGAACAGCTCGGCTTCAAGGGCCGAATCGTCCGCTGCGGCAAATGCGGGAACTGCTGGCACCAGATGCCGGACAACGACCCGCGCGCGGCCGTGGCCGAAGAGCCGGGGCCGCCGCCGCGCCGTCGTCCGCTGCCGCCTCCGCCGCCCAAGAAGAAGGGCCGCGGGGTGGCGTTCGGCTGGCTGCTCCTGCTGCTGCTGATCGCCGGCATCGCCGCCGGCGGCTGGTTCGAGCGGGACCGAATCGTCGCCCAGTTCCCGCAGCTCGCCGACGCCTATGCGCTGCTGGGCATCCCCGTCACGCAGCCCGGCCCGGTGCTGGACCTGAAGGTCCTGACGCCCAGCAGCGACGTGGTCGAGGGCGACACGGTCATCACCGTGCGCGGGACGGTGACCAACATCTCCGACCGCAAGCAGGAAGTGCCGCAGCTGCGCGCGCAGCTGACCAGCAAGTCCGGCGAGGTGCTCTCGGAGTGGGTCTTCGACACGCCGCAGCGCGAACTCGACGCCGGGGGCAGCGTCGACTTCGAGACCGAGACCAAGAATCCGCCCGCCGAGGCGCAGAACGTCAGCGTCTTCTTCGTCGAAGGCTCTCTCTGAGATCGTCCGGCGGCCGCGCCGGCCACCGCGTTCGCCCCAGGCGCGCGAGGGCCGGGCCGCAGGCCCTTATGCACAGCCCCGTCATGCCAAATTAAGCGTTGTTTAACCACGCCGGTGGCAGTTTGAACGGCGAGGGACGGGCTGCTTTGCGGCTGTCATTCCGCGGTACGAAAGCCGCGGATTCCGGTGAGTTCGTCCCGAATTACAGGTTCGCAGGAGACGAAGACACCATGGCGCGCATCCTGGTCGCAGAAGACGATACCGCCGTTTCGAGTTTCGTTAGCCGTGCCCTCGTGCACCGGGGCCACAAGGTCACCTCGGTGGAGGACGGCGTGCAGGCGCTGGAGGCGCTCGACCGCGACAGCTTCGACCTGCTGATCACCGACATCGTCATGCCCAGCCTGGACGGCATCGGCCTGGCGCTGAAGGTGGCCAAGGACTTCCCGGCCCTGCCGGTGTTGCTGATGACCGGCTACTCCGCCGAGCGCCAGCGCGCCCACAACCTCGAGGAGCTGATCTGCGAGGTCATCACCAAGCCCTTCACGCTGCAGGAGATCTGCGAGGCCGCCGAGGCGGCGCTGAGCGCGGAAGAGATGACCTGCCACTAGCTTCAAACCGCGCGGCGCGTTCCCGCCAGGTCCCTGCTTCTTCCAGAAATCGCAAACCGTCACCCTCGGGCTTGACCCGGGGGTCCATTTCTCAGCGGCGCCAGCCTGCGGGCTGCACAATGGCTGCCCGGGACAAGCCCGAGCATGACACTGATTGGGTGTCCACAAAGCGCAGCAGGACGACTCCGGATCCGGGCCGCCCCTCTCATCTTCAGAACTGGTCGAGCAGGCGGTCGAGGTAGTCCAACTCGATCGTCGGGCGGCTGCGTTCGCCGCGGCGCCGGCGCAGCTCGTCGACGATCTCGCGGGTACGGCGCAGCTCCATCTGGTCGGGGATCTGCACGCCTTCGCGGTTCACCTGGCCCTGGCCCGGTCCCTGGGTCTCGCGGCCCAGGGGGTCGCGCTGGTTGCCGTTCGGGCGGGCGCCGACCTGGCCTTCGCCCTGGCCCTCGCCGGGGGCGAACATCTCCATGAACTTGTCGAGAGTGGCCTGCATGCCCTGCTGAAGCTGGTCGAGCGATCGGGTCTGCGAGGGCACCGCCTGGCCCGGCTGCTCGTTACCCAGGGCGTCGCGGGCATCGCGCATCTCGCGCTCGGCCCGGCCCAGGGGGCGCGGAATCTCGCCCAGGGCGTCGCCGAGCTGGCGCATCAACTCGCCCAGCTGGCGGCGCAGCTGCTCCTGGCGCTGGGCGTCGGCCTGGTTCTGGCCGCCCTGCCGGGGCTGGCCCTGGCCCTGCTGACCTTGCTGGCCCTGCTGTGAACGCTCGAAGCTGCGGTCCAGCAGCTCCTGCTGCTCGCGCATCATCCGCTCCAGGTCGCGCATCATGCGCGAGGCTTCCTGCATGTCCTGGTTCATCTGCTGGGCGTAGGGGTTGGAGCGCAGGTTCTCCAGCATGTCGCGCAGCTGCGAGAGCAGGTCACGGGCCGCGTCCTTGGCGCCGGAGCGCGCCAGTTCGCGCGCCCGCTCCAGCATGTCCTGCAGGTCCTGGCGGTTCAGCAGCTGGCTGTTCGGCGGCAGCTCCTGGTTCATCATCTCCTGGCCGTCCTGCTGGGCCAGCTGGTCGCGC
>JBNKHC010000077.1:0-2877 GCA_050290145.1 Kiloniellaceae bacterium | reverse complement strand
GGCGTCAGGTTGATGCGGTCGGTCACGTCGCCCACCGCGTAGATGTTCTCCACCGAGGTACGGGAGTATTCATCGACCTTCACCGCGCCCTTGGCGTTCAGCGCGACGCCGACCTCCTCCAGGCCCAGGTTGTGCACGTTGGGGCTGCGCCCGGTGGCCGCCATGACCAGGTCGGTCTCCAGCTCCGAGCCGTCGGAGAGGTGCAGCAGCAGTCCGTCGGGCTGCTTCTCGATGCGGTCGATGGTGGTCTCGACGATCAGGTTGATGCCCTTCTTGATGATCTCGCCGGCCAGGGTGTTGCGGATGTCGTCGTCGAAGCCGCGCAGAATCTGCGGGCCGCGGTAGATCTGCGTCACCTCGCTGCCCAGGCCGTTGAAGATGCCGGCGAACTCCACGGCGATGAAGCCGCCGCCGGCAATCACCACCCGCTTGGGCAGCTCCTCCAGGTGGAAGGCCTCATTGGAGGAAATGCCGTGCTCCCAGCCCGGCTCCATCGGGAAGGTCGGGGTGCCGCCGGTGGCGATCAGGATGGTCTCGGCCGTGAAGGACTTGTCGCCGACCTCGACGCTGTGGGCGTCCAGCAGGCGGGCATGGCCGTGGAAGAACTCGACCCCCGCGTTCGTGAGAAGCTTCTGATAGACACCCTCCAGGCGGTCGATCTCCTTGTCCTTGTTGGCGATCAGCCTCGCCCAGTCGAAGGACGGCTCCGGCACGGACCAGCCGAAACCGGCGGCGTCCTCGAAGTCCTCATGGAAGTGGCTGGCGTAGGACAGCAGCTTCTTGGGCACGCAGCCGCGGATCACGCAGGTGCCGCCGTAGCGGTAGGATTCGGCGATGGCCACCTTCGCCCCGGTTGCCGCGGCCATGCGCGCGCCCCGGACCCCGCCGGATCCGCCGCCAATGACAAAGAGATCGTAGTCGTACCCGGCCATAATTTACCCTTCGATCTGCCCGCCGCCCTTGATCTAACCTGGGCCCGCCAGGCAACTGCCTGCCCCTCGGCCCCGGTCAAGCCACGAGCGGAGTCCGTGCCTGCCTAGGGGTCAATCTAGGGAGGCCTACACTGCACCGCAACCTCACCGGAGAGCCGGAAGCGGAGGGGCGCCTTAACCCTAAAAATCCAAGGGATTAGGCGACTCCGGACGCGGCGCATCCCCCGGAAGATAGGGCCAAAGTCTCAGACAGTTGCACGGTTCAAAAGATCGCGCCAAGATACTGATAGGGATGCAACAATTAAAGGCATAACGAACGATAAGCCCCAAAGGCGAATGAGGGGAAGGACATCCGGAGTCGAACCATGTTGTTCCAGAAGCTTCTGCAGAAGGTTGTTAAGTCCGGTAATCTGCGCATCATCGACGCCAGCGGTAAGGTCCATGACTGCGGCGACGGCTCGGGGCCCCGCTGCACCATGCAGATTCACAACCGGCTGCTTGAATATAAGCTGGTCTTGAACCCCCCGCTCTATCTCGGCGAAGCCTATATGGACGGGGAGATCGACCTCACCGAAGGCACCCTGCGTGACTTCATCGCCCTGCTCGCGCGCAACTACCATCATCTCGAGAACAACAGGCTGGTGAAGTTCGGCTTCGCCCTGGGCGGCCACGTCCGCCGGCTGAAGCAGTACAACCCCATCGGCAAAGCCCAGCAGAACGTGGCCCACCACTACGATCTCTCGGGGCAGCTCTACGACCTCTTCCTGGACGCCGACCGCCAGTACTCCTGCGCCTACTTCCGCAACGGCGACGAAAGCCTGGAGCAGGCCCAGGCGGACAAGAAGCGGCATCTGGCCGCCAAGCTGCTGTTCGACCGTCCGGGCATGAAACTGCTCGATATCGGCTCCGGCTGGGGCGGGCTCGGCCTCTACCTGGCCCGGGCCGGCGACTGCGAGGTGACCGGCGTCACCCTGTCGACCGAGCAGCACAAGGTCAGCCAGGAGCGCGCCAAGAAGGCCGGCATGGACGACCGCGTGCAGTTCCACCTGCGCGACTACCGCGAGGACAACAACAAGTACGACCGCATCGTCTCGGTCGGCATGTTCGAGCACGTCGGCAAGAAGAACTACCGCGAGTACTTCGAGAAGGTGAAGGACCTGCTGGAGGACGACGGCGTCTTCGTCCTGCACTCGGTCGGGCGCGTCAACGAGCCGGGCCCGGTCAATCCCTTCATCCGCAAATACATCTTCCCCGGCACCGACGTGCCGACCCTTGGCGAGGTGCTGCCGGTCATCGAAGACGCCATGCTGATCGTCACCGACGTCGAGGTGCTGCGCATTCACTACGCGGAGACCCTGCGCATCTGGGAGGAACGCTTCCAGGCCAACCGCGACAAGATCAAGGAGCTCTATGACGAGCGCTTCTGCCGCATGTGGGAAGCCTACCTGATCGGCTGCGAGATGGGCTTCCGCTACCAGGGCCTCATGGTCTTCCAGATCCAGATCGCCAAGGACATCAACGCCGTGCCGCTGACCCGCGACTACATCTACGAGTGGGAGCACAAGCGCGCCGAGGAGGCCAGCCAGGCCGCGGAGTAGCGCTACCCCTGACTCCGCTTGTCACCCTCGGGCTTGCCCTGAGGGTCCAGGAGCAAGCGCTCTACCACTTGCCCTGGATGCTCGGAACAAGTCCGAGCATGACGATACAAAAAAACGGGGCCGGTCCCAAAGGACCGGCCCCTTTTTCATTCTCGCCGCCCATCCTTCGAGACGGGCCTCACGGCCCTCCTCAGGATGAGGACCGGGCAAGGGCCTCAGACGCCGCCCATGCAGAGGTACTTGACCTCCAGGAACTCGTCGATGCCGTACTTGGAGCCTTCACGGCCGATGCCGGACTCCTTGACGCCGCCGAAGGGCGCGACCTCGGTGGAGATGAGGCCGGTGTT
>JBNKHC010000076.1:0-33099 GCA_050290145.1 Kiloniellaceae bacterium | reverse complement strand
GCGTTCCAGACCACGCGGCCGTGGCCGGAGAGATCGTAGCCGCCCAGCTCCGCCGCCTTGGCGGTGAAGGCCGAGGAGCCACAGAAGCTCAGCAGCCGCTGGAAGGGCGGCTCGAACCAGGCGTGGCGGTCGACCACCAGGTCGAAGCGCTCCTCCACCGTCGGCAGGAAGGCCAGGCCGAACTGCCGGGCCATGGCCTGCAGCCCCGGCGCCGCTTCCGCCTGTCCGGAAGCGACGGCCGCCGCCGCCTCGGTCTCGGTGCGCGCGACCTCATCCAGGAACGCGACCTGGCGCGGGCCGAGACCGGCTTCCGCCAGCAGGTGGTCGAGCAGCAGGCCGGCGCCGGCCGTGGCCTGGCGGCGCACCACGCGGCGTCCGGCCAGGTCGGCGGCCGAGGTCACCTTGCCCTTCAGGGAGTCGGCGAGCAGCAGCCCCTGCTGACGCCGGGCCCATTCCACCAGCACCACCGGCGCCCCGCCCAGGGCCTCGCGCACATGGGCGACGTTCCAGTCGCGCCTTTCCGGCTCGTAGACGTGCAGGCCGGCCAGTGCCGCCTCGCCCGCCTGCAGGCGCTTCAGGCCGTCCAGGCTGCCGTCGAAGAAGGTGGCAAGGCCGGAGCCGGACTCGCGGATCGCCCAGTCGAGCAGGGGGTCGTGGCTGCCCGCGGCGATGTTGGCCGGCGCGGTCTTCGGTCTTGCGGCTTCGCCGGCGGTGCCGGCCAGCCAGGCCTCGATCTCCGCGCGCGGGAACAGCAGCTTGCCGGTGACCCGGCGGCAGGGAATGCCGCCGGAGGCCGCCAGGTCGTAAACCTTGCGCTCCTTCACGCGCAGCAGCTCGGCGACCTCGCGCGTGGTCAGAAAGGTGGGCTCGGAACCTTCGGCGGTCATGCCCTCTTTCTTAGACGTTGCACCGCCACCGCGAAAGCCCCCTCGCTGCGCGCAAGCCTCAGTTTTCGCCCCAGACTTCCTGCGCGACTTCGACGCAGCGCGCCAGCTTCTTCCACTGGTCGTCCTCGGAAAGCTGGTTGCCGTGCGCGGTGGAGGAAAAGCCGCACTGGTGGCTGAGGGCGCACTGGTCGAGCGCCACGTACTGCGCCGCCTCGTCGATGCGCTGCTTCAGCTCCTCCTTGGATTCCACCGCCGGGCGCTTGGAGCTCATGAGGCCCAGGACCACGCGCTTGCCCTTGGGCATGAAGCGCAGGGGCGCGAAGTCGCCGGAGCGCTCGTCGTCGTACTCCAGGAAGAAGCCGTCGATCCCCATCTCGTTGAACAGGATCTCCGCCACCGGCTCGTAGCCGCCCTGGGCCACCCAGGCGCTCTTGAAGTTGCCGCGGCAGAGGTGCACGCAGACCGTCATGTCTTCGGGACGGCCCTTGATCGCCTCGTTGACCAGGCGGCAATAGAGGTGGGTCAGCTCGTCGGGATCGTCGCCGCGCGCCGCGGTACGCTCGCGGATCGCCGGATCGCAGAGGTAGGCCAGGTTGGTGTCGTCCATCTGCAGGTAGCGGCAGCCGCGCGCCGCCAGGTCGTCGATCTCGGCCCGGTAGGCGGCGGTGAGGTCGGCGTAGAAGGCCTCCAGATCGGGATAGACCTCTTCCGAGATCGCCTGGCGGCCGCCGCGGAAGTGCAGCATGGAGGGCGCCGGGATGCAGACCTTAGGCGTCTGGCTGACCACGCCCGCCAGGAAATCGTAGTCCGCCCCCTGGATCGGCGCCACGTGGCGGATTGGCTTGTCGACGTGCATGGTCGGCGGGCGGAAGCCCACCTCCGTGCCGTCGTCCCGGCGGAAGGCCGCCGTGAACTCGCCGTAGGTCACGGTCACGCCTTCCAGGCGCTCCAGGAAGTCCACGTGGAAAAAGGTGCGGCGGAATTCCCCGTCGGTGATGCCCTTCAGGCCCACCTCTTCCTGCCGTGCGACCAGCTCGCGAATACACTCGTCCTCGACCTCACGCAGGGCCTCGGCGCTCAGGTCCCCGGCGGCACGGCGCCCGCGCGCCTCGGCGAGGCGTTCGGGGCGCAGAAAACTGCCGACGTGGTCAGCGCGAAAGGGGCGTGTAGCGTCCATAAAGAGCCTCCTGGTCTGTCCCGCTTACCGCGGGATCATCTCTTCTTGCCCCGAAAGGGCGGCGCCGGGGCGCGGCCCCTGCGCCTTCTCGGTAGCGCGTCTTGCCGCTTTATACAACGCCCGGACGGCCCTGGGGGAACTTCGACCTGCGTCAAATCCGGGGTCGCCGCCGGTGCAGCGCCGCGGACAGCGGGGTTGATCGCGAGGCAAGGAACCATCAAGCTAGAGCCCACACGAAGTCCGGCCGGGCAGCAGAAGCCGGACCTGAATAAGATCGCCCTCCCGATGCTCTAGCGACCACCGGAAGAGGCGTGAATGGGAGGCTATCATGAAAAAATGCGTTTCCTTTGCGCTGGCGCTGGCCCTTTCGGCTGCCGCCACGGTGTTGCTGCTGTCGGCGGCCCAGGCGCAGGAAGTCACCCTTCGCCTGCACCAGATGCTGCCGCCCCAGGCGGCCATTCCCGCCAGGGCCCTGACCCCCTGGATCGAGAAGGTGGAAAGCCAGTCCGGCGGGCGTATCAAAGTGGAGCACTACCCCTCCATGCAATTGGGCGGCGCGCCGCCTTCGCTCTACGACCAGGCCCGCGACGGCGTGGTCGACCTGATCTGGACCGTGCTGGGCTATACGCCGGGCCGCTTCCCGAAGTCGGAAGCCTTCGAACTGCCCTTCATGGTCACCACCGCGGAGGCCACCAGCCGCGCCTTCCATGAATACGTGCTGGCCAACGCGATGGACGAATTCAAGGACGTGCATCCTATCGCGCTCCACACCCACGGCCCCGGCCTGCTGCACGTGCGCGGCACGGGCGTGCATACCCTGGACGACATGAGGGGCCTGAAGATCCGCACGCCGACCCGCGTTGCCGCCGGCCTGCTGAAGAACCTGGGCGCCACCCCGGTGGGGATGCCGGTGCCGGCAGTGCCTGAGTCCCTGTCGAAGGGCGTCATCGACGGGGTCGCCATTCCCTGGGAGGTGACCCTGCCGCTGAAGATCTCCGAACTGGTGAGCAGCCACACCGCCTTTTCAGGGCGCCACGGGCTCTACACTTCGACCTTCATCTTCGCCATGAACCGCGACTCTTACGAGAGCCTGCCCGACGATCTGAAGAAGGTCATCGACGACAACTCCGGCCCGGAGGTCGCCGCCCTCTTCGGCCGGGCCATGGACGAGGTCGACGTGATCGGCCGCGGCGTCGCCGAGAAGGCCGGCAACAGCATCATCACCCTGGACGGCGCGGAGACCGCACGCTGGCAGAAGGTCGCGGAGAAGACCAAGCTCGACTGGATCGCCGAGATGAAAGGCAAGGGCATCGACGGCGCCGCCCTGGTGGAGGATGCACGCAAGCGGATCGAGAAATACAGCGGCCAATAGGGACCGGACGCGGCAGGGGGACGCTTGGCCGGCGAAGAAGCTGACGGCCAACCCCGGCGCGCGGCTTTCCTAGGGGCGCCGGCGCCGGGAGTGGCGGTTTCAGGTTCGATTCATCCAGGAAATTGTCCGAAGTCCCCCTTCCACCCCGGCCTGCCCGGTGGCTGTAATGCGCGCAAAAAAAGGAAAAGAACGGGCAAGGGCGGTTCTTCAGCTATAACTATGCTGGTTGGAATTATCGGGGCCGGCGCCCCGCTGGTGGACGCCCGCGCGCGAAGCGAATAAACAGCGCCCCGCAGCGGGCGATCTGCGATTCACCCCCGGGCAAGGGGATGGGGCGGGCTGAACGGGACGGAAGGCTCTTTGGGGGACCTTGTTTATGCGATCAAGGATTGATCGGGCCGTCGAACGCATCGCGTTCTGGACCGCGATGCTCGGCGGCGTGGTGCTGATTGCCGTGCTGACCCTGACCATCGTCAGCATCATCGGGCGCGGCCTTATCTTCGCGGGCCTGGGGCCGATCCCCGGCGACTTCGAGCTGGTGGAGTCCGGCACCGCCTTCGCGGTGCTGGCTTTCCTGCCGCTCTGCCAGTTCCACCGCGGCCACGTCACGGTGGACCTCTTCCTGTCGCGCGCGGGCCGCCGCCCCAACGCCGTCATCGACGCTATTTCCAACCTGCTGATGACCGGCGCCGCCGCGGTGCTGACCTGGCGCCTCTACGACGGCATGCTCGACAAACGCTCCTACGGTGAGACCACCTTCATCCTGCAGTTCCCGGTCTGGTGGAGCTACGCGGCCTCCCTGCTGGGCGCGACCGTCTTCACCCTGGTCTGCGCCTACACCGTGGCGCGCAGCCTGCATGAGGTCCGGACGGCCCACGGCGCGCGAAAGATCTCCGGGCAATGACGAACCTGGAACTTGGCCTCTGGTCCTTCCCGCTGCTGCTGGCGCTGATCTTCCTGCGCGTGCCCATCGGCCTCGCCATGCTAATGGTCGGCTTCTTCGGCACCTGGCTGGTAACCGGCAGCTGGACGCCCATCCTGGCGCAGCTCAAGTCGCTGACCCACGACACCTTCTCCAACTACTCGCTCTCCATCGTGCCGCTGTTCCTGCTGATGGGACAGTTCGCCATGCGCGGCGGCATGTCTCAGGCGCTCTTCAAGGCGGCGGAGACCTGGCTCGGCCACCGCCGCGGCGGCGTCGCCATGGCCGCCGTGGGCGCCTGCGCCGGCTTCGGCGCCATCTGCGGCTCCTCCCTGGCCACCGCCGCTACCATGGGCCAGGTCGCCCTGCCGGAGCTGCGGCGCTACGGCTACTCCGGCGCGCTGGCGACCGGCTGCCTGGCCGCCGGCGGCACCCTGGGCATTCTCATCCCGCCCTCGGTGGTGCTGGTGATCTACGCCATCCTCACCGAGCAGAACATCATCAAGCTCTTCATGGCCGCCATGGTGCCCGGCGTGCTTGCCGCCCTGGGCTACATGATCACCATCGCCGTCTACGTGCGCCTGAAGCCGGACTCCGCCGGCCAGCGCGAGCCGGCCGACATGGGCGAGCGCCTCTCCGCCCTGGTCTCCGTCTGGCCGGTGCTGCTGATCTTCGCCCTGGTCATCGGCGGCATCTACCTCGGCTGGTTCACGCCCACCGAGGGCGCCGCCGTGGGCGCCGCCGGCACCGGCTTGGTCGCCCTCTTCAACGGCGGGCTCACCTGGCGCAGTCTCGGCGAGTCGATTACCGGCACGGCGATCTCCACCGGTATGATCTTCTTCATCGTGCTGGGCGCGGTCGTCTACAACGGCTTTCTTGCCTTCTCCCAGCTGCCGCAGGAGACCGCCAACTACGTCGCCACCCTGGGGGTCAGCCCCTGGCTGGTGCTGGCGCTCATCCTGATCTGCTACCTGGTCTTCGGCTGCGTCATGGACTCCCTGTCGATGATCCTGCTGACCATTCCCATCTTCTTCCCCATCGTCTCGGCCCTCGATTTCGGCCTGCCGGCGGAGGAGATGGCGCTGTGGTTCGGCATCATCGTGCTGATCACCGTGGAAGTCGGGCTCATCACGCCACCGGTGGGCATGAACCTCTTCGTCATCAACTCGATGGCACCCGACGTGCCGCTGCCACGCACCTACGGCGGCGCCCTGCCCTTCGTGCTCAGCGACATGATCCGGGTGGTGATCCTGATCCTCTTCCCCACCATCACCCTGGGGCTGGTGCGGCTGCTCTACTAAGCCGCTCTCTTGGGCTAGAGTAGCCGCTATGGACTCTCTCGATCCGCTTGACCTTAAACGGCGCGACGGCCTGCCGGCGGAGTGGCTCGCCCTGCTGTCGCGCCACCCGCGCGACCAGTGGCCCGGCAACCCGCGCCTGGGCATGACCGCGCAGTTCTGGCTCGACCGTCACCAGGCCTTCCGCCAGCTCGGCCAGGCCCTGCAGGACAGCGTCGCCGCCTTCGGCGCCGGACGCAGCGCGCCGGAGGACTTCCAGGAGGGCTTCGTCCCGCGCCTGCGGCTCTTCCTCGGCGAGTTGAACGGCCACCACCAGGTGGAGGATTTCCACTACTTCCCGGTCTTCCGCCAGGCCGCGCCGGAGCTCGCTCCCGGCTTCGAGCTGCTGGACCGCGACCACCAGACCCTGCACGCCGGGCTGCTGACGACGGCCGAGGCGGCCAACGCCCTGCTGCAGGCCCTGGCCCGCGACCCGGCAGCGGCCGCCGGCGCGACGCAGGCCTATGCCGAGGTCAGCGGCGACCTCCTGGCCGGCCTGCTGCGCCACCTGGACGACGAGGAAGACCTGGTGATCCCGCTGCTCATCGAGCGCGGCGAGGCCGGCCTGGTGGCCTAGAACCCGGCAGCCTGGAAACGGAAACCGGGAGCGCTCTTCGCTTCCGCGCGATGGCGGGCATTCGCCTCGCCTCATCGCCCGGGTGGGGTTCACCGCCGCGCCGTCACTGCGGCGGCAGGCCGCTGCTGTCGCTCTGTGGTGGATCGCGCAGAAAGCTCAGCATGTCCGACCAGTAATAGTCGGGCTTTAAGAACAGGTTATGCCCGCCGCCGCGATCGTACCTGATGAGCTTGTGTGGCACGCCGGAGCCGCGCAACGCCACTTCCAGTTGGTCGACGGCATCCCTGACGACGCTGAATTTGTCGGAGCGCTCGATCATCACCAGCACGGGCGCGTGGATCTGTCCGACACCCCCGAGGAGCTTCGTGAAAAACTCGCGGCGCCCTGATGCGGGCGCCAAGAATACGTAACTACGGACCGGCGCGCCCTGGACCGCCGCCCAAAGGGAGAGCAGGCCGCCCCGCGAATGCCCCGCCAGCGTCACCCGGCTGCGGTCCACGTCCGGGCGCGCCCTGACCGCGCCCAGGGCCGCCATCACCTCGCGGAAGTGCGCCTTCAGATCGGATCCGCCGCTGCGCCGGATCGGAAGAAACGCAAGATACCCGCCGGTCGCGAGGGTCTCGCACAGCGCCTTGGGGTTGTATCCTCTCTTCTTGGCGGCACCTAGTCCGCGCTGGTCGATAAAGATCCCATGATTGAGAAGGACGGCGGGAAAGGGCGGCTCTCCCTTGGGAACGCATATGTAGGCGTCCCCCTCGGTATCACCGTGGCGCCATGTCTCGAGAGAGGTGGCGGCGCAGGTGCCGAAAGTGCCGAAACAGCCCAACAGTATAGCGAGCAGCGGAAGCACGACGGCTGGTTTCGTTCGGACCAACTGCATTTCGTCCTAAACTTTCGCTGAGGGAGAAAGCTTACAGGCCGGCCTGCCAGAGGTCTACATGGCCACAGGTCCGAAATCTCCATTCTATCGGGCGAGGGATGCATCTAGCCTGTGATCGATCCTAAGGGGCGCGCCCAGGAGGAAGAGATGGCAGACGTATCCGTGATTGGACTTGGCGCGATGGGCTCGGCCCTCGCGCGGGCTTTCGTCAGGGCCGGACACTCCGTGGTCGTCTGGAACCGGACAACCGCCCGAACGGAACGGCTGGTCGCGCTCGGCGCAGCCGCTGCCGGCTCCCCGGCCGAGGCTGCGATGTCGAGCCCCCTATGCGTCGTGTGCATAGACAACTATGACAGCACAAGAAGGCTCATCGAGGGCCCGGGCATGCTCGAGGCACTTTCGGGACGAACGCTCGTCCAGCTCAGTACCGGCACCCCTGTGGAGGCGAGGGAACTCTCCGCTTGGCTGAGCGGGCAGGACGTGCACCTGCTGGACGGCGCGATCATGCCCTATCCGGACGGGATTGGGGCCGAGGATGCTCAGATTCTCTTTGCAGGACCCAGGCATCTCTACGATGCCTGCAAACCGCTTCTTGACTGTCTCGGTGGTGACCTCCGGCACGTCAGTGAAGAGATTGGCGCCGCGGCGGTTCTCGATATGGCGCTGCTGACGCACCAGCTCTCGAACTATCTCGGCGTCTGGCATGGCGCCCGGGCCTGCGAGGCCGAGGGGCTCGGCGTCGATGTCTTCGCCTCGATGTTTCGACAGGACGATCCCGCCGCGCATCTGGCCTGGCGTATCCATCGGAAAGACTACGACGATCCCGGAGCGACTCTCGAGGTCTGGAATGACGCTCTCGACGGAATCATCGAGCACGCAAAGAATGCTGGGATCAGCCGCGAAATTCCGGAGCTCATCTCGAGCTTGTTTCGCCGCGCCATCGCCCTCGGCCATGGCAGCCGAGACATAGCCGCCGTGATCGAGGTCTTGCGCGCGGCCAGTTGACACCTGGCGATAGCCGCTACGGGCAGCCGCACCTCTGGTTCCGCCGTAAATGCCCGTTCGGTGAACTCCCCGAAACATAACCGGCCCCCCGCTCCAGTCCCTTGGGGCGGCACGGCATTTTCGCAGTGGCAAGACGAACTTCGCTTCAGAACAGCTTCTTTAGCAGGTCCTGGACTTTGGGCTTGGTCTCCTCTTCCTGGGGAGCCGGGGCCGGCTCGATGGGCACGACCTTCGTGCTGGGCGCGGGTTCTTCGGGAGCCGGCGCCGGTGCGGCCGGCTGCTGTGCGCCGCCGCCCAGCAGGTTCTTCAGCACCGGTACGCCCTGGTCGGCTCCGCTCTCCGTCTCGCCATCGGTCTTCTTGCCGCCAAGAACGCCCTCCAGTGCACCGCCGACGGCGCCCCCGAGGCCTTCGGTGCCGGCTTCACCGCCGAGCCCCGGCAGGGCGACGCCCAGGTTCTTGGCCGCGTCCTTCATGTCAGCCGGCATATTGGCGACGCGGCTGGGATCGAGCGCCGCCTTGGTAAACACGCTGGCCCAGTCGATGTCGTATGCCAGGCCGCTCCAGGGGCCGTGAACATGCACCGGAATCGGGATCCCGGCCAAGGCCTCTTGGCCGCCCTGCCCCTCCAGCGAGGCTACGAGCTTGGCCTCCAGAGTGTAGTCCACGGTCCGTGGCGGCAGCGGCACATCACCGGCGCCGGAGAGCCGCACCAGAGGTGACAGCATCTTAAGGTCGCGGTTCTGTACCAGGCCGTCGGTGACGGTAAAGGTTCCCGATAGTTCGGTGAAATCCGTCTTGGGACGTTCTTCGTCCTTCGCCGCCATACCGAGTTGGCCAGCCTTGCGCAGGGTGCCTGGCAGATCGAAACCCTCGATGGCACCGTCAAGGAATTCGACCGCACCGTCGCCGTTCAGGCTGCTGACGATCTGTTTCTGGTTGATGCCTCTGGCAACACCCTTGGTCTGAAGGTTGAGCTTGCCGCTAAGCCAGTCGATGCCGGCGAAGCTATTCAGGAAGGGTTTCGACTCGACGCCGCTGATGTCGGCATTGTAGCTGAGACCGACATCCTTGCCGCTGCCGTCGAGCACGGCGGCGGCGGTCATCCGGCCGGGGCTGAGCAACAGCTCATTCACGGTCACGTTCAGGACCCCGCCGTCCAGCTTCACATCGGCGACGGCCTTCTGGATCTGCAGGTTGCGGTACAGCACTTCGCCCGTGGTCACGCTGATCCCGCCCATTGCCTGGCGCAGCGCAGAGGCGTCGATGGGCTCCTCGCTCCACCCTTCTTGCGCAGCCGGTGCCTTGGCCGCGGCCGAGGGTTTTTCGGCTTGCTCCTTGGGCGGCGGCAGGTAGGCGTTAAGGTCGAGGCGCTCGACATCCAGCTTGCCATCGAAGCGCACGATCTCGCCGCTCCCGTCGAAGCTGCCGCTTGCCCGCGCCTTGGCCGCCGGCTTGCCGCCGGACTCGCGACCGGCGAGGGTCGCCTCCTTCAACGCGACCTTGGCTCCGTCGGCTGTAAGGCTGGCGCGAACCATCACCGGGCCAGGATCGGGCTGGCCTTCCGGCAGCGGCTGACCCAACCAGGCCGCGAGCTCCCCCACCGAAGTCACGTCAACGGCGACTTCGCCGTTGAGTCCCGGAACCGGCTGCTGCTGTACGGCACCGTCCACATTGGCCTTGAGCAATGCCGACGTGACCGCGAGCTTGAGATCGAAGGTCTCGCCGGCCAAGGCCTTGTTGGGCGAATTGACATCGATGCCGAGGTCCAGTGGCTGACCGTTCAGGGTCAGCTTGACCGTGCCCTTGGTCGGCTGCGCCATGGCCGGCATCGAAAGCGAGCCGTCGAGCTGGCCGATCTCGGCATCGGGCAGCGCCGCAAGTTTGGCATTTGCCAGCTGCAGGCCGAGCTCGGCCGACAGCGCCTGCACCAGGGCACGGGGGCTCTTCCCCCTGGCCCGGGCCTTGAGATTGGCAGTCACCACCCCGCTGAGCGGGGCCGGCTCTACGCCGGCCGCCTGCGCCAACGCGCCGACGGCCAGGCTGGCAACCTTGAGATCGGCGGCAAGGTCCAGATCGTCGCCCGAGCCGTCCAGGTCGACACGCCCCGAGATGCCGCCGCTGTAGAGCGCGATGCCCGGAATATCGAGCACGAGCTTGCCGCCCTTGAGGCCCACGTTGACGTCGGTCTGTCCGAGTTCGAAGCCCTGCACCCGCAGGCCCGCCAGGGCAACCTTGACGTCCGCCTCGGTGCCCTGCAGCGCGGCCAGGTCGATCGGCTCGTCGGAGATGGCCTGCAGCGGATTGCCCGCCTTGGCTGCCATGTCTGTGGCGGCCGGCGCGGTCGCCGCGGCGCCATTCATTTTCTCCGGCCGCGGCAGATAAGCATCGATGTCGAGCTTGCCGGCCTTCACGTCGAGGGCAATCTTCTTCACGTCGCCGCCGATATCGACACTGCCGCTGGCCACGGCATCGAGCGCCTTGCCCTGGATCCTCGCTTCCTGCAGCTCCACCTTCTGGCCTTCAGCCTTGAGCACCGCTGCCACCTTGAGCGGCCCGGGGTCGGGCTGGCTCTTGTCCAGCGGCTGACCCAGCCAGGCCGCCAGTTTTCCGACGGAGGGGGAATCGAGGTCGAAGCGCCCATCCAGCCCGGGCAGCGGCTGCTGCTGTACCAGCCCGTCATAGCTCACTTCCAAGAGCTTTGAGACGAGGTTGGCCTTGAGATTGAAGGTCTCGCCGGCAAGGACCTTGTCCAGCGGGTCGAGGCCGACATCCAGGGCGACCTGCTGCTTGTTGTAGACCAGTTGGCCTTTCAAACTCGGTGGGTTGGCGATACCAGGCAGATCGAGCGTGATGTCGACCCCAGACAGCGCTGCGGCGGCGGCGGTCTTGACATCGATCTTGCCGAGCTGAAAGCGGAGCCCACCCTGCAGTCCCTGCACCAGGGCACGGGGGCTCGCGCCCGAGGCCTTGGCGGTCAAGCTGCCGGAGGCGATGCCTGCAACCGGCGGCTCGCCGGCCACGCCCACCGCGGCCAGCTTGCCCAAGTCGACTTTGTCGACGGCGAAATCGGACTCCAGGCCCAGCGCCTCGCCGCTGGCGTCGAGCGCCAGCTTGCCGGTCACCCCGCCGCCGTAGAGGGCGAGCCGGGTCAAGTCCGCCGCCAGCTTGCCGCCAGTCATCTTGGCATTGAAGGCGATTTCGCCGACCTCGTATCCAGCGGCCTTGATCCCGCCTATGGCAATCTCGATATCGGCGTCAACGTTGCGCAATGGGGCCAGGTCGATCGGCTCGTCCGAGATTGCGTCCAGTGGATTAACAGGCTTCGCGCCTGGCCCGGGCTCGCGCACTTGCTTGGGCGCGGCCTCGCCGGGCGCCGGCGGTGGCAGGTAGCGATCGATGTCCAGCACACCGCTTTCCAGCTTGAGGAAGGCGACGGTTTTTTCGCCCTGCTGTTCGAAGCTGCCGCTCGCTCTGGCATCCAGGGCATCGCCACTGATCACCGCCTGCTCGAGCACCACCTTCTGGCCCTCGGTCTTGAACTCGGCTGCCAGGTTCAAGGGGCCGGGGTCCGGCTGATCAGCCGGCAAGGGCATCTGCAGCCAGTCGAGCAGGGCCCCGACGGATCCGACTTCGAGCTTGGCCGAGCCGTCGACGGCAGGCTGCGGCTTCTGCCGTAGTGCGAGGTCGGAATCGACGGCGATCAGCGCAGATTGGATCTTCGCCACAAGCGTTGCGGGACCCTGGCTCAGCAGGGCCGCGGGCGAGTCCACCTCCAAGGCCAGCTCGATCGCCTGATCGTTGACCGTCGCATCACCGTCGAGCGCCAGTGCGCCGGCCAAGCCGGGCAGCTTGGCCTTCAGGTTGAGGTCGTCGGCTTCGATGGTCTGACCGGTCCTCTGGTCGATGAAGGACAACCGGGCCCGCTCGACCCGCACGTCGCCCAGGCTGAGGTCGGAAATCGGCAGACCGCCCTCGGCGCCTCCGGCTCCCTGTGGCGCGGGCGCCTCCCCACCTGCGCGAGGCTCGAAGACCCAGTTCTGCCGGCCGTCCTCGGCGACAGCCAGTGAAACCGCCAGGTCGCTCACGACGAGGCGTTCGACCGCCACCGACCTGCCGAACAGCGGAAAGAGCGCAACCTGCAGGTCTGCCGAGCCGACCGACACCATCGTTGGCGTCGGCATGCCCTCGGCATTTGCGATCTCCAGGCCGCTCATCTGCAGGGAAATCGACGGGAAGAGGCCAAGCTCGAGGTCGGCGATTTCCGCCTTGCGCCCGGTCGCGTCCTCGATCGCCGCGGTAATTTGGGGCTTGATGACGGAATTGGCAATCATCGGCGGCACGAGGAAAAGTGCGGCCAGCGCGACGACGACGAGGGCGATGAGGGCAAGTAGGACCTTTTTCATGTCGCTTGGCTCCAGCTTATTGCAGTCGCCCTGCTTCCCCGACCCGGCAGAACCTGCTGCATGTCGTTATCGGTCACTCCCACCTTAATCATAGTGATCTAGTCACCTGGAGGCCACGGTGGAAGTTGGCTGGAAAGCTCAACAAAGCGGGGACGCGACTGTGCGGGACAGCCAAGGCTTCAGCGTGCCGGACTCCGTCGATGGCGATGTTGCGCCGCATCATCGCGCCATTGCCGGGCCACAGGATCGAGGCGGAGGAGAGCTCACCAGGGACCATACCCTCCTTGTCCGGACCGGCTGATGAGTTTGAGAACCGGGCTCCTGCATTTGCCGCAGAGGCAAATCGGAGTGGGCGAATGGCCGCTTCCAAGCCCCAGGCAGTTGCCGATGCTGGGATGCCCGGTTAAAGCCCTATAGAAGACGTAACCGGAAGGCGCGGCTCAGGTCTGCCTGGTGCCAATACCAAACATGGGCCCTACCAAAAGAAAACAGCTTGGACATTAATATGGCCAAGCCAGTCGCGTAATTATGGGGAATGGCATGCCACAGAGTCCGGCTAGTCATAAGGCGCTTCAACGAGGCTCCCAGCGCCAATGGATCGGCATAGTTGCGGCATATCTCTCTATCCCGCTGGCTTTACTGGGGTGCGGGGGTGATTTCGGCTGGTGGCAGGCGTGGATCTATTCCCTGCTGGTCGTTACCGCAGGTATAGGGGGGCACATCTGGGCGGAACGGCGGCATCCGGGCTTGATGGCCGAACGACAAAACATTGAGAGTATCCGAGGCGCGAAAGCCTGGGACAAAGTGCTTGCTCCGCTGATGGCGCTGAGTATTGGCTTCCCACTGGTCATTGTGGCAGGGCTGGATCACCGCTACGGCTGGTCCCCCGAATTTCCGTTATGGCTCGTCTTGCTCGGCTTCATCCTGATTTCGCTCGGATACGCTTTCGCCGTGTGGGCCTTCGCGGAGAACCGCTTTTTTTCCAGCGTGGTGCGTATTCAGACGGATCGCGGGCATGTGGTGTGTGACAGTGGCCCCTACCGGATCGTGCGGCATCCGGGCTATGCAGGAAATATTCCGCCACTGCTGGGTATTGTGCTGGCCTTAGGCTCGGTGTGGACACTTGTTCCGGCTGCGGTGGCGTTGATCATCGCGGTGATCAGAACCGCACTGGAAGACCGGACGCTACAGGAAGAGTTGCCGGGTTATCGAGACTATGCGCAGCGCGTGCGCTATCGGTTAATTCCGGGGCTGTACTGAAGGGCCTCGCCCCTGCGATTTGTTGGTTTCTTTGGGCCATAGGCGAACCCCGGTCTGTTGTGCCAGCACTCGGTCCACATCAATGCCCTGAACAAAGAGAGCCTATCCCAAGGGCATGGCCCCAACTGCCGCCCAATCAGTCTGGCAATTGTGACGCGACGACTGCTTCGGATCAAAAGCCGACTTTGCTGAACAGCCCAGATCAGGTCCGCTTTGTGCCAGAAGCGGTAATCCTCGCGTCCCGGCTTAATCTAAGTGCAGCGGCACCAAGTTATTATCTCTTCCGCGTTTCTGGCGGGAGTGCACTTCGTGAGCGAAGCCGCCATGGCGCATATGCTGACCACCGACCGCGTCCCGCAGCGGCGACTCGTTGCAAGGGCAACGTGGTTTGTAAGGCGCCGATGCGCGGCTATTTCCAGAAGTCGACCCTCTCCCTTTGTGGGAATTGCATTTGATCGTTGGTAAATCATCCTTGAGTAAAACCGGCAGGCTCATTCTGCTTGAACGGTTTGCTACTAGGACCGCTTACTGACATTGTAAGCGTCAACCAGAGCAGTGACCCGATTAAGGGGGGGCAAATGTCAGCATTACTCGAAGAATACAAACAAAGAGAGAAGGCTATTGTCGCAACATGGAGGACATCAGCGCAATACCTCTATGACAAGGGCCCTATGAAAAAAGGAATCGAGTTGCTCGATGAATGTATCAACGAAATAAGCGCCGCGCAGAGCAATCTCGAGAGCCTGGTGACACGGGCAAGGTTCGTTAAAGAACATTACGAAGATATCAAGAACGACCCAAAAAAGAGAGAAGAAGCATATGAACTTTGGGACAGATTCCAGGATATGACCAACGACTGGAGCCGCAAAAGACTCTTCGTTCTCAGGACAGTTGCCGTCACTGCCAGGACCCATGAACCATCTATGACGAGCGCCCTGCAGGATATAAAGAAAACGATGAAGAGCTTAATCGAATTGAAGAAAGGAAGCACTCTCAATGCGCAACAGAGCGGGGCCTACGACAAATTCATAGTCACTTGCCATAAGATTGTTAGTGCTTTCAGGATTGCTGTGGATGATCTCACAAAGTTTATCTACAACAGCAAAGAGTATCTCTCTCACCTCAAAAAAGTGCACGAAGAGTTAGAGTCTTACGGGGCCGTCAGTAGGGGGGGTAATCGATGAGCGATAACGGAGCGACAAACGCAAGCCCAGAGGCGAAACTACTGGAGGATCTTGAGGTCGCGATTGAGTCCGAGAACGCGCTGGAAGCCGAGCTGAACGCAAGCGGCCTTTTGCCAAAGACCTTCGAAGGGCTCAATGAGGCACCACCTGAATATAGGTCGCTCGAGACCCGACTTCCGGCTGGGACTAAGTTAGATCTTACTCTCTCGACCATCACAGTTGAGGGAACGCCCTATTCCCTGCCGGAAATGGGCGCGGCGATCCCCTCGACGATCAAGCACAAGGACGCCAAGAGTTTCACGACAGCTGAGTGGCTTGCGGTCGCACGACGCGCCAACCTCCTGAACGCGGTTGATCTGGAAGCTCTCGTGACGACGGGTCGTTTTCGCAAGACCGAGCGAACCGCACTCGACTGGATGGTGCCGAAGGACGATCCCGTCGACATCTCGATGGAACAGGAGGTCGTGACCACGAGTTTCAGCAGCGAGTTCGAGCGGAGCCAGGCGATCGGTGGCACAACCTCGCTCGGCGGGCATATCGAAACACCTTGGGTTTCGACAGCAGCAAAGATGTCGAGCAACCAAAAGTCGAAGTCCGCTTCAAAGGACCGAACGCTTTACATGCTAGGACTCTACCCATATCCGCACGCCCGACTAAATCTCTCTCTCTGTACCACCCTGTCGGCGCGGTTCCTTGACGAAGTACGAAATGCGATAGCATGCGATGCGGACGAGCAAGCTGATGCGCTTGAGGCCATTTTTCGGCGTTACGGCCATGTCGTACCCAAGGAGGTGACGCTTGGCGGCTGCGTTACCTTCACGAAAGATGTCAAAGTTCACGGTGAAGAGGAAGAGTACGAGGCCGAGAAGAGTTTCCAGGCGGCCGTCGATATAAAGGTGAGTGGATCTGGGGGGGGCGCCGAATTCGCGCAGACAGATGGCGATCACGTTGTCACTGCCCAATCAACCTCGACGGAGACAATCAAGTTTCACGGGAAGGGCGGCCTACGCACTAAGGTCAACAACATCCCCGAATGGATTAACACAACCGAAGATCCGAACAACTGGCAGGTGATCGAGTATCATGGCGTCCGGAGCCTGCTCGATATCCTGAAAGAGGCAGAGCCCGAGTTGGCCAGCAGCGTGCTTGAGGTTTGGAATCGCCATCGCCGGGCGAAATGGGCGGTGCCGGCTGAGACCAAGGACCGTGTCCTGCCGCGAGACGAACCGCTTCCAGTTTTCGACAACAGGCCATTTCTGATCGTGAGCGCGAAGGACGCGGCCTTCTCGAAAAAACGAACGAAAGACAGCCGAGTAGCCGGCCTAGGAGGACGTTACGGGAATGCATTGTTCTTCAATGCCGTCCCGCGGATCACGCTCTGCGATCCGAACGATTTGAGCAGACCCGCCGAACATGGCTTGCTCTGGCGGCTGGTCTACACAGGGCTCTGCACGCGCGGTCATGGGCGTGGTCAGCCGATCTACTGGATCGTTGCGCACAGTCCGGAGATGGACTCGGAAAAACCATTAGACTTCTCGCTGTATTGGCCAAAACCAGATGGATCTGTTCGTGTGCTGGCGGCTCTTGCTGCAAGCAGCGAGACTTACGAGCCAGAGATTTCACTCTTGAATCACATACAGCTCCGGGCCCTGGTCAGTGTGCTTGACCACTCGGAGCTCGAACGGCATCCTGCTTCGTTCACAGTGACACGGGCTGGAGAAGGCACTTTTGTCTTCGGCTCCATGACGTACCAAGGCTATATGAAGCCTGCGACCGCGCGCGCGGGCAAGATACCAAATATCATTCGTTGGGCTATGGATAATGAGGAAACATTCGTGCCTGGTCCAACGACGTCCTGGCGGGCTTGGATCGACCAAGATTGAGCGCAGAAACCGGTGAAATTCCTGCTTGCCGGGTAACTCGACGGCTCTACAGTTGCCTTGTTTGAAGATGTCAGTGGGCACAAAACTCACATCTGCATCATTTTGTCCCGTTTCGTAAACACATTTCTGGTGTCCAAGGGCAACCTCCATCCTGTCTTTATGGTCTGATCGGAAGATATCGCGCTGACCCTTCTTTCTGCACTCGACTTGCCGGAAGCCGCCGGCCCAACGGAGTTCACCATACAGTCTCAACGGTTTCTGTATCCCATAACCTAGGCTCACAGAGGCCCCTTTCCTCTCTAAGAAGAGGTTTGCCGAAAGTCTGCCCTGGGTCAAAAGCAGACAACCGGTACAGGTCGTTCCTGTCGTCCGCTATTAGCCAAGACCAGAAGTTCGAAGTAGAGGCGATTTCAGAAGCGTCACCGCGCAACCGCGCTCGAAAGCCTAAAGCTCCGCCAGAAACTTCGCAGCGGCGGGAACCCATTTTTCTGGCTCTTCGGTTGTGGCGTAGTGGCCAAGGTCACTACTGATTTCATGAAATGTGACGTTGATATCGTTGCCTCTTAGCGTCGCGACAACCTGTTCCCCGATACTCGATGGAAATAGTTCATCCGTGTCGCAGAGGACGTAGAACACTTGGGCGCGAAGGTGATCGAGTTGGCCACGCAGATCGAAGTCGCCCCATGCCTGCAGCTGGCGGATAAGGGCGTGTGCGTCAAACTCCTCGGCCCATTCGCGAGCCGCGGTCCCAATGAGGCCTTCAATCTGATCGGGGGTATGTGTCATGGCGAGCTTCTCCTCAATACCATAACCACGCAGAGTGTCGATACGCATCTTGGTCAGCGTTTCGGTGACCCCACCGGATGAATAGTAGTCACCTCCGTTCCAGTTGGGGTCCGCTGCGAACGTCTCCATCAACTCGGGAAGACTACCCTTAACGTTCATCGGATCCCACGGAGCTGTATCGAGCGCCAGTATGCCCTTCATGAAATCGGGGTAGCTAACGGCCCATTGGAACGCCTGAAAGCCCCCCACTGAAGCGCCCGCTACCGCAACGAGCCGTGAGATACCGAGGTCGCACAACATCAGGTGCTGGGCATTCACGATGTCTACATAATCAATCTTTGGGAACGCTGCGCCGTAGGGCTTTCCCGTTGAAGGGTTGATCGACGCCGGTCCCGTCGTTCCGTAGCATGAACCAAGTATGTTGGACGCGATGATGCAATAGCGATCCGTATCCAGCAATTTCCCGGGCCCGATGATTTCTCTCCACCAGCCGCGTCGCCGATCAAGTGTGGGATCGTCGCCGCCGTAGTGAGTGCTGGAAATACCATGGGTAACCAAAATGGCGTTAGTTCTGTCGGCGTTCAAAGACCCGTAGGTTTCGAATGCCATTTTCAACTCCGGCAGGAGCGCTCCGCTTTGGAGATGAAAATCACGCGTTTTAAATGTTCCCATTGATGCCTCCACTCGTTCGTGGAAAACCTAGCCTGCATGGTCCCGGCAGGCATCAGGGTCTTCCGACAAGGGGCGTCTTTCAAGGTGACGCAGAGCCCCCATCATTAGCCGGAAGCAGTCTGGGGTCACTGTTCTGCGATCCGGTCGAGAAAGCGGCGTGCTGAGGGAACTCACTTTTGTGATTCTTCGGCTGATCCAGAGGACGGCCCGAGCATGCCGCTGGAGACGATGCCGTATCGCTGGATACCAAAGAGCTTGCCGGGACCGATCACATAGCCCCACTATCCTCTGCGACGGTCCAAGGCGACATCGACGGCGCAGGATGAGTCTTACGCGGGCTTTCGCTCATAAAAGAACGCTGCGCAGGAAGTCCGTTTGTTTCGTTGTCGCTTCGTCGAAAAGCTTTCCCGGGTGCCACAAGAGCCCAAAGTGGCCACCGTCGATTTCATACGGCTCCTTCGGTGCAGTGATCCCGGCGAACACCGCTTGTTGCACTTGCGGGTTACAATGCACCATCTCATCGTTCCGCGCCGTCATCATGAGGACCGACGCTTCGATGTACGGCGCCGCAAGATAAGGACTGAACGGAACGGGAGTGGGGGGAATAACCCGTGTCACCTGATTGCTCCAATTGCTGCCGAACCGGCCGCCGTACTCGATGAACCAGCGGAAGGCTTGAATGGGGGTGAGCAGGGACGGCGCATTGAGTTGATCCGCGGACACGACGGGCAACGGTCCCGTGGTATGTTCCTTGCCCCCGCTGATATCTCCCGCATCAAAGGTTTCCTTGAGCCGTTGAAAGTTCTCTTCGCTCGGTTCAAGTTCCGGGAGTGCTATGCCACAGGCGGGGATTTGCGCAACGACGGCGGCAACGTCGGGAATCAACGCTGCGACGACAAGCGCGATCATGGCCGAATAGCTGTCTCCCCATATTGCCACCTTCTTGGCCCCTTGAGTGCTGCGGAGCCAATTCACGGCATCTCGGTAACCCCGTCCCTGTAGCCAGGGGTTGATCTCATATCGAGGTTCACCATCGCTCATCCCGAAGTTTGGATGATCGTAAAGAAGAACGTTGAAACCAGCCTCATTCATGCACTCTGCGTAGGCATCGGCCACCATTGTGATTGTTGCCGAGGTGCCATGAGCCATAACGACGAAGGGGGCTCCCGCCTTTTCTTGCCGGTAAAGCCTTCCCCGGAGCATGTTTCCGCCGGATGGAAATTCTGCTTCTTCGAACATTCGGTCTACCCTCTCAAACCAGCGGCCACATCGGTTGATCGCTTCATCGGCTTATCAGGAATTCATAGAGCGATACCGAAGATAACAATTCGCTGCGCTGACGAGAACGTCTCATCCGGGTCAGCACCACTCAACTGGTAGCTGCGAGCAGATGTCCGCTCCGCGGACAAAGCAGACATCCGCCCAATGATGCTTTATCCTCGTTGCGGAGGTATCGTGGAGGCACATACGGAACGATTTGACGTCGTGATCGTCGGAGCAGGGTGGGCCGGCTTGAGCGTGAGCTATGCCCTCACTCAGGCTGGTTACAGCCATGTCGTGTACGAACGCGATCGGATTTGCGAGACTTGGCGCAGGCAGCGATGGGCGTCGTTCCGGATGAACACGCCGAATGTCATGACGGTATTGCCGGGCGACACCTACGAAGGCTCCGAGCCGGAAGGCTACATGACCAGGGACGCCTTCGTCGAGATGGTCGAGAGCTACGCCCGTCGCCACGACCTCCCCATACGCGAAGGGACCGCGGTTCTCGACGCTCGTCGATCTGACGGCCAATTCGAGATACGTACAACATCGGGCGCAGCGCTGGCAGACATGCTCGTCGTCGCCTCGGGAAACCTAAATGTCCCGCGACGCCCGGCGGTGGCGGGCTGCATTCCCGCCTCCGTCAACCAAATCGACGGATCGGACTACCAGTGCCCGGATGCCGTACCGCCCGGGGCGATACTGGTCATCGGATGCGGCAACTCCGGGGGGCAGATCGCGGAGGATCTGGCGCTGGCCGGGCGGAGCGTATTTCTCTCCACGGGGCGAAACGGCCGAGTCCCGCGCACGTATCGCGGTCGCGATATCTTCCTTTGGCTGACGGATACCGGCCGTATGGCCAAACCTCGCACGACGAAGTCAGGTCGGGGACTTATCGGCGCCACGCACACGATCAGTCTTCAGTCTTTGAGTGCATTGGGCGTCACACTGGTTGGACGCCTTCGCGACGTCTCGCTGGAGGGTAGGTTGAGGTTCGACGACTCCCTGGCCGACAGCGTGGCGTTTGGAGACGAAATGTCACAAATGCTCAAGAATGAAATCGACGAATACATTGCCCGCGAAAGCATCGCCGCGTCAGCCGCGACACCCGATCCGGCCGAGACCGTAGCCCCGCGGTTTCCCGACCCTCCGATACTTGAGATCGACCCTGTCAGGGACGGGATCACCACTGTCATCTGGTCGACAGGATTTGTTGGCGACTTCGCCTGGCTCAATGTTCCCGGAGCGGTCGGCGAAGACGGCACCCCTGCGCAGGATCACTGTATCTCTGTCGCAGGTGTCTATTTCGCTGGTCTCGATACGCTCGAGTCACTCAGAGCAGGAACGGTACTTGCGGCAGCCGAAGAGGCCGAGCGGATAGTCAGTCACATTGGTGCGAACCGAAGATCGCTCGGAACGAACCAGTAACACAGCTTGCGCCGGCGGCGTCCGCTTTGGGCACGAAGCGGTCACGAAAACAAAAAAGTCCATATTGCCGCTCAGGGCCGGATGCGGGCATCCAAAGGTTGCCATAGGTTGTCCGCTCTGAAGCCAAGGCCGTCCTTGCTGCGGCTTCACCAAGGTTATAGTGCCGTCATGCGCGCTCTGAAGGTCGAGGGTGGTTCCCCCGTCGCCTTGGCGAAGACCCGGGCGAAATAGGCCGGGTCGCTGTAGCCCAGCATGTAGGCGATCTCCGCGACCTGCATGGTGGTGTAGGCCAGGGCGCGGCGGGCCTCCAGCAGACGGCGCTCGAGGATGAGCTGCGAGGCCGGGACGCCGGTCAGCGCCCGGCTGACGCGGCTGAGGTGCGTCGGCGTCACCCCCAGCCCGCGCGCGTAGTCGGCCAGGGCGCGGGCGCTGCGGTAGTCCTGCTCGACCAGCGCCTGAAAACGCGCCAGCAGTTCCGCCCCCGCCTGCGGCGCAGCGCCGTCGCGCGCCGCCTCCCGGGCCAGGGCCCGGGCGAACCAGGTCGCCAGCAGCCCGGCCAGGGAGGCCAGGGCCTTGGCGCGGCCGAGGCCGCCGCCGGCGTATTCCCGCGCCACCGCCTCGAAGATCCACAGCGGCGTTTCCTCCGGATGATCGAGGGGCGGGCGCAGCAGTGCCGAGCGCGCCAGGGCCGCGCGCAGCGGCACCGCATCGGCAAGCTGCTGGGCCAGGGTCGCGACCGGCAGGGTCACCACCCAGCCCTGGGTGCCGGGGCGAAAATGGAAGCCGTGCACGCTCATCGGCGGCAGGGAGATGGCCGCCGAAGGCGCCAGCTCATGGAGCCGGCCTTCCAGCGTCGCCTCGCCGCCGCCGGCCTTGTCGGCCGGGGGCTCGATCCAGAAGAACTGGTGCAGGTTGTGGTGGCGGTGCGGCGCGATCCGCCAGTCGTGCAGGCTGGCCCGCGCCGGGATCGACTCGCAGTGCAGCACGTCGGGAAAGGGCACCTGCCCGGCTTGGTCCCGCCGGCGCCCGGGGGCCTCGCCATAGAGGGCGAAGTTGGGAATTCCCACCTCTCGCCCCCCCGAAGCTTGATGTTCGATTTGTCCAGGAATTTGTCCGAAGTCTCCCTTCCGCACGCGCCGCCGCTGGCGCTGTAATGCCCCAAAATAAACAAAGACGCCTGGAAAGGACAGTTCTTCAGGGATGCATGCCCAGGTTGGAATCATCGGGGGTGGGCCGTCGGGCCTGCTGCTCTCGCAGCTGCTGCACCTGCAGGGGATCTCCACCGTGGTGCTGGAGCGGCGCAGCCGCGCCCACGTGCTGGGGCGGATCCGCGCCGGGGTGCTGGAGCAGGGCTTCCAGAACCTCATGCGCCAGGCCGAGATCGCCCAGCGCATGGACCGCGAGGGCCAGGTCCACACGGGCGTGAACATCGCCTACCAGGAAGACCGCCTGCGCATCGACCTGGAGGGCCTGACCGGCGGCAAGACCGTCATGGTCTACGGCCAGACCGAGGTTACTCACGACCTCTACGACGCCCGCGACGCCCTGGACGGCGTGGTCATCGACGAGGCCGGGAACGTCACCCCGCACGACCTGCAGAGCGATGCGCCCTACCTGACCTTCGAGAAGGACGGCGCCGAGGAGCGCCTGGACTGCGACTTCGTCATTGGCTGCGACGGTTTCCACGGTATCAGCCGCCAGTGCATCCCCGGCGACGTGCTGCAGACCTTCGAGCGGGTCTACCCCTTCGGCTGGCTGGGGGTGCTGTCGGAAACGCCGCCGGTAAACGAGGAGCTGATCTACGCGCGCCATGACATCGGCTTCGCCCTCTGCTCCCTGCGCGGCCCGCAGCTCAGCCGCTACTACGTGCAGGTGGAAGCCGACGAGAATCCCGACGACTGGTCCGACGCGGCCTTCTGGGACCGCCTGAAGGCGACCATCCCGGCCGAGGTCGCGGCGCGCCTGGTGACCGGCCCCTCTGTGGAGAAGAGCGTCGCACCGCTGCGCAGCTTCGTCGCCGAGCCCCTGCGCTGGGGCCGCTTGTTCCTGGCCGGCGACGCCGCGCACATCGTGCCGCCGACCGGCGCCAAGGGGCTGAACCTCGCCGCCTCCGACATCCAGTACCTCTCAAGCGCGCTCATCGACTGGTACAAGAAAGGCGAGGCGGGCGGCCTCGACAGCTATTCGGCGCGCGCCCTGGCGCGGGTCTGGAAGGCCGAGCGCTTTTCCTGGTGGATGACCTCGCTGCTGCACAAGTTCCCGGAAAACGAGGGCTTCGGCGACCGCATCCAGCGCGCCGAGTTCGACTATCTGGCCGGCTCCAAGGCCGCCCAGACGGCGCTGGCGGAGAACTATGTCGGCCTGCCGTACTAGGGGGCTGCCCTATTGACCTGCCAGACCGACACTCCGGAGAAAGGCGTCGATAAAGCCCGCCAGGCGCGGCTCACCGGCGTCCGCGTAGTCGTAGCGCGCGCGGACGATCGGCTTGTCGATCTCGAGCAGGGCCCCGAGATCGATGGGGGTTGCGACGACCACGACCTCCGCGTCGCTGCGGTTGATGGTTTCTTCCAGCGCCTGGCGCTGCGCCGCCCCGTAGCCCACCGCCGGCAGCACCGCCCCGATCTGGGGATATTTGTCGTAGACCGCCGCAATCTCCGGTGCTGCGAACGGCCGGGGATCGATGATTTCCGCTGCGAGGTCGCGCACCGCGACGGTGCCGGCGCCGAAGCCCATGCCGCCGTGGGTGACGGTGGGGCCGTCCTCGACCACCAACACACGCCGTCCCTTGACGGCTTCTGGGCGCGCCAAGGTGACCGGCGAAGCCCCCAGCACGATAGGAACGTCGGGCCGCAGACGCAGAATCCCGTTTCGCGCCACTGCCACCTGCTCCGCGCTGGCGGAGCCGCTCTTGGCGATGAGCGCGACGTCGGCCATGCGCAGCACCGTTTCGCCGGGATGATGGCTCGCCGTCTGATCGGGGCGCAGAGCATCGACCAGCACAATATGCAGGTCGGGCTTGAGGAAGGGGTAGTCGTTGTTGCCGCCCTCCCAGATGATCAGCCGGCCCTCCTGCTGGGCCAGCTCGGTGATACGGGCGTAGTCGACACCGGCAAAGATCGCATGGCCGGCGGCGATGTGTGGCTCGTACTCCTCGCGCTCCTCAATGGTGCAGTCGGCGGCTTCCAGATCGGCGCGCGAGGCGAAGCGTTGCACCGCCTGACGCGCCAGGTCGCCGTAGGGCATGGGGTGGCGGATCACCGACGCCCGCAGGCCCTGATCGCGCAGATAGGCGGAGAGCCAACGGCCGACCTGCGACTTGCCGCAGCCGGTGCGCACGGCGCAGATGGCGATCACCGGTACCTTGGCCTGGATCATGGTGCGCCGCGGCCCCGGCAGCAGGAAGTCGGCGCCCGCCGCCAGCGCGCGGGAGGCTGCGTGCATGACGGTTTCGTGCGGTACGTCGCTGTAGGAAAAGACGACCTCGTCGACCGCCTTGTCGCGGCAAAGACTTTCCAGCTCGCGCTCGTCGACGATGGGAACGCCCTCGGGATAGCGCGGCCCAGCCAGCGCCGGGGGATAACGCCGCCCGGCGATGCCGGGGATCTGCGCAGCGGTGAAAGCGACGACCTGACAGGCCGGGTCGTGGCGGTAGAGCATGTTGAAGTTGTGGAAATCGCGCCCACCGGCGCCCATGATCACGACACGCCGAACCTTGCCGCTTCCCGCCATTGTCGCCTCCCGTCTCCAATAAGGGGCCATGCCTCTCCAGCCGTCATGCTAACAGGCCTAGCCAGGCACAGGCCTGATCTGAATCAGGGCAGGAAACGCCCCCCTTGACCCGGAGGGACACCATCAGTTTACATAGTAAACAATAATGAAGAGGGCCGGGCCTTTCGGCTCGGGACATCCCGGGAGGAGATCGCATGACGTCATACTTCAGAACCCTTTGCGCCGCCGCCTTGCTGGCGGTCGCCAGCTTCGCCGGCCAGGTCAGCCCGGCCGCCGCGCAGGAGGTTACCCTGCGGGTTCACCACTTCCTGCCGCCGCCGGCGCCGGTGCCCAAGAACTTCATCACCCCCTGGGCGGAGAAGGTCGAGAAGGAGTCCGGCGGGCGCATCAAGGTCGAGATCTATCCGACCATGCAGTTGGGCGGCAAGCCGCCGGCGCTCTATGACCAGGTGCGCGACGGCGTCGTCGACATCGTCTGGACCCTGCCCGGCTACACCCCCGGCCGTTTCCCCGGCACCGAGGCCTTTGAGCTGCCCTTCATGCCGGCCAACGCGGAAGCCACTTCGCAGGCCGCCTGGCGCTTCTACGAGAAATACCTTAAGGACGAGTTCAAGGACGTGCACCTGATCGCCGCGCATGTGCATGGGCCCGGCCTGCTGCATGTGAAGGGCGACGGCGTCAGCAAGCTGGAAGACATGAAGGGTTTGAAGCTGCGCGGTCCCACGCGCCAGGCCAACGCCCTGCTTTCGGCGCTGGGCGCGATACCGGTGGGCATGCCGGTGCCGGCCATGCCGGAGGCGCTGTCCAAGGGCGTGATCGACGGCACGGTGATCCCCTGGGAAGTGACCGCGCCCCTGAAGGTGTCCGAGCTGGTCGACAGCCACACCGACTTTGCCGGCTCGCGCGGGCTCTACACCTCCTTCTTCGTCTTCGCCATGAACAAGGCCAAGTACGAATCGCTGCCCGACGACCTTAAGGCCGTGATCGACGCCAATTCCGGTCTCGAGACGTCCAAGTGGGTCGGCCGCGTGATGGACGAGGGCGATGCCCCCGGCATCGCCATCGCCAAGAAGTCCGGCAACAAGATGATCACGCTGGACGAGGCCGAAGTCGCGCGCTGGAAGAAGGTGGCGGCGCCGCTGGTCGACAAGTGGATCGAGGAGATGAACGCCAAGGGCTACGACGGCGCCGCCATGGTCGCCGACGCCAAGGCGTTGATCGCCGAGTACGCCGGCGCCGAGTAGGCAGCGAGGGTGTTATGACCGTCCTCGTCGCCGGCGCCGGTATTGGCGGCCTGACCCTCGCCCTCTCCCTGCACCAGGCCGGAGTGCCGGTGAAGGTCTTCGAGACCTCCGCCGAACTCCGGCCCCTGGGGGTCGGCATCAACCTGCTGCCCCACGCGGTGCGCGAGCTCGACGAGCTGGGCCTGCTGGCCGAGCTGGACCGCCTGGGCGTGCGCACCGCCGAGCTGGCCTACTATTCCAAGCGCGGCCAGCTCATCTGGTCGGAGCCGCGCGGCGAGGCCGCGGGCTACCGCTGGCCGCAGTTCTCGATCCACCGCGGCGAGCTGCAGATGATGCTGCTGGACGTGGCGCGCCAGCGCATCGGCAGGGAGAACATCGTCTCCGGCTGGCATCTCGACTCCTGGCAGGAAAACGGCAAGGGCATCACGGCCGCCTTCATCGACAAGAAGAGCGGCCGGCCGCGCGGCGTGGCCGAGGGCAGCCTGCTGGTCGGCGCCGACGGCATCCACTCCGGCCTGCGCCGGCGCTTCTACCCCGACGAAGGCGCGCCGATCTGGAACGGCGCCATCCTGTGGCGCGGCACGGCGCGGGCGAAGCCTTACCTCAGCGGCCGTTCCATGATCATGGCCGGGCACGAGTTCCAGAAGTTCGTCTGCTATCCCTTGTCCTTGCCCGGCGCCGACGGCAAGGCGCTCATCAACTTCATCGCCGAGCGCAAGTTCGCGGCCGACCACGAATGGCGCCGCGAGGACTGGAACCGGCCCGGCGACCCGGCCGACTTCCTGCCGCAGTTCGAGGACTGGACCTTTGACTGGCTGGACGTGCCGGGGCTGATCCGCGCCGCCGATGCGATCTATGAATATCCCATGGTCGACCGCGACCCCTTGCCCCACTGGACCGAGGGGCGGGCGACGCTGCTGGGCGACGCGGCGCACGCCATGTACCCCATCGGCTCCAACGGCGCCTCCCAGGCGATCCTCGACGCGCGGGTGCTGACCCGCGAGATCCTCGCCCAGGGCGAGACGCCCGCGGCCCTGGCGTCCTATGAGGCCGAGCGCCGCCCGGCCACCGCCAAGATCGTGCTGGCCAACCGCCAGAACGGGCCCGAGCAGGTGATGCAGCGGGTCGAGGAGCTGGCACCCGACGGCTTCGGACGCGTCGAAGACGTGCTGACGCCGGGCGAGCTGGAAGAGACCGCCGCGAACTACAAGAAGCTGGCCGGCTTCGACAAGGAGGCGCTCAACAGCCGCCCCTCCATCGTCCAGCTGCCCCAAGGCGCGGCATGAGCCCCCGGAGCGCAGCATGAGCAAGGGCAACGCGGCAAGACAGGAAAAGACGCTGCGCACCGGCCTGCTGCACGATGCCCTGGGCCACTTCTTCCGGCGCAGCCACCTGCGCAGCCAGCAGGCTTTCGCCAAGGCCTTCGACGGCAGCGACCTCTCGCCGCTGCAGTACGGCATCCTGGAACTGGTGGAGCTCAACCCCGGCCTGACCCACGGCGAACTGGCCGAAGGCATGGTCACCGCGCCCTCGGTCGTGACCACCGCCATGAAGCCGCTGCTGGAAGCGGGCTTCCTGGTGAAGCGCAGTCCCGACGACGACGGCCGGCGCGCCGGCTATTCCCTCTCGCCGGCGGGCGCGGCCTTCTTCGCCGCCCTGCGCGGGCGCCTCCTGGAGGCCGAGGAACTGCTGCTGGCGCCCCTGAACGAAAGCGAGCGCCAGACGCTGAAGCGGCTCCTGCGCCGCCTGACCGCCGCAAACCGCCTCTGAGCGACCCGCGCGCGCCGAAGGCGCTTGGGTTCCAATCGTCCTCAAGCCTGTGCTAAGCCTTTTGTTCCCCATGCCGCGGGGGCTGCAGCAGACCCAAGAAGAAGCTCCGAGGAAAGGCGCCCTATGGCCGGCCCAGATCAAGCCACACGGCATCCGCAACTGACCGATACCCTGGTGGCGCGCCACCGCCTGACCGGCCGCCTGCGTCATACGCCGCTCATCGCCTCGCCCAGCCTCACCGCCCGCCACGGCGCGGCCGTCCACCTGAAGTGCGAACACCAGCAGATCACCGGCGCCTTTAAACTGCGCGGCGCCACCAACGCCGTTCTCGCCCTGCCGGCCGAACAGCGCAGCCGGGGCGTCACCGCCGCCTCCACCGGCAACCACGGCCGCGCCCTGGCCCATGCGGCGCGCGCGGCGGGCATCCCCTGCGTCGTCTGCATGTCGGCGCTGGTGCCGGCCAACAAGGTGGAAGCCATCGAAGCCCTGGGCGCCGAGGCCCGCATCATCGGCCTCTCCCAGGACGACGCCCAGATGGAGGTCGACCGCCTGGTCGCCGAGGAGGGCATGATCGCCCTGCCGCCTTTCGACCACGCCGACATCATCGCCGGCCAGGGCACCCTGGGGCTGGAAATGCTGGAGGACCTGCCGGAGGTCGAGACCCTGCTGGTGCCGCTGTCCGGCGGCGGCCTCATCGCCGGCATCGCCATGGCGGCCAAGACCGTGAAGCCCTCGGTCCGCGTCGTCGGCATCTCCATGCAGCGCGGCGCGGCCATGCACGAGAGCCTGCAGGCCGGCGAACCCGTCTCCGTCGAGGAGCTGCCGACCCTCGCCGACTCCCTGGGCGGCGGTATCGGCCTCAACAACCGTCACACCTTCGCCATGGTCGGCGACCTGGTCGACGAGGTGCTGCTGGTCAGCGAGGAGGAGATCGCCCGCGCCCTGCGCCATGCCTATGCCGAGGAACGCCAGGTGATCGAAGGCGCCGCCGCCGTGGGCATCGCCGCCCTGTTGGCCGAGCCGCACCCGAACTGGGGCATCACCATCGCGCTGCTCAGCGGCGGCAACATCGACATGACCCTGCACCAGCGCATCATCGCCGGCGAGAACCCGGATCTGCTGGCCGAGCGCCAGGCTGCAGGAACCAAGGACGCCCGCCATGCCTGAAGTCAGCATCCTCAGCGAACCCGATCTGCGCGACCTGCTGAGCCTGGACCGCGACATCGTCACCTGCATCGAAGAGGCCTTCAAGGCGCTGGCCACCAAGCCGGTCATCATGCCGCCGGTACTGCACCTGGAGATCGCCGAGGCCAACGGCGAGATCGACGTGAAGACCGCCTATGTGCCCGGACTCGACTCCCTGGCCATGAAGATGAGCCCGGGCTTCTTCGACAACCCCAAGATCGGCCTGCCCAGCCTCAACGGCCTGATGGTGGTATTCAGCGCCAAGACCGGCCTGGTGGAGGCCATCCTGCTGGACAACGGCTACCTGACCGACCTGCGCACGGCGGCCGCCGGCGGCGTCGCTGCCGACTGGCTGGCGCCAAAAGGCGCCAGGACCGCGGGTATCGTCGGCGCCGGCGTGCAGGCGCGCCTGCAGCTGAAGGCGCTCAGCCTGGTCCGCCCGCTGGAGAGCGCCCTGGTCTGGGCGCGCGACGGCGGCAATGCCGAAGCCTGCGCCCAGGAGATGACCGAGGCGCTGGGCATTCCGATCAGCGCCAGTGACGACATCGCCGCGCTCTGCGCGGAGAGCGACGTGGTGGTCACCACCACGCCCTCCAATAAGCCGCTGATCACCGCGGAGCATCTGCGCCCGGGCCTCACCATCATCGCCATGGGCTCCGACGCCTCCTACAAGAACGAAGTCGCGGCGGAAGCCCTGGCCGCCGCCGATGCCTACGTCTGCGACCGCCTGAGCCAGGTGCGCCTGCTGGGCGAACTGCACCACGCCATCGAGGCCGGCAAGGTCGACGCCCACGCGGCCTTCCCGGAACTGGGCGAGGTCATCGCCGGCTTGAAGGCGGGCCGCGAAAGCGACGATGCCTGCGTGCTCTGCGATCTCACCGGCACCGGCGTGCAGGACACCGCCATCGCCACCCTGGCCGTCGCCCGCGCGCGCGCCGCCAGCGCGGGGACCGTGTTTCAGTCGTAGCACCATCGCCTCGCGGTTGACTCCCGCATCAGAGGTTGCTATCAACCGCGCCCACGGCGTCATTGGGCGCCGCTCCTTTCAAGAACGAGGCACGCGCATGATTGAGCGCAAGGATAATACCCTGGGCATGACGCCCCGCCTCCTCGTCCTGGCGACCGCGGACTAGCGGTCGCGGCCGGGCGAGGCCCGGCCTGTCATCCCCAAACGAACTGAACAAGAACCACCTTCCGGTGGCGCTGTGCGCTTGCGCGCGTCCGGCCGCCTGAAGGCGACGATCGGATGACCGATGGACGAAAGATCACTGCTGCTGGGACTGCTGCACCTTGCCGTGCGGGACGCCCCGGCCGACTCTCCGCTCGCGAAGGCGCTCCTGGCCTGGTGCCAGGGCAAGGCGCACGCGCTCGGCCTGCCGGCTCCGCCGGAGGAAGCGGAAGAGTCCGAGGAAAACAAGGAAAAGCGGCCGCGCCTGTGGCGCCGGCGCAAGCCGGAACCGAAGCAGGAGGCGCCGCAGGAAGACGCCTGGACCGAACTCGCAAAGGCCATCAAGGCCGCGGCCGAAGCGCCGCCGGCCAAGCCTTCCCCTTTGCTGGCCATGACCGCGCGCCTTGCCGGCCTGCTGACGCTCGACGCGGCGGAAACGCGGCTGCTGCAGATCGTCGTGGCCAGCGACCGCCTGCGCCTCACCGGCGCGCTCTGCAGCCTGCTGCAGCGCCACGGCGTGGAAGCGTCGCTGCTGGTGCTTGAGCTGGCGGGCATCGAGTCTCTCGAGGCCCTGCGCCAGACCAAGGCCGTGCAGCTCAACCTGATCGACCTGTCGATCGGGCGGTATGATGCTGCGCTCAGCCTCAGCGCGACGCACTGCGTTCACCGCCTGCTCAACCGCTCGCCGGTCAGCGACGAGGCGATGATCGAGTGCCTGGTGGGCGCGGCGGCGCCGGCACGCCTGGCGCTGAGCGACTTCGCCGACCGGGGCGAGGAGCTGTCGCTGCTGCACCGCATGCTGCGCGGCGCCCTCGCCAACAAGGCCGAAGGCATCAACATCCTGCTCTACGGACCTCCGGGCACCGGCAAGACCGAGCTGGCCAAGGCGCTGGCGGCGGCGGCCGGCGCGCGCCTCTATGCCGTGGGCGAGACCGACAACTACGGAGACGAGCCGGAGCGCTGGGAGCGCGTGGGCGCCCTGAAGCTGGCCCAGCAGGTGCTGGCCCAGCGCCGCGACGCCGTGCTGCTGTTCGACGAGATGGAAGACCTGATCGGCGACGCCTACCGCAACGCCGACAACCGCATCTCGCGGCGGCCGGGCTCCAAGGTCTACGTGAACCGGCTGTTCGAGAGCAATGCCGTGCCAACGATCTGGACCGCCAACGCCATCGAGAACATCGATCCGGCCTACCTGCGCCGCATGACCTACGTGATGAAGATGGACCGCCCCTCGCCGCAGGCGCGCAAGGCCATCCTCGGCCGCATCGCGCAGGACGAGGGCCTGGAGCTGTCGCCCGGCGCCATCGGCCGCCTGGCCGAGACCGCCAGCGAGTCGACCGCCGTGGCGCGCAACGCGCTGCGCACGGCCCGGCTGCTGCAAGGTGGCGAGGCGGAGACCAGCCAGGTCCTGAGGTCCCTGGTGACGGGCCTGCGCTACGGCCGCCGCCTGCCGCCGGGCAGCGGCTCGGAGGGCGACCTCGACCTCGGCCTCTACCAGTCCGACATCCCGATCGCGGCGCTCTTCGACCGGCTGTGCGCCGAGGGCGCGCCGGCCGACTTCTCGCTGCTGCTGACCGGCCCGCCGGGCACCGGCAAGACCGCGCTGGCGCGCCACCTGGCGCGGCGGCTCGACCGGCCGCTGCTGGTCAAGCGAGCCTCCGACCTGCTGTCCAAGTGGATTGGCGAGACCGAGAAGCTGATCGTCGAGTCCTTCGCCGAAGCGGCGGAGAGCGGCAGCATCCTGCTGTTCGACGAGGTGGATTCGCTGCTGTCCGACCGCGGCCGCGCAGAGAAGAGCTGGGAGGTCAGCCAGGTGAACGAGCTGCTGACCTGGATGGACAGTCATCCCTTCCCCTTCGTGGCGGCGACCAACCACGCGGCGCGGCTGGACAGCGCTGCGCTGCGCCGCTTCGTCTTCAAGGTGAAGCTGGAGGCCTTGGGCCCGGCCGCCGCCGCCCGGGCCTTCGAAGTCTTCTTCGGCCGGCCGGCGCCGGCGCGCCTGGCCGAGATCGCGGGCCTGACGCCCGGCGACTTCGCGGTGGTGGCGCGCCAGCTGCGCTTCCAGAACGATGCGGCCTCGCCCGAGGCCATCGTCGGGCTGCTGGCGAAGGAAGCCGCCGCCAAGCCGGGCACGCCGGGGCGCATCGGCTTCCGCCTGACGCCGGCCGCGCGGGGCTAGGCAGCGAGGACCGCCGGGTGGCGATGCACCCGGCGGCGCCTTTTCACCTGAGAAGGCTCACCAGGGCCGCCAGCCCGACGGCGCCCAAGGCATAGAAGGTTCCGTCCCAGCGCCAGCCGATGGTGAAGGACGACCGGCCGGTCAACTGCGCCATGATGAGCGTCGTGCCCGAGAGCGGGGAGACGGAGGTCCCCATGCCCCAGAGCGCCATCAGCATGGGGGCCAACAGGACCGGGGCGATGCCGAGCTGCTCGGGACTGAAGACGGTGGTGAAAACCACCACCGAGACAATGGGGTGAATGCCGATGGCGCAGACCACGAGATAGAGCCAGATCGCCAGGACCGCGTGCACGAAAAAGGGCCCCGGCAGCTGCGGCAGGGAAAGCGCGGCGGCCTGATCGCCCGAGACGATCCCGGTCATGACGAAGCCGAACATATTGGCGCAGAAGAACAGCGTGGTTTCGCTGCGCATGCGGGGATAGCTGGCGGCGACCCCGCGCGCCACCGTGGCGATACGGTCGGCACCGCGCCGGCCATGGACCAGGAAGAGCCAGCCGAGCGCGTAGCTCGGCGCGGCGATCACTACGGCATCGGTCAGCCGCAGATCGAAGCCCTCGATCAGCGTGGTGGTCATGGCGAAGAGAACGGCGATCGCCACCAGGACGCGCAGCCCGGGCCGCGCCAGCACCGCCGGGGATTGGGTCCCGGCGACCCGCGGCCGGCCGCGCCGGCGCACCAGGCGGTCGTAAACGAAGGCGTAGCCCAGAAAGCCGACGGCGATCAGGA
>JBNKHC010000075.1:0-10607 GCA_050290145.1 Kiloniellaceae bacterium | reverse complement strand
CGGCGGCCGAAGACCAGCAGCCGTCCCTCCCCGCGCCGGCGGATCGCCTCCAGCGCATTGGCGATCACCGTGAAGGCCAGAAAGACGCAGCCCACCGGTACGGCAATGGTGACGAAGGCATAGGGAATCCCGCTGTCGCCGAAAAGGCGCTCCGTGTTCAGCAGGGTGAGCTTCACGCCCTCGACCGCCAGCATCCCCAGGAAGACCACCACCAGGGCGCCGAGCACCAGGTCAAGGGCCAGGCGCCGGCGATGGCCGTGGGTCTGGATCAGGAAATCGATGCCCAGGTGGACCCGCCGCCGGAGCGCCCGGTTCGCGCCCAGGAAGCAGAGCCAGATGAAGAGAAGCTGGGCCAGGTCCACCGACCAGATGAGCGGCAAGCCGAAGAAGCGCATCACCGCGGCGATGAACACCAGGACGACGATGGCGGCGAGCAGGACAACGCCTACCACCAGCTCGATCTTCGACAGCAACCCCTTGGTCATCACGACGCACTCAACGACTCAACGGAAAGAAGGAGGCGGCGGCAGGGCATAGCTGCCTGCCGCCACCCAAGTATCTGCCCCGGGTGGCAGAGTGCTAAGGCCGTATGGGGAGGCCCTCAGACACGCTTCTTACTGGGCAGCGATCTTGCGAAGTGTATCGCGCAGTTCGCCATACCCAAGCTTGTCGTAGACCGGCGCCGTCGCCTCGCGGAACGGCGTCACGTCGATCTCGTTGATGGTCACGCCCTTGGCCTGCATCTTTGCCTCGAGATCGGCCAGGGCGTCCTGCGTTCCGTAAGACGCCACGTCGCCGGCCTTCAGCGCTTCTTCGCGCAGAATGGTCTGCAGATCCGCCGGCAGGCTGTCGAACCAGCCGCCGCTGGTGACCACGCCGGTGATCAGATTGATGTGGCCGGTCTTGGTGATGTAGGAGATGACCTCGTAGAGCTTGGAACCGTAGGTCGCCGGGTCCTGGGCCTCGGCGCCGTCGATCACCTTCTGCTGCAGGGCGCTGTAGACCTCGGTCCAGCCCATGGGGGTCGGGGTCGCGCCCATCGCCCGGATCGTCTCCATCCACACCGGCGCGCCGGGCGTGCGCATGCGCACGCCGGCCAGGTCCGCGGGCACGGAAACCGGCTTGTTGGTCAGCAGATGCCGCTCGCCCTGCCACCAGTTGAATGACAGCACCTGCAGCCCGGCTTCCTTGTTCAGCTTGCCGACCCAGGTCTCGAAGAGATCCGAGGTCACCACCTTGCGGATGCCGTCATAGCCGCTGGCCAGGAAGGGCGCGCCGAGCACGCCGAATTCGTTCACGTAGACCGCAAGGCGGCCGCCGTCGACCACCACGGCCACCGGCGCGCCGGCGCGCGCCTGCTCCAGCACGTCCTCGTCCTTGCCGAGCTGCGAGCTGGGGAAGAGTTTGATCTCCAGGGCGCCGTTGCTGCGCTTGGCCACGTTCTCCTGGAACGACTCCAGCCCCTTGTAGAGGGGGTCGTCGGTGGTCAGCGCCGTGTTGACGTTCAGCGTGTAGTCGGCGGCCTGGACCGCGGCTATGTTGGACAGCAGGAGCCCAACCGAGACAGCCGCGCCGAGGCAGGCCATCGTTAGAGTCTTGTGCATCATTCCTCCTCCCAGTCGTTTGTCGTCCGGCAAATCCCCCCTCGCGGCGCCGGGCCATTCTTCATTGCCTTCATACTAGTATGGTAGTATGATAATCCCTGTCAAGGAAGTCGTGATGTCATTGCAAGCACCAGCCTTTACGCCGCTTTCGGCCAGCCCCGAAGAAGGGCGTTCGACCATCGCGCTGCGGGTCTACCGCAAGCTGCGGGAGGCGATCGTCAGTCTGCGCCTGCTGCCGGGCAACTCCCTCTCCGAGGCGGAAGTGGCCAAGCAGATGGGCACTTCGCGCCAGCCGGTGCGCGAGGCCTTCATCAAGCTGCAGGAAATCGGCCTGGTGGAGATCCTGCCCCAGCGCGGCACCTTCGTGATCAAGATCTCCGCCCGCGACGTGGAAAACGCGCGCTTCATCCGCGAGGCCGTCGAGGCGGCCATCGCGCGCAAGGCCTGCGAGTTGGCCGGCGACAGCGAGCTGGAGCAGCTTCAGCGCCTGATCGACGACCAGCGCCGCGCCGCCGAGGCGGACGACCAGGAGTGGTTCCTGCGTCTCGACGACGCCTTTCACCAGACCATCGCCCAGAGCGCCGACTGCCTCTACGGCTGGCGCATCATCGAGGACCTGAAGGCGCAGATGGACCGCGTGCGCTTCCTCAGCCTGCCGACGGCGACCCCCATCGACAAGCTGATCGACCAGCACCGCAGCATCGTCGAGGCGATCCGCCGCAAGGACCCGGAGCGTGCGGAAAAAGCGGTGCGCAAGCACATGTCGGAAATCCTCGTCTCCCTGCCCAAGTTGGCCGCCGAGCATGCCGAGCTGTTCTCGGAAGAAGCCTAGCTTCGGGATCCAGTTGGGGGAGTCGGGCGCAGGCGGCGACAAACAGGAACACAACCGCAGCTCATAGCGTTGGGATGGAAACGTGAAGATTACCGATGCGCGCGTCATCGTCTGTTGTCCGGGGCGCAACTTCGTCACCTTGAAGATCGAGACAGAAGACGGCGTCACCGGCATCGGCGACGCCACCTTGAACGGGCGCGAACTGGCGGTCGTCAGCTATCTGGAAGATCACGTCATCCCCTGCCTCATCGGCCGCGACGCGCGGTGCATCGAAGACACCTGGCAGTACCTCTACCGGGGCGCCTACTGGCGGCGCGGTCCGGTGACCATGGCCGCCGTCTCGGCCGTCGACGTGGCGCTGTGGGACATCAAGGCGAAGTGCGCCAACATGCCGCTCTACCAGTTGCTCGGCGGGCGCAGCCGCGGTGGCGCGCTGGTCTACGGCCATGCCAACGGGCGCAATCTGGACGAGGCCCTGGCCGCGGTCGCCCAGTTCAAGGAGGACGGCTTCCGCGCGATCCGCGTGCAGTGCGGCCTGCCGGATATCGAGAAGGTTTACGGCGTCGCCAACGGCGAGGGCCCCTATGAACCGGCCAGGAAAGGCCTGCCGCCGGAAGAGCAGTGGTCGACGCCCGACTATCTGCGCTTCGTGCCGCAGGTCTTCGCCAAGGTGCGCGCGGAGTTCGGCGACGGCCCGCTGCTGCTGCACGACGTTCACCACCGCCTCTCCCCCAACGAGGCGGCGCGCCTGGGCCAGGACCTGGAGCCTTACCGCCTGTTCTGGATGGAGGACCCGACCCCGGCGGAAAACCAGGCCGGTTTCCGCCTGATCCGCCAGCACACCACCACGCCGCTGGCCGTCGGCGAGGTTTTCAACACGGTCTGGGACTGCAAGCAGCTCATCGAGGAGCAGCTTATCGACTACATCCGGGCAACCGTCCTCCACGCCGGCGGCGTGACCCATATGCGCACCATCGCCACCCTCGCCGGCCTGCACCAGGTACGCACCGGCATGCACGGCGCCACCGACCTCTCCCCGGTCACCCTGGGCGCGCAGGTTCACTTCGATACCTGGGTGCCCAACTTCGGCATTCAGGAACTGATGCTGCATGAGCCGGTGACTGCCGAAGTCTTCAGCAACGACTACCATTTTGAGGACGGCTATCTGGTCACCGGCGACAAGCCCGGCCACGGCGTCGAGATCGACGAGGCCAAGGCCGCCGAGTACCCCTACGAGCCCGCCTACCTGCCGGTCAACCGCCTTACCGACGGCACCATGTGGGATTGGTAAGGAGACACTTTCTGGTGCGCGCCACCGGGAGTCAGACTGCCGCAGCTTCCGCCGATTGATCTTTTCGCGCTCCCGCATCTTGTTTGCGCTGGCGTAAGCTGTCGGTTTCGCCGCCGCTTCGGGGCAGAGAAGAACGGATCATGCATCGCTCCGGCAACGAGGTTTCCTTCTGGTCTGCCGTCGCCATGGGCATCGGGGCCATGGTCGGCGCGGGTATCTTCGCCCTGCTGGGCCAAGCCGGGGCGATCGCCGGCAGTGCCGTCTGGCTGTCTTTCCTCATCGGCGGCGTCATCGCCCTGCTCAGCGGCTATTCCATGGGACGGCTCGGCGCGCGCTACCCGGCCGCCGGCGGGGTGGTGGAGTATCTGGTCCAGGGCTTCGGCGTGGGCCGCTTCTCCGGCGCGATGAGCGTCATGATGTACATTTCGTCCCTCGTCGCGGTGTCCCTGGTGGCGCGCACTTTCGGCGCCTACGCCCATGCCCTGCTGCCAGCCGGCGCGCCGCACTGGCTGGTCCAGGTCTTCGCGGCGGCGATCGTCCTGCTCTTCATGGCGGTCAATCTCGACGGGGCCAAGGCGATGGCCCGGCTGGAGAACATCGTCGTGCTGATCAAGATGTCGGTGCTCGTCGGCTTCGCGGTCATCGGCCTGGTCTACCTCTCGCCGGCGCGCCTGTCGCCGCAGCACTATCCGCCGGCGTCGACGATCTTCTACAGCGTGGCCGTCACCTTCTTCGCCTACGAGGGCTTTCGCATCGTCACCAACGCCGCCGAGGATATGCGCGACCCCGCCCGCAGTCTGCCGCGCGCCATCATGACCGCAATCCTGCTGGTCATGGTCGTCTATATCGGCATCGCCGTCAGCGTCTTCGGCAACCTGGCGCCGCAGGACGTGGTCGCGGCAAAGGACTTCGCCCTGGCAGCGGCGGCCCGGCCGATCCTCGGCGACGTGGGATTCTCGATCGTCGCCGTCTCCGCCCTCTTCGCCACCGCTTCTGCGATCAATGCCAGCCTCTACGCGGTGACCAACGTCACCTACCAGCTCGCCAAGCTGGGCGAACTGCCCTCTGCCTTCGCCAGGCCCATCGCCCATAGCCGCGAAGGGCTGGTGGTGAGTTCCGCCATCATCATCCTGCTGGCCGTGTTCTTCGACCTCTCGGCGATCGCCTCCATCGGCGCGCTGTCCATGCTGGTCCTCCACATGACCGTGCACATCGGACATCTACGGCTGCTGAAGGAGACCGCTGCGCTGCCGGCTCTGGTCGTGATGGCGATCCTGGCCAACGCCGGCGCGATCCTGCTGGGCGGTTACCACCTGGCGGAGAACTCACCGAAACTGCTGCTGTGGATCGCGGCCTTCTTCGTTCTGGCCTTGGCCATCGAGATCGTGCTGAACCGACTGACCGCGCGCAGCGTCCGAACGCGCTGCGACGGCGAAAAGGCATCGTGAATTGCACGCCACTGACCTGTGGTCGGCCCGTCGACACTACGGCAGCGAAGAACCCCTAGCGCAGAATTAATCGCCACGGAAATCACGATTGGTCGCGCTGCTTCACGTTTGCCTGATCGCGGCTCACGGCGTTTGAACTCTGCGTGAGTGAAGCGACTTCTCTATCGACCCGCTAGAGTGAGGGAGCAACACTCCGTCCACCACTTACATTGGGACGGAGGGAATTTCCATGAACACGAACATTGTCGCCGCAGCCGTTCTTCTGGCTGCCACCGCCACCTTCGCGGCCGCGCCTGCGCAGGCTGCCGAACAGGAAAAGTGCTTCGGTGTCGCCAAGGCCGGAGCCAACGACTGCAAGTCAGCCAGTCACGACTGCGCCGGCCACGCCACGAAGGACCGCGACCCCGCCTCCTTCATCCTGGTGCCCGCCGGCACCTGCGAGAAGCTGGTCGGCGGCCACACCACGCCGCAAAGCAGCTAAGCCCCGATCGGACCTCCCGCAAGGAAAGGAAGTACAAATGAAAACCACCCATGTTCTCATGAGCGCGGTCGCCTTGAGCCTTGCGCTCAGCGCCTGTGCATCCAATGAGGAAAAGCCGGCTGCCCAGCAGGGCGCCGTCGAGAAGTGCTTCGGCGTCGCCAAGGCCGGGGCGAACGACTGCAAGGCCGGCAGCCATGACTGCGCGGGCCACTCGACGGTCAATGGCGATCCGGCCTCCTTCGTCGTCCTGCCGGCGGGCACCTGCGAGAAGATCGCCGGCGGCTCGCTCGGCTGAGCGACGGCGCCAGGCCGGCGTTCCCAGAAAGGTTTACCTGAGCAGGCATCCCTGGGAACGCCGGCCGGTAGCGCCAAGGCAAAGAACAACCATGTCTCCCCTGACGAGCCGCTTGACGCACCGCCACCGGCAGCCTCCCGAAGCCGCGCCGGGCGTGGGCATCGCCCTCAAGCACCAGCACTACCGCGATTGGCAAGACACACCGCCGCCGGTGGGCTGGCTGGAGGTGCACAGCGAGAACTATTTCGGCGGCGGGCGTCCGCTGGCGGTTTTGGAAAGCCTGCGCGCCGATTACCCGGTCAGCCTGCACGGCGTCGGCCTCTCGCTCGGTAGCGCCGGGTCGCTGAGCCACGGCCACCTGCAACGTCTCAAGACGCTGCAAGCCCGCATCGAGCCGGCCATGATGTCGGAGCATCTGTCCTGGAGCAGCGCCCCCGGCGCCTTTCTCGCCGACCTGTTGCCCCTGCCCTATACGGAAGAGGCGCTGGCCCTGTTCTGCGCCCATGTCGATGAGACGCAGGACTTCCTCGGCCGTCGCATCCTCATTGAGAACCCGTCCAGCTACCTCGCCTTTGCGCATTCGACGATCCCGGAATGGGAGTTCCTCGCCGCCGTGGTCGCCCGCACGGGCTGCGGCCTGCTGCTGGACGTCAACAACATCTACGTCAGCGCCTGCAATCATGGCTTCGATCCGCTGAGCTACCTGGACGCCTTGCCGGCCGCCGCGGTCGGCGAGATCCACCTTGCCGGCCACTCGATCCGCCAGGTCGGCGGCCGTGCGCTGCGCATCGACGATCACGGCTCTGCGGTCTGCGACGACGTCTGGGCGCTCTATGCGCAGACGGTGGCGCGTCTTGGGCCGCGCCCGACCCTGATCGAATGGGACAGCGCGGTGCCGCCCCTGCAGGGGTTGCTCAGCGAAGCGGAGAAGGCGCGCCTGGTTCTTGCTGAGCAGAAGGAGGCCGCCTGTGCCGAGGCTGGCTGAACTGCAGTCGGAAATGGCCGCGGCCATCCTGACGCAGGACGCCGCGGGCCCGGGAGCGATCCGCGGCGACGGCATCGCCGCGGAGGAGCGGCTTGCCGTCTACCGAAGCAATACCCTGGGCGCCCTGACCGACGCTTTGGCCGATGCCTTCCCGGTGGTCTGCCAGTTGGTCGGCGAGCCGTTCTTCGCCGCCGTGGCGCAGGCCTTCGTCTACGCCCAGCCGCCGGCCACGGCCTGCCTCGCCGAATATGGAGCCGGCTTTGCAGATTTCCTGGCCGGCTTCGAGCCGGCACGCGCCCTGCCCTACCTGCCCGATGCGGCGCGGCTCGATTGGGCGGTGCACCGGGCCTTCCATGCGCCTGACGCGGCGGCGCTCGATCCGGCACGCATCGCCACGGTGGCTCCGGCGGACTACGATCGCCTGCGCTTGCTGCCGCATCCGGCCTGCAGCATCGTCACCTCGCGCTTTCCGGTCGACCGCATCTGGCGCGCCCATCACGGCGACGGTGACTTCGGCGATATCGACCTGGCCCAGGACAGCGTCTGCCGCGTGCTGGTCGACCGCAAGGATACCGCGATCCGCCTGCTGGAACTCGGCGATGGCGAGTGCGCTCTGCTGCAGGCGCTCTTCGCCGGGTGCCCGCTCGGCGAAGCCCTGCCGGCAGCACTGGCGCGCGAACCGGGGCTCGAACTGCCACCCCTGCTGGCGCGTCACCTCCAGAGAAACACTTTTTGTGACGTAATTCTCCCCTCTACCACCGATGCGCAACCCCGCACGGCTTCGAACTAAAGGCTAATTGGCTAGCGGCCCGGGGCCATGGTTCTCTTTACCCGTTGCCGGGATCAGGCTGCGATCCCTGCCGGGTTTTCCGTGGCTGGAGCAACCCCGGGAAACCGACGGGCGCCGAAAGACGGAAGTCCAGCATTCTGTTCGCCGACATCGGCACGTTTGACGTGATGTATGCGGGCAAGAGCATCCAGTGCGTGGGAGATTCCGAGCGAACTCCCGCGGAAAAAAATTTGGTCCAATGACTGAACAAGGGAGGAGATCATGTCCCACAAGTATGCCGGAGGGTGCGAGCATGTGCACACCCACGCGGACGCTGAACCGATCGACAACCACACCTGCCACTGCTCTGTCTGCAAGCGTGTTACCGGTCAGGACACCACGCATGTTGTCTTCTTCAGGCACGGCGACGTCGCCGTCGACAATCCGGGTGGCCTGAACCGCCAGCCGTTCAACGACCAGAACCCCGACGGACCGCTGGAGCTGTGCACCTGCGCCACCTGCGGCACCCCGATCATGCTGGATGACAAGCAGAACCGCATACGCGTGATCGTGCCGAACCTCATGGGTTATGACTCGGCGAGCCTGCCGGCCACCTACCACGCCTTCTACGACCCGGCGACCGGTGAGCCGAAACCGAGCGACGGCCGCCCCGTCTACGAGGGCCTGCGTCCCGAGTTCGTCTGGCCGGAACCGTCCTGAGACACGTTTCGATTTCTTGAGACGTCCGAAACGCCCCACATCGGTTCCCCGGTGTGGGGCGTTCCATTTTTCCGCCCGCGGGCGGCGGCGCGTTATCCCGCGCCGGCGGTCTGCCCCGCCGCCAGCCGCTGGCGGTGGCGCACGATGGCGGAGATCGGCACCAGGGCGAAGCCGCGTGCCTGCATCTGCGGGATCCACTCCCGGAGCGCCAGCACGGTGCCGTCATGCGGGTGGCCGATGCCGACGGCGTAGCCGCGCTCGCGCGCCAGCTGTTCCAGGATCGCAAGCTGGCGGTGGATCGCCGCCAGGTCGTCGGGCGCGTTGTCCAGAAAGACGTCGCGCACTGCGTAGGGCACCTCTGCCCGCGCCGCCAGAGATCCGGCCACCGAGTTGGCGGCGGTCAGCGAGTCGAGGAACAGCAGGCCGCGCGCCTTCAACTCCCCCATGACCAGGGCCATGCCCTCGGGCGAGGCGGTGAAGCGGCTGCCCATGTGATTGTTGATGCCGACGTAACCGTCGAAGCGCGCCAGTCCCCAGGTGAGACGCTGCAGCAGTTCGGCGCGCGGGATGTCCTCACGCAGCACATTGGGACCCGGATCCATCTCGGCACTGCGCGGCTCCATGGGCACGTGCAGCATCAGCTCGTGCCCCGCGGCGCGCGCCTTGGCCGTCATCTGCAGCAGGTCGCGGGCGTAGGTCATGAACGAGAGGGTCAGCGGCCCCGGCAGGGCAATGGCCTTCTGCGCGCCACGCCGGTTGACCCCCACATCGTCGAGGACGATGGCGATCATCGGCCGGCCCTGTCTCGGCGCAACGGCCACGGCATGCTGTTGCCACAGGGGCGGTCCGGCCAGGCCGCGATCGGGTACGGGGATCGGCGGCAAGGCCGCTTGCTGTTGCGCCGCGTCGCCCCGCCAGCCGCTGGAGGTGTTGTCGACCGCTTCCGGCGCCCTGCCTTCCTGCTCGGCGCGCAGCACCTCGTGGTACTGGGCCTCCAGGGCTTCGCGGTCGATTTCCGGCGCCGCTGTCATGACACGGGGTTCAGGGCGTATCGGCTTGGGCACCGGCGGCGCCGGGGCTTCGCGCAGGGCGCTTTGCGGCGACGCCGGTGGCGTGCCCAGCAGCCCCTGGCGCTCCAGGAAGATGCCGGCGATCCCGCCGAGCAGCAGACCGATGAGCAGCAGCCCGGCCACCGCGGCCGTGTTCCACAGCGCCTCGCCGCTCGCTTTGCGGCGCCGGCGCCGTTTCTTATGCGAATCGCCCTTCTTCATGGCAGGCGGAGCCTAACACGCGATGGTTAATGAAGCTGAGGTGAAACTCGAGGGCTACGTCCTGGCGACGGAGCGCAGCCCCGCCTCCTCCAGCGGCGCCTGCGGGCCGAAGCGCGCGGTCCCTCCCTGGAAATGGAGGCGGTACGTCGGCTGCCTAATCTGCCTTGCCGGCGAGGCCCTGGAGGATCGGGCACTCCGGGCGTGCGTCGCCGTGGCAGCGCTCCATCAGGTGCAGCAGGGTCGCACGCATCTCGGCCAGTTCGGTGATCTTGCGGTCGATATCCTCGACCCGGTGCCGCGCCAGGGCTTTCACCTCGGCGCTGGAGCGGCTGCGGTCGCGCCACAGCGCCAGCAGGTTGCCCACCTCCTCCACCGAGAACCCCAAGCTGCGCGCCCGCTGCACAAAGCGCAGGGTCTCCACGTCCTGTTTGTCGTAAACCCGGTAGCCCGACGCCGTGCGGTCGGCCGGCTGGATCAGCCCGACGGACTCGTAGTAGCGGATGGTCTTGGCCGGGACCCCGGATTGTTCTGCCGCGGTGCCGATGTTCATGGGCCTTCTTCCTGGCTGAGGGCGAATTACGGGAGATTCAAGCTTCCAGCGACGGTAAGGTCAAGCCTGGGCGGTCTGGCGCCTCAGCGGTGATTTGCCCGCTTTCCGTAGCGCCCGCCGGCCTGTTATAAGAAGAAACCAAGAGGCGAAAACAAGACTGAAAAGCGCGGCGCAAGCATCTGAAATGTTTCTGCTAATCGATAACTACGACAGCTTCACCTACAATCTCTTCCACTTCCTGGGGGAACTGGGGGCGAAGATCGAGGTGCGCCGCAACGACAAGATCACCGCGGCGGAGGCCCTGGCCCTGCAGCCGCAGGGGATCGTCATCTCGCCGGGTCCCTGCGACCCCGACAAGGCC
>JBNKHC010000074.1:0-20223 GCA_050290145.1 Kiloniellaceae bacterium | reverse complement strand
GGCCAACACGCCGGGCGGCCTCGACATCCCCGAGGCCACCGCGGCGATCGAGCATATCGCCTCCGGCGCCATCCCGCCGGGGACGGGGCAGATCGGCAAGAGCTTCGCCGCCGCCAATCCGGAAGGAACCTACCTGGCCCGGCAGATCTCCAGCCTCAATTGCAACTTCCCGCGCAGCTTCAACCGCCTGACCTCGGCCAGGGCAGTGTCGCTGCAGGAGCTCGAGGGCTACGCGATTCCCACCCTCTGTATCACCAGCCCGGAGGACGTGCTGTTCCCGCCACCGGTAATGGAGGCGGTGGCGGGAACGATTCCCGGCGCACGCCTGGAGATCGTTCCCGGCGTTGGCCACTCGACCTATTTCGAGGCGCCGCAAAGCTTCAATGCGCTGGTCCTCGGCTTTCTGAAACACACCCTGCTCAACTAGCGGGGTAGCCGGACAATTTGTCCACTAACCCCTGGTGGTTTAGCCATCGGCACAAGAACAGCGGCGGCCTGAGCGCCGGCCTCTGGCTGAAAATCGGCGCGCTATCTGGGTTTCGTAGTAGTTGAGTGGGTAGTCGGCTCCAAGCCCCACTGTCTCTTTGGTTGATGTTATTTGTATCGACTAGGGCATAATTTCCAAAGCATTTGTAGTAATCGCCGAATTTAAATATTTGTGCACTCTTGTTTTGCAAATTGCTCCCTGGTTCCGCTGACTGTCAGGCTCTTTTTGACCTGAGCCAGGGAACGCATCGACCTCCAGGGAGCGAAGATTTCGCTATATGCACTACGAATCCAAAAACATCCTCATCCGCAAACGCCGTATCTCGCAGGATGCCCTAGAAAAGCTCGCCATCGTCAGTGCCCGCTTCGCCGCCCGGCGGCGTGACGGCCGGCGGATCATCATGCAGAGCTGCCTGCTTGCCGGGTTGAACCTCAAGGGCATGTGCTTCGCGGAGTCCCAGTTCCTGGGATGCAACTTCGCACGCGCGGATCTAACCGGCGCCAACTTCAGCCGCGCCAAACTCTTCGCCTCGAAGTTCGACGGCGCGAACCTGACCCGCGCCAACTTTCAGCGGGCAGACCTGCGGGCCGTAACCTTCGACAAGGCGGTGCTGGACGGGACGTCCTTTGATCGCGCCGACCTTCGCAAATGCGCCATCATCACCGGCGAGGACGAAGACCTGGCGGTATCGCCGGAGCTGTTATCCTCCTTCCGCGATGCGGACCTCAGCCGCACCAATCTCAGCTATGCCCAGTTGAAGGACGTCGATTTCAGCGGCGCCAACCTGGATACGACGAACCTGGAAGGCGCCGACCTGCGCGGCAGCCGCTTCATCGACGCCGAGTTCAAGGGCGCGCGTCTCGCCAACGCCAGCCTGCACGACGCCGACCTGCGCGGCGCGAGCTTCGAAGCGATGAACGTCCGCGAGCTGGGCATCAAGGCCGCTCCGGCCAAGCCGATCGATGACGATGAGCTCAACGATATCCTCAAGGATCACGCGCGCTGGGTCGACACAGGCGGCCGGTTCGGCCTTCGCGCCGACTTCACGGCCCACAACCTCGCCGGCCGCAGCCTGGCGGAGCGGAACCTGGCGGCCATCTCCTTCGTCAATTCGAACCTGAAGCGGGTGGACTTCCGCGGCGCGGTGCTGGCCGCCTGCGACTTCACCAACGCCAACCTGCGCGCCGCCAACCTTTCGCACAGCGACCTGCGCGGCAGCAACCTGGCGACCGCCCTGCTGGAAGAGGCCCGCTTCGACCGGGCGGACATCGGGACGCTGCCGGAAACCGGCATGCGGACCCGCTTCCCCGAGGGCTTCAAGCTCATCGCCTGAGTTCCGAGAGTCAGCTGCCTAGAGCTGCGCCATCACCGCGATGCCGACCACCGCCAGCATGGAGACGGCCATGGCCACGTTGATGGCCCGCTGGATCCCCGGTGCCAGGTCCAGGCGGCGCAGCGTTACCCCGGCCCAGAGCCAGGCGATGTGGATCGGGATCCAGATGGCGTTGAAGATCACCAGCTTGATCGTGGTCTCCGCCGCAAGGTTCTGCGGCAGAAAAGCGAAGCCGGAGAAGAGCGCCGTGTTGACCGCATAGGCCTTGGGATTGATCGGCTGCAGCGCCAGGCCGTTCCAGAAGTCCGGCGAGCGCTCCGAGTGGATAAAGGCGATGCGGGCTCCGGCGAAGGCGATCTTGGCGGCCAGCCACAGCAGATAGAGGGCAGAGCCCCACAGCAGCACCGCACGCAGCCAGGGCAGCGCCAGCGCCGCTGCGGCGACGCCCGAGATCACCAGGGCGGCGACCAGGTTGTTGCCGACCCAGAGCCCGCCCAGATAGGCGATGCCGGGGCGGTAGCCATAGCCCGCGCCGACGCCGGCGAGGGAGAGCACGCCGGGCCCAGGGGTGATGATGAGGAAGAAGACCGCCGCCGCGAACTCAAGCACGGAGTTCGCCCGCCGGCTGGGAAGGATCGATCAAAACCGGTAAGTCCCTGACTTGCATTCCGCAGGGGAGGTAGGCCTTTCACACCCTATCGTCAATATTAACATGTTCAATGTGTTATTTAATTCTTTTACCCATTCTGCTATTGTAATTTCCGACTGTCGGGCCATTTCATGGCTCAGGTTCCCATCACGGAAGGCGCCGCCCCATGTCCCGCAATCCGACGTCCCGCATCCACGTCCTGCACGAGAACCCCGACTGGCTGCCGCCGCTGGCCGCCGCGCTGGACCGCAGCGGCGCGGCCTGGGCGGACTGGTTCCTGGTCGAGCGGGCGATCGACCTCTCGGCGCCACCGCCGCAGGGGGTCTTCTACAACCGGATGAGCGCCTCCTCGCACACGCGCGGCCACCGCTTCTCTGCGGAGCTGACGGCCGTCACCCTGGCCTGGCTGACCCAGTACGGGCGCCGGGTCGTCAACGGCCCCGCCGCTCTGGACCTGGAAATCAGCAAGGTACGGCAGTACGCGACCCTGGCCCGCGCCGGCGTGGCGACGCCGCGCACCATCCCGGTGGTCGGCAAAGACAAGCTCGTCACCGCGGCGCGGCAGGCCTTCGGCAAGGGCCGCTTCCTGTTGAAGCCCAACCGCGGTGGCAAGGGGCTGGGTGTGCACCTCTTCGAGGATGCCGACGACCTGGCCGATTTTCTGCAGACTTTCGACTACGAAGCGCCGCTGGACGGCGTTCACCTGCTGCAGGACTACGTGGTGACGCGCGAGCCCATCATCACGCGGGCGGAGTTCGTCGGCGGGCAGTTCCTCTATGCCGTCGAGGTCGACACCAGCAACGGCTTCGAGCTCTGCCCCGCCGATGTCTGCACGGTTCCCGACGCGGCCCGGCCGGCCTTCAAGGTGGTCGAGGACATCGACGCGGGCCTGAAGGCGCGGCTCGAGCGATTCCTGCGCATTGCCGGCATCGAGATCGCCGGAATCGAGTTCGCCACCGGCGCAGACGGCCTACCGCTGGTTTATGACGTGAATACCAACACCAACTACAACTCCGAGGCCGAGGCGGCTGCGAATACGCCGCTCACCGGCATGGACGCCATCGCACGCTTCCTGAAGGGCGAGTTGGAACGGGAGCTGCGCGAGGCCGCCTGAGGGGCGCCTTATCGCGCCTCGACGACCTCACCGTTTTTCGTGCAGGCGGGCTCGGCCAGGGCGACGAAGAGATCGGTGATCGCCTCGGGCGGGCGCAGGCTCTCAGGGTCCTCGCCGGGGAAGGCGGCGGCGCGCATCATGGTGCGGATCGGGCCGGGGGAGAGCAGGTTCGCCTTCACCTTGGTCTTGGTGATCTCGGCGGCGTAGGTGCGCACCAGGGCCTCCAGGGCGGCCTTGGAAACCGCGTAGGGGCCCCAGTAGGCGTTCAGCCCGCTGGAGGCGCCGGAGGTGACGAAGACCGCGCGCCCGGCATCGGAGAGCCGCAGCAGCGGATCGAGGCTGCGGATCAGGCGGTAGTTGGCGGTCACGTTCACGTCCATGACCTCCTGCCAGATGTCCGGCTTGATATGCCCCACCGGAGTCAGCGGCCCCAGGATACCGGCGTTGCCGACCAGAATGTCCAGCTTGCCGTAGCGCTCGTGCAGCGAGGCGCCGAGGCGGTCGAGGCCGTCGAAGTCGCGCAGGTCGTGAGGTACCAGGACCGGCTGCTTGCCGCCCTCGGCCCGGATCTCGTCGTCCAGCTCCTCCAGGGCGCCAACCGTGCGGGCAATGAGGATCAGCTGCGCGCCCTCGGCGGCGAAGCGCTTCGCCACGGCGGCGCCGATGCCGCGCGAGGCCCCGGTGATGACGGCGATGCGCCCCTCCAGGCGGCCAGAGGCGGAACCAGTACCATTCGACATTAAGCTTCCAACTCCTTAGGTCGGCGCCGCCGGCGCACAACGCGCCGCGAGCCGAATACGAAGACCAGGCCGATCAGCACGCCGCAGGCCGCATAGGCGAGGCCTTCGGTCGTGAGCGGCACGGCGGGATTGAAGTCGCCCAGCGTGGCCTCGACAAGGCCGCTGTTCATGTGCTCGGCGAAGGTGAAGGGGCGCTGCAGCGGCGGCGCATCGCGCAGGGCCTGATAGGCGGCTTCCATGCGGTCGAGCTGGAAGATGCTCTCGGACATGCGCGCGCCTTCCAGGCTGTGCGGCGCGCTTTCCAGGAACTGATCGATGTAGTCCTCCACCGAGAGGCCCTTTTCCGCCGCGTCGACGCGGATCTCCTCCGCGCGCAGGCGGGCCTGGTCGATGCGCCCGCCCAGGCGCTGCAGGTAGTGGGCGTAGTACTCAGGGAACTGCGAGAAGGCCGCACCGCCGCCGGCGGCGCCGAGGCTGTAGAACAGGCGGGCGAACATTCCGACGCGGACTGCCCGATCCCTCAGGCGCGCTCGGCCAGCAGAGACAACTGCGCCGGCTGGTTGCTGCCCTCGAAGTCGGTCAGGCGGATCGGGTAGTCGCCGGTGAAGCAGGCATCGCAGAACTTCGGCAGCGTCGCGTCACGGCCCGGTTCCCCCATCGCGCGGTAGAGGCCGTCGATGGTGATGAAGGCCAGGCTGTCGACGCCGATGTGGTGGCTCATCGCCTCCACGTCCATGGAGGAGGCGAGCAGTTCGCTGCGCTCCGGCGTGTCGATGCCGTAGAAGCAGGAATGCGTGGTCGGCGGCGCGGCGATGCGCATGTGCACCTCCTTGGCGCCGGCGGCGCGCACCATCTCGACGATTTTGATGGAGGTGGTGCCGCGCACGATGGAATCGTCTACCAGCACCACGCGCTTGCCCTCGATGTAGCGGCGGTTGGCGTTGTGCTTCAGCTTGACGCCGAGGTTGCGGATCTGCTGGCCCGGCTCGATGAAGGTGCGCCCGACGTAGTGGTTGCGGATGATGCCCAGCTCGAAGGGAATGCCCGAGCGCTCCGAATAGCCGATGGCCCCGGGCACGCCGGAGTCCGGCACCGGGATGACCACGTCAGCCTCGATCCCGCTTTCCTCCGACAGCACGGCGCCGATGCGCTTGCGGGTCTCGTAGATGCTGATCCCCTCCATCATGGAATCGGGGCGCGCGAAGTAGATGTATTCGAAGATGCAGGGCCGGCGCGGCGCGGGCGGGAAGGGGCGCAGCGAATGCACGCCGGACTCGTCCAGCACCACCAACTCGCCGGCTTCGATGTCGCGCACGAACTCCGCGCCGATGATGTCGAGGGCGCAGGTCTCGGAGGTCACCACGTAGGCGTCGCCGAGGCGTCCCAGCACCAGCGGGCGCACCCCCATGGGGTCGCGCACGGCGAAGATGCAGTTGCTCGACATGGCGACCAGCGAATAGGCGCCTTCGACCTGGCGCAGGGCTGCGATGATGCGGTCGATCAGGCTGCCGGCCTCGGAGGTGGCGATCAGGTGAAGGATGGTCTCGGTGTCGGAGGTCGACTGGAAGATGGCGCCCTGGTTCACCAACTGGCGGCGCAGGTGGCGCGCATTGGTGAGGTTGCCGTTGTGGGCCAGCGCGAAGCCGCCCAGCGAGAGGTCGGCGAAGAGCGGCTGCACGTTGCGCAGCGCCGTCTCGCCGGTGGTGGAATAGCGGTTATGGCCGATGGCCGCGCGTCCGGCGAGGCGCGACATGACCTCTTCGGAGGAGAAGATGTCGCCGACGTGGCCGAGGTCGCGGTGGGCATTGAAGTGCTTGCCGTCGTAGGCGACGATGCCGGCCGATTCCTGGCCGCGGTGCTGCAGGGCGTGCAGGCCCAGGGCAGCCATGGCCGCGGCATCTTCGCTGCCGAAGATCCCGAATACGCCGCATTCCTCGTGGAACTTGTCGTCGTCTAGAGGGGCCAGAGGATTGGTGGTAATCACTGCGTGGTCTCTCCCGGCGCGGTTTCGTCCGACATCAGGCCTTCGATGGCCTTTTCGATCTCGTCGCGCATGCCTTCGTTATACGCGGGTTGGTCTTCCGGTGCATCGGCTTTTCTGAGCGGCGACACCAGCTGCTGGTAGGTCTCTTCGGCGCGTCGCACTTCCTCGGCGCGGCGCCGGGCGTCCTCGGCGGCCTGGTCGCCGCGCTCCAGCAGCTCGGCCGGCACCAGGGTCATCAGCATCTCGGCGCCGCGCTCGACCAGGGGGCGCGACTTGGCGTCCTGGATCCAGCCGGGACGCTCGTCCTCGACGACCACATAGTCCAGGGCCAGCCAGGCCAGCACCACGATGACCGCGCCGCGGGCGAAGCCGAAGAGCAGGCCGAGGGAGCGGTCGAGGGCGCCCAGACTGCTCTGCTGGATGCGGTTGGAGAGGATGCGCGTCAGCACCGAGAACAGCACCAGGGTCACCAGGAAGAGGCCGACGCCGGTCAGGAGGCTGGCGATGAACTCCACGGTGATGACGCCCAGCACCCAGGGCTGCACATGGGGATAGGCATAAAGCGTGACGAAGGCGGCGCCGACCCAGGAGCCCACGGCCAGGACCTCGTGCACGAAGCCGCGCACGAAGGCAAAGATTCCCGACACCACCAGGACGATGATGACGATGAGGTCCGCCAGATTGATCGGCAAGCTGTCCATGGCGCTCCGCTGCGCTCGTTAACTCTATCAGTAGGCCGACTGCTGGGCCCGGCCGATCCGGGCGCCCGACTGGGGCGACTCCGGCGCCGCCAGGCGCGCCACCAGATCCTGCAGGTGGGCGATCTCCTCGACAGCCAGGCTCTGGCCGCCGCCCGATCTTCCCCCCGATTTGCCTTTTGCCTGCTTGCGGCGCGGCGCGATCCAGGCGCGCGTGAAGCCCAGTTTCTCGGCTTCCTTGAGGCGCAGTTCCACCTGGCTCACCGGGCGAATCTCGCCGGAAAGGCCGATTTCGCCGAAGATTACCGTCTGTTCCGGCACTTCCTGTCCCGTTGCCGCCGATACCAGGGCCGCCGCGACGGCCAAGTCCGCCGCCGGCTCCCCGATCCTGAGGCCACCGGCAACGTTCAAATATACCTCTTGGCCGGCCAACGCCAGCCCGCATCGCGCCTCCAGGACCGCCAGGACCATGGCCAGGCGGCCGGAATCCCAGCCCACCACGGCCCGCCGCGGGGTCGCCAGGGGCGAGGCGGAGACCAGGGCCTGGATCTCGACCAGCAGGGGGCGGGTGCCCTCCAGCCCGGCGAAGACCGCCGCCCCGGCGATGTTGCCGCGGCGCTCGGCCAGGAACAGGGCCGAGGGATTGGCGACCTCGCTCAGGCCCTCGTCGGTCATCTCGAAGACGCCGATCTCGTCGGTGGGGCCGAAGCGGTTCTTCACCGCGCGCAGGATGCGGAAGTGATGGCCGCGGTCGCCCTCGAAGGTCAGGACCGTGTCGACCATGTGCTCCAGCACCTTGGGGCCGGCGATGGTGCCTTCCTTGGTGACGTGGCCGACCAGCAGCAGGGCGAAGCCGCGCTTCTTGGCCAGGCGGATCAGTTCCTGGGCCGCCGCGCGCACCTGGGAGACCGTGCCGGGCGCCGATTCCAGGCTGTCGATGTAGAGGGTCTGGACTGAATCGACGATCACCACCGCCGGGCCCTCGGCCTGGTCCAGGCTGGCCACCATGTCGCGCACGGAAGTCGCCGAGGCGAGCCGTACCGGGGCCTCGGCCAGGCCCATGCGGCGCGCGCGCAGGCGCACCTGGTCGATCGATTCCTCGCCAGAGATGTAGGCGCAGTCGGCGCCCTTTGCGGCCATGCGGGCGGCCACCTGCAGCAGCAGGGTGGACTTGCCGATGCCCGGATCACCGGCCACCAGCACCGCCGAGCCCGGCACCAGGCCGCCGCCGGTGACGCGGTCGAACTCGGCGATTTCGCAGATCAGGCGCGGGCGCGGCTGGCTCTCGCTCTGCAGGTCGACGAAACGGATCTTGCCGCCGGTCTTGCCGCCGCTTCCCGAAAGACCACCGGGCGCGCGCTGAACGGTCTCCTCGACCAGCGAATTCCAGGCGCCGCAGCCCTCGCAGCGCCCGGCCCACTTGGCCGCGACGGCGCCGCAGTCCTGGCAGACGTATTGTGAGCGGGCCTTCGCCATCTAGTGGCATCCTCCGGAGCAGTGGGCCGGGCGGGGCCTCAAAGGGCGCGGACTTCCATCTGGATCGGGCCTTCGGCGCGCCCGTTGATGAACTGGTCGACGAACTCATTGCCGGACTCGTCGATCTGCGCGGTCGGCCCCACCCAGATGATTTTGCCCTTGTAGAGCATAGCGATGCGGTCGGAGATGCGCCGGGCGCTGGCCATGTCGTGGGTGATCGACAGGCCGGTGGCGCCGAGCTGCTTCACGCACTGGACGATCAGGCGGTCGATGACGTCGCCCATGATCGGGTCCAGGCCGGTGGTCGGCTCGTCGAAGAAGATGATCTCCGGCTCCGTGGCGATGGCGCGGGCCAGGCCGACGCGCTTGCGCATGCCGCCGGACAGCTCGGCCGGGGTCAGCTGGCCGACGTCCTGGCCCAGGCCGACGGCGGCCAGCTTCTCGTAGGCGATGTCGCGGGCCTTGTCGCGCGCCATGCGCTGGCCCTGGATGAGGCCGAAGGCGACGTTCTCCCAGACCGTCAGGGAGTCGAAGAGCGCGGCGTTCTGGAACAGCATGCCGAACTTGCGGCGGATGCGGTCCAGATCCTCGCCGTAGAGGCCGATGACCTCTTCGCCGTCGACCTTGATGGAGCCGCCCTCCGGATGCAGCAGGCCCAGAATGCACTTCAGCAGCACCGACTTGCCGCTGCCCGAGCCGCCGATGACCAGCATCGACTCGCCCTTCTGGATGTCCAGGTCGATGCCGTCGAGGACGACCTTGTTGCCGAAGACCTTGGTCAGGCCGCGGATCTGGATCTTCGGCACTGCGCTTTCGGCCGCCGGGGCGGTGGGCTGGCTCGCGGCGGCCGGGGCTTCGGGGGTGTCGTTCATCGGGCGAAAAACAGCTCGGTGATGAAGTAGTTGAAGCTGAGGATCAGGATCGAGGCGGAGACCACGGCGTTGGTGGTGGCGGCGCCGACGCCCTGGGCGCCGCCGCGCGAGTTGTAGCCGTGGTAGCAGCCCATCAGCGTCACCAGGAAGCCGAAGACCGCGGCCTTGACCAGGCCGGAGATGACGTCCTGGGCCTCGATGAAGTCCCAGGTGTTCTGCAGGTAGGCCGCCGGGTTGAAGCCCAGCTTCTGGGTCGAGACGATGTAGCCGCCGAAGACGCCGATGATGTCGGCGATCAGCACCAGGATCGGCAGCATGGTGAGGCCGGCGATGAGGCGCGGGGCGATGAGGTACTTGAAGGGGTTGGTCGCCAGGGTGTCGAGGGCGTCGATCTGCTCGGTCACCCGCATGGTGCCGATCTCGGCGGCCATGGAGGCGCCGACGCGCCCGGCGACCATGAGGCCGGCCAGCACGGGCCCCAGTTCGCGGGTGATGGAGACCACCACCACGTTGGGGATGGCGCTCTCCGCCGAAAAGCGCGCGAAGCCGGTGTAGCTCTGCAGCGCCAGCACCATGCCGGTGAAGATGGCGGTGAGGCCGACCACCGGCAGGGAGTAGTAGCCGATCTCGATCATCTGCCGCAGGACCAGGCGCGGATAGAAGGGCGGCCGCAGGCAGTGCGACAGCGACATGATCGTAAAGAGCGACAGCCGGCCGGTGGCTTCCAGGAAAACCAGAAAGGTGCGGCCGATCGGCTGGAGAATCGGCATTAATGGCTAGCCCAAATAGACCCGGTGATAACGCTTGCCCAGGGAAGTTAAAATCTCGTAGCCGATCGTCCCGGCTTCGCGCGCCAGAGCATCGACGTCTTGCTCGTCGTTCAGCAGCTCCGCCCAGAGACCGGGGCGGACGGAATCCGGTGCAACTCCGGTCACATCCAGCGCAAGCAAATCCATGGAGACTCGTCCAACCACAGGAACCCGATGACCGGCAACCCAGGCATGGCCGCGATTGGAAATCGACCGGAGATAGCCATCGGCGTAGCCGGCGGCAACGGTCGCGATTCGGGCCGGCCCCGTGGCGCGGTGCGAGGCACCATAGCCAACGGTCTGGGGAGCGTCAATCTGCCGGACTTGCAGGATCTTAGCCCGTAATTGCACCACGGGTTGCATCGGGTTGGGGGCCTGCGGAGTGGGGTTGACCCCGTAAAGCGCCACCCCCGGGCGGCCCAGGTCGAAGTGGTAGTCGCGGCCCAGGAATATCCCCGAGGAGTTGCAGAAGGAGACCGGAGCCCGGGGCAGGACGGGCAGGGCCGATTTCAGGGCCTCCAGCTGCCGGGCGTTCATGGGGTGAGCGGGCTCGTCGGCACAGGCCAGATGGCTGAGGATGCAGGTCGGCAGCAGGCCGTCCAGGCGCGCCGGGTCGCCGCGCAGCACCTCCACCTCGTCGGGCGGCAGGCCCAGGCGGCACATGCCGCTGTCCAGGTGGACTGCGGCCGGCAGGGCCGTGCCGCGGGCGCGGCAGAAGGCGCTCCAGGCGTCGATCTCGCCCAGGGAATTCAGCACCGGCAGGATGTTGTGCTCGGCGTAGTCTGCCTCAGCCCCCGGCATGAGGCCGTTCAGCACGTAGAGCGTCACCGCCGGGTGACAGCGGTCGAGCAGGGGGCGCAGCTTCAGGGCTTCGTCGAGCTGGGCGACGAAGATGCTGCGCGCGCCGGCCTTGACCAATACCGGCGCCACCCGCTCGGCGCCCAGGCCGTAGCCGTCGGCCTTGACCACCGCCGCCACCGCCTTCTCCAGGAAGGCGGCCTTGAGGCGGCGGTAGTTCTCCGCGATGGCGGCCAGGTCGACGGTCAGCACCCCGGCGGCGCGGGGGGAGACCTTTGACAGGGCGGTCTCCACCGTCAGGTCAGTAGTGGTCGGGGAGGTGGTCATCGGCGACCAGGTCGCTGAAGCGCGTGGTGTCGCCGTCGAAGGCGAACTCGCGCGAGCCGATCGGGCCGTGACGCTGCTTGGCGATAATGATCTCGGCCTTGCCGTAGGCGCGCTCGCAGCGCTCTTTCCAGCGCTCCAGGCGTTCGTGGAATTTGTTGTCGTCCTCGCCGTCGCGTTGGGTCGGCTCGGCACGCTCGGCGTAGTACTGCTCGCGGTAGATGAACATGACCACGTCGGCGTCCTGCTCGATGGAGCCGGACTCGCGCAGGTCAGACAGCTGCGGCTTCTTGTCCTCGCGCTGTTCGACGGCGCGCGAGAGCTGCGACAGGGCGATCACCGGCACGTCCAGGTCCTTGGCCAGGGCCTTGAGGCCGCGGGTGATCTCCGAAACCTCCTGCACGCGATTGTCGCTGCGCCGGCCCGCCGGCGGCTGCATGAGCTGCAGGTAGTCGACGACGATCATGCTGAGGCCGTGCTGGCGCTTCAGGCGCCGGGCGCGGGTGCGCACCTGGCTGACCGAGAGGGCCGGCGTGTCGTCGACGAAGAGCGGCAGCTCGAAGAGCTGGCGGCTGGCCTCGAAGATGGCGTCGAACTCCTCGTCGCGGATATCGCCGCGGCGCATGGAGTCCGAGCGCACGCCGGTGCGCTCGGCGATGATGCGCGAGGCGAGCTGTTCGGCCGACATTTCGAGGGAGAAGAAGGCGACCGGCTGGCGCTGCTCGATGGGGTTGCCCTCGGCGTCCTTTTCCGTGCGCGTGTCGGCGGCCACGTTGTAGGCGATGTTGGTGGCCAGCGCCGTCTTACCCATGGAGGGGCGGGCGGCGAGGATGATCAGGTCGGAGGGGTGGAAGCCGCCGAGCAGTTTGTCGAGGTCGTTCAAGCCCGAAGCCACGCCCGCCAGCCCGTCGCGCTTCATGGCCGCCTCGGCCATGTGCAGCGATTCCAGCACCGCCGACTTGAAGGGGGCGAGGCCGCCCTCGGTCTCGCCGATCTCCGCCAGCTTGTAGAGCTTGTCCTCGGCCAGCGCGATCTGCTGGCTGGCGTCGATGTCGAGGTCGTAGTCGAAGGCGTCGTTGACCATGTCCTCGCCGAGATTGATCAGCTGCCGGCGCAGGTAGAGGTCGTGGATCGTCTTGCCGTAGTCGACGGCGTTGATGATGGTGACATAGCTCGACTGCAGCTGCGCCAGGTACTGGGCGCCGCCGACCTCGGCCAGGGCGCTTTCCTGCTCGAAGAGGTTCTTGAGCTGGATGGCGTTGGCGATCTGGCCGCGCTCGATCAGCTTGCCGCAGGCCTCGAAGATGCGGGCGTGCACGCCGTCGGCGAAGTGCTCGGGGCGCAGGAAGTCGGCGACCTTCTCGTAGGCGGCGTTGTTGGCGAGGATGGCACCCAGCAGGGCCTGCTCGGCCTCGTCGTTGGCCGGCGGCAGGCGCTGGTGATCCTCGCCCGTGAGCGGGTCGTGCAGGTGCGTCAGAGAGGGCTGTGTCGATTCCATGGCCATAGCAGATAACAGGAGGCCTTCCAGAATAGCAGATCGATTCGGCAGGCAAACCGTCGTCGCGGGATTGGACGGTGTGGGTAGGTGGAACAACGGGGATAACGCCGCCGAGCGACCCCTTGACAGGAAAGGCAGAAAGCAAAACGGCGGCTCCCGCTCGAGGGAGCCGCCGTTCTGATCTCAGGCGGTGAAACGGGCAGGGGTTTAGTCCTGCTTGGTCTCCTCGCTGTCGGAGTCGCCGGCCGACTCGGGCGCGGCTTCCCCGGTGCTCTCGGCCTCGGCAGCGGCTTCCACAGCCTCTTCCTGCTCGACGGCCTCGACCACCGCTTCGATCTCCGCCTCGGCGGCCTCTTCGGCCTGGCGCATGTCCTCGGCGGTGACGACGCGGCCGCTTTCCAGCTGCGCCTTCGCCTCTTCCTCGGAGCGCGCCACGTTGGCGGTGACGTTCACGACGACCTCCGGGTGCAGCTGCACGCGAACCTTGTGCAGGCCCAGGGTCTTGATGACCGCGCCCAGATCGATCTGGCGGCGGGCCACGGTGACGCCGGCGGCGGTCACCGCCTCCGACACGTCGCGGCTGTTCACCGAACCGTAGAGCTGGCCGCTCTCGCCGGCCTGGCGGATCACGGTCACAGTCAGGCCGTCCAGGTCCTTGGCCACGCGCTCCGCTTCTTCGCGTTGCTTCAGGTTCTCGGCCTCGAGCTGAGCGCGCTCACGCTCGAAGCGGGCGAGGTTGTTCTTGGTCGCCCGCATGGCCTTCTTCTGCGGCAAGAGATAGTTGCGCGCAAAGCCCGGCTTGACCGACACGACGTCGCCCATCTGCCCGAGCTTCTCGATGCGCTCCATCAGGATCACTTCCATTTCGCTGTTCTCCTGTCCTGGCCGCTTACTTCACGACGTAAGGCAGCAGGGCAAGGAAGCGCGCCCGCTTGATGGCGCGCGCCAGCTCACGCTGCTTCTTGGCGGACACCGCGGTGATGCGGCTCGGCACGATCTTGCCCCGCTCCGAGACGAAGCGCTGCAGCAGGCGGGTGTCCTTGTAGTCGATCTTCGGTGCCTTGGGCCCGGAGAACGGGCAGCTCTTGCGGCGACGGAAGAACGGGCGACGGCCACCGCCGCCGCTGACGACTTGAACGGTCATTCTGCAGCTCCTTCACTGGCAGGGGCACTGGCCGGCGCCGGGGCGCCGTCGTTGTCACGCGGGGGGCGCGGGCCGCGCGGGCCATCGCCCCGGGGGCCGTCACCGCCGAAGCGGCCGCCGCCACGGCGGTCGCCGCGGGGGCCGCGATCGTCACGGGTGTTGCGCTGCTGCATGACGATGGAGGGGCCTTCCTCCATCTCCTCGACGCGCACGGTCATGTAGCGGATCACGTCGTCGCTGAGGCGCATGTTGCGCTCCATCTCGTGCACCGCCGCCGCCGGGGCGTCGATGCGCAGCATCACGTAGTGGCCCTTGCGGTTCTTCTTGATCCGGTAGGCCAGGGTGCGCAGACCCCAGTACTCGGAACCCGCGAGGCGGCCGCCATTGTCTTCGAGGATTTTGGTGTAGTCCGCGACCAGGCTCTCGACCTGGGACGAGGAGACGTCCTGGCGTGCAATCAGCACGCACTCATAGAATGCCATGGTTTACTCCCTCTGGCTGTTCATGGACCGGCGCTGGTCGAAGCTCAGCCGCCCGGCCCTAGCCGGCCCCACAAGCGGGATCCCGGCAAGGAGTGCTCCGCCGCCCGGAAAGGACTGCGAAGCGGCGGGACTATACACTTTATCCCCCTGCGCGCAAGCGCTGAGGCGCGGGGCACGCAAGGCCCGGATTTGGCGCCTTCCGGGGGCGCCGGCCGGGCCGTCACCGCCCGGGCATTTACCCTCGCAATCCGCCATTTTCCGCCGTTTGCCCGCCGATCCGGCTTGACAGGCAGGGCTGTGTGGCTATGTCTGAGCGGCATTTCATTCGCCATCCCCATTTCTCGCGGAGTTGCCATTCATGAGCCTGGCGTTTGTGTTTCCGGGACAGGGGTCCCAGGCCGTCGGCATGGGCCAGGCCCTGGCCGCCGCCTTTCCGGTGGCCCGGCACACCTTTGAAGAAGTCGACGACGCCCTGGGCCAGAAGCTCTCGCGGGTCATGGCGGAAGGGCCGGAGGAGGAACTGCGGCTCACCGAGAACGCCCAGCCGGCCCTGATGGCGGTCAGCCTGGCCGTGGTCCGGGTGCTGGAGAGCGAGGGCAACCTGCGCCTTGCCGACAAGGCGGCTTACGTGGCCGGCCACTCCTTGGGAGAATATTCCGCCCTGGCGGCCGCCGGCAGCCTGGAACTGGCCGATGCCGCGCGCCTGCTGCGCCGCCGCGGCCAGGCCATGCAGCAGGCCGTGCCGGTGGGCGAAGGCGCCATGGCGGCGGTTCTGGGCCTGGACCTGGAGACCGCGCAGGCGGTGGCCGAGGAGGCCGCTCAGGGAGAGGTCTGCCAGTCGGCCAATGACAACGCCCCCGGCCAGGTGGTGCTCAGCGGCCACACGGCCGCGGTGGAGCGGGCCATCGAGATCGCCAAGGAAAAGGGCGCCAAGCGCGCCATCCTGCTGCCGGTCAGCGCGCCCTTCCACTGCAGCCTCATGGCCCCGGCGGCCGAGGTCATGGCCGAGGCCCTGGCCGGCGTCGAGGTGCGGATGCCCGCGGTGCCGCTGGTCGCCAACGTGACCGCAAGCCACCTGAGCGACCCGGAGGAGATCCGCCGCAAGCTGGTGGAGCAGGTGACCGGCATGGTGCGCTGGCGCGAGAGCGTGGCCTACATGGCCGGCCAGGGGGTTGAGAAGGTGGTGGAACTGGGCGCCGGCAAGGTGCTGAGTGGTCTCACCAAGCGCATCGACCGCTCCCTGACGGCGCTGTCGGTGGAGACGCCTGAAGAAGTGGAGGCGGCCCTGGCGCAGCTCTAGCTGCCGGGACCCGGTGAAGCCCCAAACTGGAGTAGGGGCAGTTTCAAGTTTCATCGTCGTGGAGACGTCTTGATGTTTGATTTGACTGGAAAGATCGCCCTGGTGACCGGCGCCTCGGGCGGCATCGGCGGGGCCATCGCGCGGCGCCTGCACGGGCAGGGCGCCACGGTGGTGCTGAGCGGCACCCGGGCGGAGGCCCTGGAGGCGCTGGCCGGCGAGCTGGGCGTACGCACGCACGTCATGACCTGCAACCTGGGCGATCCCGCCGAGACCGAGGCGCTGGTCGGGCGGGTCGAGGGCGAGGCCGGACAGCTCGACATCCTGATCAACAACGCCGGCCTGACCCGCGACGGCCTGGCCATGCGCATGAAGGACGAGGACTGGCAGCAGGTCCTGGACGTGAACCTGACCGCGGCCTTTCGCCTGACCCGCGCCAGCCTGAAGGGCATGATGAAGCGGCGCTGGGGCCGCATCATCGGCATCAGTTCCATCGTCGGGGTGACCGGGAATCCGGGCCAGGCGAACTACGCGGCTTCCAAGGCGGGCCTGATCGGCATGACCAAGTCGCTCGCCCAGGAAGTGGCGAGTCGCGGCATTACCGTGAACTGCGTGGCCCCGGGCATGATCGAAACCGCCATGACTGACGCCTTGAACGACCAGCAGCGCGAGCGCATCCTCACGGCCATCCCCATGCAACGTCTTGGGAAATCTGAGGAAATCGCTTCGGGTGTGGTCTATCTGGCAAGCGAGGAAGCCGCTTATGTGACCGGCCAAACCTTGCATGTAAATGGCGGAATGGCCATGATATGAGCCCTCCTGGGGGACACACTCGAAACAGGCGTCTGTAGGGCGTTGGCAAACCTTCAAGAACTGTGATAAGAGGCGGCGCCTTGCGCAGATGCGAGGACGCCATTCATTTTGACGGTACCCGCTTCCCGCCAAGAAGCGTCTAAGAACCTGAGGGCTAATTCTTATGAGCAACGACATCGCCGAGCGCGTGAAGAAGATCGTCGTCGAGCATCTGGGCGTCGATGATGCAAAGGTAACCGAGACCGCTAGTTTCATCGACGATCTGGGCGCCGACAGCCTGGACACCGTGGAACTGGTGATGGCTTTCGAAGAAGAGTTCGGCTGCGAGATTCCCGACGACGCGGCGGAGAAGATCGTCACCGTCAAGGACGCGATCGACTTTATTCAGGAACACTCCTGACCGTCGGCGACGGCGACAGCGGCGCGCAGGCGCGGGCTGTCGCTCAACCGCCTCGCCGCACATAAGGTCGCTTGCAGTATGAGACGCGTCGTCGTTACAGGATTGGGGCTGGTAACACCGCTGGGAAGCGGTGTTAGCCATGTTTGGGATCGACTTCTCAACGGTCAGTCCGGCCTGCGCAACATCCAGAGCTTTGATGTTTCCGACCTGCCGTCGAAGATCGCCGGCCAGGTGCCCCTGGGCGAAACCTCCGAGGGGCTGTTCAACGCGGACGAATTTGTCGAACCGAAGGATCAGCGCAAGCTGGACCGTTTCATCGTCTTCGGCATGGCGGCGGCGCAGCAGGCCATCGAGGATTCCGGATGGAAGCCCGAGGCCGATGAGGACCGCTGGCGCACCGGCGTGATGATCGGCTCCGGCATCGGTGGCCTGGAAACCATCTTCGATGGCTCCATCACCGTGCACGAGCGTGGACCGCGGCGGCTGTCTCCTTTCTTCATTCCGGCAGCGCTGATCAATCTCGTCTCCGGACAGGTGTCGATCAAGCACGGCTTCAAGGGTCCGAACCACGCGGTGGTGACGGCCTGCTCCACCGGGGCGCACGCCATCGGTGATGCGGCCCGCCTGATCATGCTGGACGATGCCGATGTGATGGTCGCCGGCGGCGCGGAGGCGGCGGTGTGCCGTCTGGGCATTGCCGGCTTCTGTGCTTCGCGGGCGCTGTCGACCAAGTTCAACGACACGCCGGAGCAGGGCTCGCGTCCCTGGGACGAGGACCGCGACGGCTTCGTCATGGGCGAGGGCGCCGGTGTCGTCGTGCTGGAGGAACTGGAGCACGCCAAGGCGCGCGGGGCGACGATCTATGCGGAAGTGGTCGGCTACGGCCTTTCCGGCGACGCCCACCACATCACGGCGCCGCCCGAAGACGGCAACGGCGGCTACCGGGCCATGCAGGCGGCGTTGAAGCGTGCCGGCCTGGACCCGAGCGACATTGACTACATCAACGCCCACGGCACCTCGACGCCGCTGGGCGACGAGATCGAGGTGGGCGCGGTCAAGCGCCTCTTCGGAAACGCGGTGGCGGAGCTTTCCATGTCCTCCACCAAGTCCGCCATCGGCCACCTGCTGGGTGCGGCCGGCGCGGTGGAGGCGATCTTCTCGATCCTCGCCATCCGTGACAACGTGGTGCCGCCGACCCTCAACCTCGACAATCCTTCGCCGAGTTGTGCCGACATCGACCTGACGCCGCACACTGCCAAGGAGCGTCCGGTCCGCCGCGCGCTTTCCAACTCCTTCGGCTTCGGCGGCACCAACGCCAGTGTCATCCTGGCCGAATACCAGTAGCGGCTTCCCATGATGCGACGACTGGGCGGTATCGCCGTTGCTGTCGTCGTTTTGCTGTTGCTCGCCGCCGGCGGTGCCTGGGTCTATCTGCAAAAGCAGTTCGAGGCGCCGGGGCCGCTCGCGCAAGAGGCCGTGCTTGTCATTCCGCGCGGCGCCGGGCTGGCGACCATTTCCGCAGACCTGTCAGATGCCGGCGTCATCTCCGATCCGCTGGTCTTCGAGTTCGGCGTGCGGCTCTTCGCCGACGCCACCGCCCTGAAGGCGGGCGAGTATGCCTTCGCCCCCGGCAGCTCGATGCAGGAGGTGGCGGCGCTGATCGCCAGCGGGCGCACCGTGGTGCATCGCCTGACCGTGCCGGAGGGGCTCACCAGCGTCGAGATCGTCGCCCTGCTGGACGAGGCCGAGGCGCTGGAGGGTGAAATCGCGGAGGTGCCGCCCGACGGCGCGCTGCTGCCCGAGACCTATCACTTCCACCGCGGCGATGCCCGTGCCGACGTGCTGGCGCGCATGCGCCAGTCGATGGATGAGGCGCTGGCCGAGGTCTGGGCCCAGCGGGCGGAGAACCTGCCGCTGAAGAGCCCGGAGGAGGCGCTGGTGCTGGCCTCCATCGTCGAGAAGGAGACCGGCGTCGACGGCGAGCGGGCACTGGTCGCCGGGGTCTTCGTGAACCGCCTGAACAAGGGCATGCCGCTGCAGTCCGATCCCACCGTGGTCTACGGCATCACCCTGGGCAAGGCGCCGCTGGGGCGGTCCCTGACGCGCCAGGACCTGGCCCAGGCGACGCCCTACAACACCTACCAGATCGGCGGCCTGCCGCCGGCGCCCATCGCCAACCCGGGGCGCGCCGCCCTGGAGGCGGCGGTCAAGCCGGCGCAGACGGAGTATCTCTACTTCGTCGCCGCGGGTGACGGCGGCCACACCTTCGCCAAGACCCTTGCCGAGCATAACCGCAACGTCGCCAAGTGGCGCAAGCACCTGCGCAGCCTGAAGAAAAAGCAGACGAACTAGCTGCCGCGGCCCAGAGCCCTTTGCAGCCAAATTGAACCATTCCGCCGGAGTGGATTTGCGGGAAGACCAAGGGGTTTGCCGCCGGCCATAGCGGCGCTATGGCCAAGGCAAAGCCCGCCGGCATTGGCGCAAATCCGCCCGGCCCTGCGGGTTTGCGGCGCATCGGGCTGCGCCTGCCTCCTGACGGATCGCCGCACCGCTCGCAAACAGAATAGCTTCAATTTGACTGCAAAGGGCTCTAGCCCTTGCCGGCGGGCTTCTCCGGCAGGCGGCGCAGCAGCGGGTCGGTCCAGCCCGGCGGCAGCAGGGAGAGCAGCCATACCGCCGCGAAGAGGCGGCGCGGAAAGACGATCCGCGCCTTGTTGGCGGCCAGGCCGCGCCGGATGATGCCGGCGGCGCGCTCGGCCTCCATGAGGAAGGGCATGGGGAAGTCGTTCACTGCCGTCATGCGGCTCTTCACGTAGCCCGGGCAGATCACCGTGACCCGCAAACCCTGCGGATGCAGCATGCCGCGCAGCGCCTCGCCCCAGACCCTGACGGCGGCCTTGGAGCTGCAGTAGGCGGGGGCACCGGGAAAGCCGCGGAAGGCGGCGAGTGAGGACATGATGGCGATTTGCCCGCGGCGGCGCGGGCGCATGAGATCGGCCGCTGCCAGGCAGGTGTTCACGACCCCGTCGACGTTGACCGCCAGGATGGCGCGGGCTTGCTCGCCGGTCTCGCCGAAGCTGCCGGTGCCAGCCGAAATGCCGGCGTTGGCGATCACCAGGTCCAGAGGATGGTCGCGGTCCAGTTCGGCCAGCCAGGCGGCCAGCGCGTCGCGGTCGCGCACGTCGAGGACGGCGGTGGCGACCTCGGCTCCGGCGGCGCGGCAGGCCTCGGCCGCCTGCTCCAGGCGTTCCCGGTCGCGGCCGCTGAGCGCCAGGAAGACGCCGGGCGCCGCGTAGTCGCGCGCC
>JBNKHC010000073.1:0-8429 GCA_050290145.1 Kiloniellaceae bacterium | reverse complement strand
AACGGAAGCTGGCCGATTTGGTTCGATCGGCCGAAAAATCGTTTATCAACAGGGAGGATCAGAGTCGCATGCCGCCTTTGAAGTCGTTGGCCATGCCGGCCCTGGCCGGTTTTGCTGCCCTGGGCCTTCTGCTACAGGCCGCTCCCGCGAACGCTCAGGCGGACTGCCCGCGCGGTGACTTAGACGAACGCTATTGCGACCGCAACGGCGATCTGGTGGCCGATGCGCCGACCGATCCGAGCCAATGGATCGATCCCGATACCTTGATCTTCGGCTATACGCCAGAGCGGGATCCGGCGGTCTACAAGGAAGCCTGGTCCGACTTCCTGGAGCACATGGAGAAGGTGACGGGCAAAAAGGTCTTGTTCTTTCCGGCGCATTCCAGCGCCGCTCTGATCGAGGCCATGCGGTCGGGCAGCTTGCACGTGGCCGGAATCAACACCGGGTCTAATCCGCTGGCGGTCAACTGCGCCGGCTTCGTATCCTTCACCATGATGGCCAGCCTGAACGGCGACTACGGTTACTCCATGGAGATCCTGACCTATCCGGGCAGCGGCATCGAGAAGATCGAGGACATCAAGGGCCGGACGCTGGCCCTCACCACGCCTACGTCGAACTCCGGGTTCAAGGCCCCCTTGGCCTTGCTCAAGAGCGAGTTCGACATGATCCCCGGCCGGGATTTTAAGACTGCCTTCTCGGGCATGCACGACAGCTCAATCCTGGGCGTGGCGAACAGGGACTACGACGCCGCCGCGATCGCTAATTCGGTCAAGGTCCGGATGATCAAGCGCGACGTGATCAAGCAGGAGGACACGATTGTCCTTTACCGGTCCCAGAGGTTCCCCACCACGGGCTATGGTCACGTCTTCAACCTGAAACCGGAGCTGGCGGAGAAGGTCAAAGAATCGTTCAAGTCCTTTCAATGGGACAAGCCCGATGGCTCGCCCACCAGCTTGAAGGTGGAGTTCTCCAAGTCCAACGAAGGCCAGTTCATTCCGATCACCTACCAGGAGCACTGGAACGTGATTCGGAAGATCGACGGGGCCAACAACGTGTCCTACGTCTGCAAGTGACCCACGCTGTTCTTTAACCCGGTGGTTGAATATTAACCTCTCCGTGATGCACCTGTCGGGTTCACTGTTCTCTCCGCAGCAGGGTCTCTTGCCCTCTGCATGATGGCATTGGAGGACGTTGGCGGATCAATGTGTAAAGCGCGCTTGCCTCGATGAGATAGGCCCTGGCTGGAGCGATCACCGAGTGAGACCTGCACTCACTGGAAGAGCTCTACTTACCACGCCACACACCCTCATGCGACATTCAGCCCTGATAGACTCATTCTACCGGCGCTCGTAAACTCCTTTCTCATTACGCACGTCTAAGAGGGCCTCATGGCCGAGGAGCGCCTTCAACGCAAGCTGACCACGATCCTCGCCGCCGACGTCGCGGGGTATACTCGCCTCATGCGCGCGGATGAGGAAGCGACTCTCAAGACACTGAGCGCGTATCGCGAAATTATCGACGGGTTCATCGCCCGCCACGACGGCCGCGTCTTTAGCACCGGAGGCGACAGCATGCTGGCCGAATTTAGCAGCCCGGTCGAGGCGGTGCGCTGCGCCGTTTCATGCCAGAAAGAGGTTTCGCGCCGCAACGCGGAGCTGGCGGACGATCGAAGGTTGAAGTTTCGCATCGGCGTGAACGTCGGCGACATAATGGTCAAGGATGGCGATCTTTTCGGCGACGGTGTCAATGTGGCCGCGCGTCTGGAAGGACTGGCTGATGCGGGTGGCGTTTGTATTTCCGGGAGCGTGTTCGAGCAGGTCAAGCACAAGCTGTCGCTCGACTTCGAAGATATGGGTCCGCAGGACGTTAAGAACATCGCCGAGCCCATTTCGGTCTACCGGGTGATCATCGACGAAAAAGCGGACGGCTTGGTCATGGCGGAACGCCCGAGCGTTTCTAGTTGGGGGCTGCGCCCAGCGCTCATGGCCGCTGGAGTTGCGCTCTTCGCTGTAATCGGTGGATTGGTTTGGTGGCAACCCTGGGTACCCAATACTGAACTGGCAAAGGAGGAGAAGATGGCCCTTCCGCTGCCTGACAAACCCTCCTTAGCCGTCTTGCCATTCGATAACTTGTCCAATGACCCCAATCAGCAGGTTTTTGTCGATGGCCTGACCGAAGATTTGATCACCGATCTTTCCAAAGTTTCCGGCCTGTTTGTCATCGCGCGTAATTCGACATCTGTCTACAAGAACACGCCGGTCGAGATCCGGACGGTCTCGGAGACCCTCGGCGTGCGCTATGTCTTGGAAGGTAGCGTCAGGCGAGACGGCGATCAGTTGCGCGTCAACGCCCAGCTCATAGATGCAACGACCGGCGGGCACCTTTGGGCCGACAGATTCGATGGAGAAGTGACCAATATTTTTGCCGTTCAGGACGAATTTGTCCTCAAGATTGTCGAGGCCTTGGCGGTTGAGCTCTCTGAAAGCGAGAAGAGTGAAATCAACCTAGGCAAGACCGACAATATTGAAGCGAGGGAGGCGTTTCAGCGCGGGTGGGAGCTTTATTCGAAATTCAATGCACAAGATAACGCAAAGGCGGAAGGCCACCTGCAGAAAGCCATCGAGCTTGATCCTGAATTTGGCCGTGCCCATGCGGCGCTCGCTCTCGTCTACTATAGGGGATACAGATTCAATTGGGGGCGAGAGATGGGTAAAAGCTGGAATCGCCTCAGAAGGCTAACAACTGACACACTCGAGATAGCGAAGCAGCATCCGTCGCCCTTGGTTCACGTGGCCGGGGCGTTGGAATACGTAAACAGAGGTCTCGCTGATCAGGCACGCATCGAAGCGGAGCAGGCCATTGCAATGCAACCCAACGACCCGGAAGCGCACATCGCAATGGCCTTTGCAATGATCATATCCGGAAGGCCCTGGGAAGGCTTGAGTTCAGTCCAGGCCGCAATGCGGCTTAATCCCAGATACCCAAGCAGTTACGTATTCGCGCAGGGGATTGCTCTTTTTGCGATCGGTAATTTGGAAGAGGCGGCAATCACGTTGGAAGAAGGTCATGCGCGTGATCCCAAGGCCATCGAGTTGTTGCCCGTGTTGGCGTCCGTATTCGCGCAACTTGAACGCAGACAAGACGCCCGCGACACCGTGTTGAAATGGAGGCCGGGGTTAAGTCAATTGGAGTTGCAATTTCTTCCCGACGAATACCAGTTTCCTGTCAGATGGTCGCTGGAACATAGCAGGGTCAGGGAGCGATTGATCGACGGATTGCGGGTTGCTGTTCTACCGCTGGACACCACCGTCTCCAGCCTTCTTGGCAAGCTGAAGGTCATTACGCCCTTTGAGCGCTCCACCGTTATCCGAACCCTTGGGTGGTTCGGCCCATCGGCGGCGGTTGCGGTTCCCGACTTGATCCAGGCTCTTAGCAGCGAGCACCAGCAAGTTCGTGTGGAAGCCGCGATCACATTGGGGAAGATCGGCCCCGAAGCAAGAGCGGCGATACCCGTGCTCGCAGCAATATCAGACGACATTTCCGTCAGTTTTTATGCGAAAGAGGCGTTGAAGGAAATTATCGGCAATTGATGCACCAGAATATGCCCACTCGGGCTTGGAGTTGTTCCGAGTGTTGCTGGTCTTTGGTGGTTCTACAACTAATGGAATGGATGGCTCCCGCCACTAGTATCTAGGTGCTGCAGTGCGGTGTCTCGTGACGGAGTAAGAATGTCTCCTTGTGGCACTCAGCAGACCCGGCCATCAGAATCCGATTACGTCTGCTATCCGTCACTAACCGGACATAGCAGCATCGAAGTCAGCTTTCGGCCCACAAGCGGACGCTTCGCCTCTGCCGGCGTCAGGTCCGCTTTTGGCCCCGAGCGGACCTGCATCGAGTGCAGGCGGTCGGGCTGCGTTGCACGAGATTTTCTCGGGCGAAGGCGAGCTGCGCTGGCCGCTCGCCTGGGCAACGGATCCGTCGATGTCGGCGCTCGAACCCCTGCAGTCGGCGATGTCTCGTCTGCGTGGGCTGGGGCTCTAACCCGGCGGCTTCATTGATGAATCTGAACTCGGACAACGCTTTCATCTCGGCATGATCGAGCGCCGGGATGCCGCCGCCGACGAGGACCCGGTGGCGGACGGGTTGGCGCCGGAGATTTTGAAGAGGCGTGTGGCTGCTTCTCGCGCCATGGCGCACAATCTGCGGGCCGGCGCGCTGAAGGTGGGGCGTCTTGTTGCGGTCAGCACTGTCTGACGTTCTTCAGACCGGCGGATGCGAACCTCACTTGCTCCGGTTTCGGTGCCACGCGTTGGCTTGGATCGCTGTTGTTCCGAACATAACCTGGCGCCGGATGCCAAAAGCGCAGCGCCGGCACGAAGGCCGGCGCTGGAACTGTCGGAGTGAGTTCTTGAGAGGGATGCCCGGGCGCGTCTCGGCTTGGAGCCGGCGCGCGGGCGGCTCTTCGGACTAGACGATGGCGTAGACCACCATCAGCACGCCCCAAACGGCGAAACCGGCGATGAAATGCTCGACTGTGCTCTCTGTGTGCGTCTCGTGTTTTTCGCTGGTCATTGTCTTATTCCCGTTTCGGCGGGGGCTCTCTGTTCTGGAGGATTTTTATCCTCGGGAGGGGCTCGGCCCACCGGATGGCTCGCTCTCCTGAGTATGAATATAGGGAGGAGCCTCCCGAGCCGATGTGCGGAACCCCACACGCCGGCGCGGTTGCCTGGTAAGGCCTTGGTTTGTCGCAATAATTTTCGGGATTTTTGACGCCGATTACGCGTCAAATCTGTTGTCCGCGGAGGCTGATGAACCGCCGGTAGCGGCGCTCAGCCGTTACCGCGCTCCGCACAGTGGGCGCAGCGGCCGTGCAGTTCCACCGTCACGCGACGGGTCTGGAAGCCGTTTCGCCCGACCTCGGCGGCCAGGCGCTCCTCCGGGGGCAGGGAGAATTCCGCCACCTCGCCGCAGTCGTCACAGATGGCGAAGCCCGCCCCCGCATCGGGGCCATGGGCGTGGGCAGGGGCGTGGTCGTGGTGGCAGCAGGCAACGAAGGCGTTGAGGCTCTCGATCCGGTGTACCAGCTCCCGCTGGCCCAGCGTCTCCAGCGCCCGGTAGACCTGCACCGGCGCGCGCAGGCCGGCGTCGCGCAGGGCGTCCAGCAGCTCGTAGGCGGTCATCGCCTTGCCGGAGGCCTGCAGCCGTTCGAGCACCAGCTGCTGGTTGCGGGTCAGTTTGCGTCCCGGGTTCGCCGGCCCGGTCATCGCGCGGTCTCCTGCCCGCCTCCGCCCCGCCTGCCCCCGGAGCGATTGAGGGCCAGCGGCACCAGGCCGGCCAGGAAGAGCCCCAGGGCCGCCACCACCACGGAGGGGCCCGAGGGCGTGTCGAACTGCAGCGAGCCGAAGAGCCCGAGAACGACGGCCAGGGCGCCGAGGCCGGCGGCCAGCAGGGCCATCTGCTCCGGGCCGGCGGCGAAGCGCCGCGCCGTCGCCGCCGGGATGACCAGCAGCGAGGTGATGAGCAGGATGCCGACGATCTTCATGGCGATGGCGATGACCGCCGCCATGAGCACCATGAAGGCCAGGCGCGAGCGCTCGGGATGCAACGCCTCGGCGGCGGCCAGCTCCTCGCTGACCGTGCCGGCCAGCAGCGGCCGCCAGATCAGCGCCAGCACGCCCAGCACCACGGCGCCGCCGCCGTAGATCAGCGCGATGTCGAGGCGCGAAACCGCCAGCAGGTCGCCGAAGAGATAGCTGAGCAGGTCGATGCGCAGCCAGGCCATGAAGGCGACCAGCACCAGGCCCAGCGCCAGGGTCGAGTGCGAGAGGATGCCCAGCAGGGCGTCGGTGGGCAGGGCCACCTGGCGCTGCAGCAGCACCAGCGCGAAGGCCACCGTGGCGGTGATGGCGAAGACGCCGAGGGTGATGTGGATGTCGAAGAGGAAGGCCAGCGCGACGCCGAGCAGGGCCGAGTGCGCCATGGTGTCGCCGAAGTAGGCCATGCGCCGCCAGACGATGAAGCAGCCCAGCGGCCCCGCCACCAGCGCCACCCCGATGCCGCCGATCAAGGCCCGCCAAAAGAAATCGTCAAGCATAGAAGTCATCCAGCATCGCCACCGCTCTCGTTGCTGTGGCTGTGGCTGTGTTTGTGGCCGTGGCCGTGGTCGTGGTCGTGGCCGCAGTGCGCATGGTCGTGCGCGTGGTCTTGCGCACCCTCGGAAACGACGCGCCCGTCGTCCAGGTGAACGTGGTCGTGGTGGTGGCGGTAGATGGCCAGGGCAGCGGCCGCCTGATCGCCGAAGAGCGCGCGGTACTCGGGGCTCTCGGTCACCGCCTGGGGCGTGCCCGAGCAGCAGACGTGGCCGTTGAGACAGACCACCGTGTCGGTCTGTCCCATGACGATGTGCAGGTCGTGGGAGATCATCAGGATGCCGCAGCCGAGGCGCTCGCGGATGTCATGGATCAGCTCGTAGAGCGCGATCTCGCCGGCGAAGTCGACGCCCTGCACCGGCTCGTCGAGCACCAGCAGCGCCGGGCGGCGGATGATGGCGCGGGCCAGGAGGGCGCGCTGAAACTCGCCGCCGGAGAGCTGCTGCACCGGCGCCTCGGCCAGATGCTCGATGCCCACCTCCTTCAGCGCCGCCTGGATCTCCGTCGCGCCGTGGCGCCCGGTCAGCGTCATCAGGCGGCGCACGGTGAGCGGCATGGTCCAGTCGATGGTGAGGCGCTGCGGCACGTACCCGATGTGGAGGCCGGACTGACGGATCACCTCCCCGGCGCTGGGCTCCCAGATGCCCAGCAGGGCGCGCACGGTGGTGCTCTTGCCGCTGCCGTTGGGGCCGATGAGGGTGACGATCTCGCCGGGCCGGATCGCCAGGTCGACACCCTGCACCAGCCAGCGTCCGCCGCGCTGCACGCCCAGGCCCCTGGCTTCGATAAGGGGTGAAGCCGGCGTGTTTGCAGGCTGCGGAGCGGCCTTGTCCGGCGTGTCGTTCCTGGCGGAGAGCTGCACGTTTTGAACCTTTGACACAGGCGCCGACGACCCAGAGGGGACCAGCACGGCTTGGCCCATTTGGCCATTGTCAGGCGAATTCCATAACGTTATATCATTACACTTTCTGCCTGCACAGCACTTTATCGAGAAGGCTTCCCATGCGTCGACCCCGCCTTTGGTCCTGCTTTTCCGCCGGCCCCGCTGCAAGCGCCGCTTTCGCTCTCGCCCTGGCCTCCGCCCTGCCCAGCGTCACCTCTTCGAGCGCGGCGGCGGCCGAACCGGTCACGGTGGTCACCTCGATCAAGCCGGTGCATTCCCTGGTGGCCGCGGCCATGCAGGGCGCGGGCACGCCCCACCTGATCGTCCAGGGCGGCGCCTCGCCGCACAGCTACAGCCTGAAGCCCTCCGACGCCGCGGCGCTGGAAGAGGCCAAGATCGTGGTCTGGGTCGGCGAAGGCCTGGAGACCTTCCTCGCCTCCTCCATCGCCAGCCTGGCCCAGGACGCCGAGGTCATGGAACTGGCAGAGATCCCCGGCCTGAAGCGCCTGCCCTACCGCGCCGGCGGCGCCTGGGAGTCCCACGAGGACGCGGCGCACGAAGGGGCGCACGAAGAGGCGCACGGCGATCACGGCGAGACCGACATGCACCTCTGGCTCGATCCGGACAACGCCAAGGCCATCGTCGCCGCCGTCGCCGAGGCCCTGACCCGGGCCGATCCCGACAACAGCGGCATCTACCTGGCCAATACCAGGATCATGTCCTTCCGCCTGGACCAGCTGGTTCAAGAGGTCGAGCACGATCTGGCACCGGTGAAGGACGCGCCCTTCGTCGTCTTCCACGACGCCTTCCAGTATTTCGACACCCGCTTCGCGCTCAACAACGTGGGCTCAGTCACCGTCGACCCGGACCGCCAGCCCGGCGCCGCGCGCCTCAAGCAGATCCGCGCCAAGATCGTCGAACTGGATGCGCGCTGCGTCTTCGCCGAGCCGCAGTTCGAGCCGCGGCTGCTGGAGGTGGTCACCGAAGGCACGCAGGCGAAGGTCGGCCTGCTCGACCCCCTGGGCGCCGACATCGCCGACGGCCCGGAGCTCTATTTCGAGCTGCTGCGCCGCAACGCCGCGACCCTGAAGGACTGCCTCGGCGGGGCGAACTGAGGGGCTAGAAAGCCTCCTGCAGCAGGGCGACGTAGTCGCCCTCGCTGGCCAGGCGCGGGTTGGTGGCGTGGCAGTGGTCCTTCAGCGCCGCCTTGGCGATGCCCGGCAGGGCCGCCTCGCCGACGCCCATGGCCGAGAGCGTCGCCGGCAGGCCGATCTCGGCGTTGAGCCGCGCGATCACCTCGTCCGGCGCGCCGCCCAGCAGCACCGCCAGCTTGTCCCACTTGGCGCCGATGGCCGCGCGGTTGAAGCGCAGCACCGCCGGCAGCAGCACGGCGTTCA
>JBNKHC010000072.1:0-12815 GCA_050290145.1 Kiloniellaceae bacterium | reverse complement strand
AGAGGGCATTCGGGCAGATCATGGAGTGGCCGACATCGGCGACCTTGAAACGTTTTGTCCTGGGGCGGTTCCGCGCATGAAAACTGACCCCAAATACTCAGTCTGCATCTGTAACTACAATATGGGGGACACGATCGAGCGTGCGCTCACGAGTGTTCTCGATCAATTGGACGACCAGTTCGAAGTTTTGGTCATTGATGACGGGTCATCGGACGACAGCCGCGAGGTGCTGGCTCAGCTCTGCGACGCCTACCCGATTCTTCGGGTGATCGAACTGCCGCGGGATAGAAGGCGGAAGCTCGGCGAAACACGCAACCTCAGCATCAGAGAGGCCCGCGGGAAATACGTCATTCTGCACGTCGATACGGACGACGTGTGGGAGCCGTTTATCAAGGATTTTGTTGCCGTGTTCCATCGCATTGAGAGCTGCCTTGGCCGGGATGTTTTGCTGTCAGGGCAGCAAATCAATATCGGGAAGCGGGACTTCCTGCTGCGCCATGGCCCCTACCGCAATACACACCGAGCGCAAGACAGGGACATGTGGCTGCGCTTCGCGGCGATGGATGCCTATATCCCCCTGGACCACCGGATTTTCCGGACGCGGCTTCCGCGCCCCAGGAAAACCCAGCTCTTCAAGTCTATCCGGGATACCTGGTATCACATGGTCTACGATCTCCGGCGCAGCACGGCGATCCGCGGCTACATTTGGGACTGCCTGACCGGGTTCCTGTTTCCAGGCAGATACGGGAGCGCGGGCTTCAAGGTCCGCCTTATTCGCTCCCTGCTGATTGTTCCCGCGTATATCTACAGCCGCTTTCAGGAGCCGCTGCCGCCACCTGCGAACATGCCGTTGTATGCCGATTTTGCCGCATACCGGGAGCGGACACGCGGTACGTTCCGGGCGATCATGGAGCGGTACGGCTGTAGCGGCGACCTGAGTTTTCTTGAGCAACCAGCTCGATCCATCTTCGAAACGGAAACCTAGTGCCATGTCTCTTGCAAGGCTCCCGATGTGCGCGGCACGCATCAACGGTAAATTCAACGACTACATCCTTATGGATGCCGGCTGTCGGACAATGGCACTTAAGCCGCTTTTGTCCGGGTGCAAAGAGTATTTTGGAACGGATCTGATTCCTTCCGAGGGCGTGCTCCAGTGCGACCTGGAGAAGGAGCTGCCATTCGACGACAACGCGTTTGATATCGTTGCGGCGCTTGACGTGCTTGAGCATCTGGATAATCCGCATGCCGCCCTGCGCGAGTTGTGTCGCGTTGCCCGGAAGGCTGTCTACATTTCGTTGCCGAACATGTTCTATATTACTTTCCGGAAGAACTTTCTCCTTGGTCGCGGCCTGTCCGGAAAGTATGCGTTTCATGAAGATCCGGTCGCGGATCGCCACCGCTGGATCATGTCGACCGACGAAGCCATCAGGTTTGTGTACCACAATGCCCGCGGTCACAAAGTGACACACGAGCTGATCATCCCCCAGCGCGGACGGACGAGGATGATCTCGACGCCAATAGAACGCTGGCTCAGCAAAAAGTGGCCTAACCTTTTTGCATACGGCGTTCTTTTCGAAATTGAGATCAATCCGGACGTCGCGACGGGGAAGGCGGCGAGTTGAGATGGAATGCTTTTCTTCCGGCGGTTCTCCGACGCTGTCGCGCTACAGGGATCTCTCCAAGAGCATCCGAAGCAGGAGCCTGACGCGGGCCTTGCAGCATGAGATGCTGAGAGGTTTGCCAAATTTGGGTCGGATGTTGGACGTTGGCGGCGGTGCCACGGCCGAATACCTGCCGTTGATCAAGTATGATCACTACGACTCCATAAACATCGATCCTGCTATCGAGCCGACCTGGATTGTCAATGCGGGCGATGCCTTTCCCGCGGAATCGGAAGCCTTCGATACCGTCCTATCGATGAATACGCTCGAGCATGTTTTCGAGCCGGTCTTTGTGATTGATGAGATGTGTCGGGTGCTGAAGCCGGGGGGAGCGCTGGCCATCTCGACGCCGTTTCTCTTTCCGATACATGGTCATCCAGACGACTTCTTTCGTCCGACACCAAGTTGGTATCGACAGGTTTTGGAGCGTGCCGGCTTTCATCAGGTCGAGATTGTGCCCCTGGCATGGGGGCCGCGCTCTACGGGGCTGACATGTGGGGGAAGCATACGATTCGGAGCAGGATTGCGGAAGCAATACGCGCTGTTATTCGATCTGCTTGAAGCCAAGTTGCGCAGCCTGGTGGGAAAGCCCCCAAACGCTGCCTACTGGAATCGGCTGGCAACAGCGTTCTTTGTTCGAGCCAAGAAGCCTGGTCAGCCAAGCGCGCTATGAGCAGGGTCCCTGACGTCATCCGGGTCATGAAAAGCAGGCGGCCGGCGCTGCTGAAGGACGCCGGCAAGCGCGTTGTGGGGATGCTGCATTCTTGTTATATCCTTGTGGCCAGTAGGGGCGCGGCGCCCGCGTCGGAGACCGGCTGGCGTTTGCCGGTTTGATCAACAATATGACTGCAGATGCAGGGCCACTAGCGGGTGACATGAGCGACTGCCTCGTCACACTCGGCATCACCGCATACAACGCCGCCGCCAGCATCGAGCGCGCGGTTGCCTCCGCTCTGGCGCAGACCTGGCGGCCGATCGAGGTGGTGATCGTCGACGACGCCTCGAACGACACTACCCCCGAAACCCTCGCCCGGCTGGCCAGCCAGCATGACGAGATCCGCGTGTTCCGCCAGGCGGCCAATGCCGGCGTCGGCGCGGCGCGCAACCGCATCCTGGCCGAGGCGAAGGGTGATTTCGTGGCTTTCTTCGACGACGACGACGAGAGCCTGCCGGAGCGCGTGGCGGCACAGATGGCTCGCATTCGCGACTATGAACGCGATTTCGCCGGCGGCGCGCCGGTGGTCTGCTACACCGCCCGGCGCGTGGTCTACGCCTGGGGCGAGGAGACCGCACCGACCATGGGCCAGAGCGAAGGCCGGCCCGCGCCGTCCGGGCCTGCGGTGGCCCGGCGCATTCTGATGGGCGAACCCCTGGACGATGCCTACGGCGCCGTTCCGACCTGCTCGCAGATGGCCCGGGCCGCGACTTACCGCGCCGTGGGCGGATTCGACCCGGCGCTGCGCCGGGCGGAAGATACCGACTTCGCGATCCGCCTGGCCGGGGCCGGGGGGCACTTCGTCGGCATCGCCCGCCCCCTGGTCGTGCAGCACATGACCCGCACGTCGGAGAAAAGCCTGGCCGAGGAGTTCCGCAACATGCTTCTTCTGATGGAGAAGAACCGGCCCTTCCTGGAGCGCGAGGGACAGTACGACTTCTGCCGGCGCTGGGTTGAACTGAAGTGGGCCTGGCTGGAGCGCCGCCACCTGGCCTTCGCGGCCGGGCTGGCACGCCAGGCGCTCGCCCATCCCGCGCTGACGCTGCGGCGCCTGGCGCTGGCCCTGCCCAACGTGCGGCTGAACCGCGCGTTCAGCCGCTTCCACAGTGCATCCGGCACCTGACCGGCATGTCGGCGCAGACTGAGTCCCAGCCGCTGATCACGGTCGGCATCTGCTGCTACAACGCGGCGGACACGATCGAACGCGCCATAGGCAGTGCACTCGCGCAGACCTGGCCGAACCTCGAGGTGCTGGTGGTGGACGATGCCTCCAAGGACGATTCAGTCGATCGCGTCGCCGCCCTGGCCGAACGCTACAGCAACCTGCGCCTGGTCCGCCATGCTACCAACCAGGGGCCGGGACAGGCGCGGCAGACCCTCTTGGACAATGCCGCCGGCGAGTTCCTCGCGTTCTTCGACGACGACGACGAGAGCCTGCCGGAGCGCCTTGCCGTGCAGTACGCGCGTATCGTCTCCTATGAGCGCGAAACAGGCGCCGAGCTGGTCGCCTGCTATGCCTCCGGCGAGCGGATCTACGACAACGGCTACTGCAAGCCACTTATTGCGATCGGCTCTCGCCCCCAGGTGCCGCACGGTCCGGCCGTGGCCGATTACGTCCTGTTCTATGACAAGCGGCCGGGCTTTTTCTACGGCAGCGGTACGCCAAGCTGCGCATTGATGGCGCGCAGGTCGACATTGCTCGCGGTGGGTGGTTTCGACGGAAGCCTGCGCCGCGTCGAGGACTTGGATCTGGCCATACGCCTGGCACGGGCCGGCGCCCACTTCGTCGGCTGCCCGGAACGGCTGTACCGACAGCATGCGACGCAAGCACCCGACAAGTCGCCGGAGATGAATCTGCAGGCGGCGCAGCAGATTGTCGACAAGCACGCCGACTACCTGCGCTCAGTGTCGCGATACGGCTACGCGCGGGACTGGCCGCGGCTGCGCTACTATCACTTTCGGGGCGAATACGGACAATTTGCCATGACGTTGCTCGGCCTCCTCTGCCGCGCACCGGTGAAGACGCTGTCGCATCTGCTGCAGACGGGGCCACGCCGGTTGCGCCACGAGCGGCGGATGAATGAGTAGGCCACGATGAGAATCCTGTTCGCGTGTCGCGCTTTCGTAGACGTCGCCGGCGGTGTTGAGCGCATGGCTATTGCCGCAATGAACGAGCTTTGCCAGCGCGGGCATCAGGTCTCGCTGTTGACCTGGGACGGGCCGGAGGGCGAGGCCTTCTACGCAATGGACAAGCGGATCGAGTGGATCCGGCTTGCGCTCGGCGATCCGGCGCAGCGGGCGGGCGTCGGCCTGCGGCTGCGGCGGGCGTTCAAGGTCCGCCGCATTCTGGCCGGGCTCAAACCCGACGTCGTCATCGCCTTCCAGGAGGGGACCTTCCGCGCCGTGCGCGTCTACGGATTGGGATTGCGGCTACCGATGATTGCTGCCGAACGCAATTCCCCCTCACGGTTCAAGTTCGTGACGCAGGGTAGCCAGGGGCAGGCGTTCCAATGGCTGCGGCTGGCCGATTGCATTACCGTGCAATGCCAGAGCTACCGCGACCTGTACCCGCCGTTCCTGCGGCATAAGATAGTCACGATTCCTAACCCGGTTTTCCCTGCCTCGGCGCAGGCCGCGCCGGCTGGCGACGAGCGAACACCGCTGGTCCTGCTGTCGGTCGGTCGCCTGTGCTTCCAGAAGAACCAGGTTGCCCTGGTGCAGGCCTTCGCCCAAGTGGCAGCGCGCTTTCCGCAGTGGCGGCTGGATCTCGCGGGTGACGGAGAGCACCGCGAGGTGGTCGAGGCCGAGGTCGCCAAGCTCGGCCTCAAGGACCGCGTTCGCCTGCTCGGTGCCGTGAAGGACGTCAGCGCTCTCTACTGCGCAAGTCACCTGTTTTGCCTGGCCTCGCGTTGGGAGGGCTTCCCCAATGCCCTTGCAGAGGCAATGGCGCATGGCCTGCCGGCGGTCGGCTATGCCGATTGCTGCGGCATCAACGAATTGATCGAACCAGGTCGCAACGGCTTGCTGGCTGCCGGGAACGGCGACGCCGAAACTCTGGCCGACGCGCTGGGGCAGCTCATGGCGGACCCGGCGGCGCGGCAGGCGATGGGCGTCGCCGCCGCGGTCTCGATGCAAGCCTACAGGCCGCAGGCGGTGTTTGACCGCCTGGAGGCCGTTCTGACCAAGGTCGCGCAGCGCCAAGTGGTCGCAACCTAAATGAAGCTGCTGTTCGCCATCAAGAGTCTGAACAGTGTGAGCGGTGGTGCCGAGCGGGTGTTGGCCGACGTTACCGGCTGGCTGGGCCGGGAACACAGCGTGACGGTGCTGACATGCGACAGGCCGGGTGGACAGAGCCTCTACCCGCTCGATCCGGCCGTGCGGCGGGTTGACCTTGGGATCGGCGAAGCGGGGCGCCCTGCCAGACTTCTCGAGACCCTGCGCCGCATGCACGCGGCGCGCCGCGTCGTTCTCGCAGAGCGGCCTGACGTGGTCGTCGCCTTTATGCATTCCATGTATCTGCCGCTTAGCATCGCCCTGGCCGGCACCAAGATCCCGATGATCGCTTCTGAGCATAACGTACCAGATCGCTACCGTAGCCATCGGCTGCAATACGCTGCCCTGCATGTGGTGCCGTTGCTGGTCGACACGATAACGGTGCCGTCAGAGCAGGCGCGCCAAGCCTATCCAGCCTGGTTCCGTCGCCACATGACGGCGATGCCGAACCCGGTGACGCTCGTCGACGACAAGCGGGCCGACCCGGTGGGCCCCGCCGAGGGGCGCAAGGTGATCCTCTCGATCGGCCGCTTGGTTGAACAAAAGGACCACAAGAGCCTGGTCGACGCTTTCGCTGCAGTGGCGCCGGAGTTCCCGGACTGGGATCTGCGTATCATCGGCGAAGGCGACCTGCGGGCTCCCTTGGAGCAACAGATCAAGGCGCTTCGCTTGCAGGACCGGATTGCGCTGCCCGGTTCGACGTCGGCGATTGCGGAAGAATACCGGCGCGCACAGATCTATGTGCAACCGGCGCTTTACGAGAGCTTTGGTCTGGTCGTCGCCGAGGCGCAGGGCTACGGGCTGCCGGTGGTCGGTTTTGCTGATTGCCTGGGTGTCGCTGAGCGGATTCAAGATGGTTTCAATGGAATCGCCGTTGTCGGCGAAAATCGGCCACAGGCACTCGCTCAAGGTCTCCGAACGCTGATGATGGAGCCAATGTTGCGGGCAGCCCTCGGTGCCAATGGGCCGCGAGCAGTACGGCCATATTCCCTCGACCGCGTGGGTGGGCAGTGGGAAGCACTCTTGCATTCGGTCGTCGTCCGCGCTGACGGTAGGTCAGCAAAATAGACATGCCGATGAATAGCGACGATCAGCAGCAAGCTGCACAACCTCGATGCGCTTCAGTTCCTCCGGCGGGGTGGGCACTTCGCCGCTTCGCCAGCCAGCATAGTGTTGCGTATCGTCATCGCGTCGGGGCTCCAGCCTTTCAGCGAGTGCCGCACCAGCGGTAGGCGTCCTTGCTGCGCCTTGGCCTCGCTCAGCGGCGAGTTCTTCGGCCGGAAGATGCCGGTATGGTAGTGTGGTTTTGGTTTTTTTATCGAGGATAACCCGGTCGCCGATGCGGGTGCGTCACAGTTGGGCGAAAGCAATGTCGAAATGCTGGGCGACCACGCCCAAGCCCCTGATGTTTCTATATAGAGGAGCAAGTTCTTCTCGTTGATATCGAGGAGGTCCCTGGTTCAATCCCAGGTACGCCCACCATCCTACCTCATGACCTGACGGCGGTCTTTACGGCCCGGCACCAGGCTTGGCCGGCGCCCTTGCACCCGCGCGCTTCCTCCACGGCTGCCGGCCTGTCCGGGCCTGCCAGATTTTGCTCCGATCTCGGTTTGCCTGAAAATCCCCGGACGGATTCCCGCCTGGGTAGCGGACATTCCTCCCAAGACCTTGCGCCAAGAAGAAAGACCAAGGGTTCGTGCCGAACGTCATTTAGTGTCGGGAGTCAGGGAATAATGTCTTATATGCGGTTTCTGCGATATGTTTGCCAGGCGAAGCAACAAGAAAACATCGGTAAGAATTTCTATTTGTACACGGCTGCGTCTTCTGGTTGCGGTAAATTCTATGATTTACCAAAGAAGTATTTGTTAATGAATTCTCTTTAACTCAACTATATTAAATAATGAAATCGATATCTATTAGAGATTGTCAATAATTTCCGATTCTCAGCTACACTATTTTGCTAGAGACTCTGTTCTTTTTTGTTCTCGTCCGCGGACGGAAGCTGGTAGTTTTCTGCCGGGGGTGGCCGATCTGCGTGCAGGTGATCATTGGTGTTCTGTTTAGTTTTGCTCCAGGCCTTGAGTCAAGGCGGAGGCAGTCGGCCTCGGATCACATCCACACATGGAGTGGGATGATATGGTCAGCGAGACCACTTCCGTCGGCGATTTTGACTCTGGAAACTATCAGGTAGTCGATATCTCGGACCAGACTGCGGTCCCGGTCGATGCCGACTTCCTGTTCTCCGCTGATTTCGTCCGGCTGGACGATGATCTCCTGCTGCGTGGGCCGGAGGGCGGGGAGCTGCTGCTCCACGACTATTTCGCGCAGGCGCAACCGCCGGCGCTTGAAACCGTGGACGGCGCCCGCCTGCCGTTTGAGACCGTCGAGTCCCTGGCCGGGCCGGAATCCCCGGTCGCCTATGCACAGGCCGGCGGAGCTGTGCAGCTTGGTACCCCGATCGGCGAAGTCAGCGAGCTCGACGGCATTGCCCGGGTACAGCACCCCGACGGCTCGCGCGCCGACCTGCAGGAAGGCGACCCGATCTTCCAGGGCGACGTCGTCTCCACCGGCGTCGGCTCCGAACTCGGCATCGTCTTCGTGGACGACACGGTCTTCTCGCTGTCGTCCAACGCTCGGATGGTCATTGACGAGCTGATCTACAATCCGGGCAGCAGCAACAACTCCATGGGGGTCTCCCTGATCCAGGGGACCTTCGTCTTCGTCACCGGCCAGGTCGCGCCCAGCGGCGGCATGGACGTCGACACGCCGGTCGGGACCATCGGTATCCGCGGCACCACGGTCGGCGTGCAGATCGCGACCCTGGGCGGCAACACCCGCATCGTCAACCTCGTCAACCCCGACACCGGCGAAAGCGGCAGCTTCATCTTCAGCAATGGCGGCGGCATCGCCGAGTTCACGCAGGCCAACCACTTCCTGCAGGTCGCCAGCTCAAACGCGCTGCCCGGCTCTCCGGCCGTGGCCGCCAGCCAGGTCATCAACAACGTTTTCGGCCGCGATCTGGGCAACGCCATCGGCATCCAGCGCCAGCTGGACAGGAGCGACGACGATACGCCGCCCACCCAGCCCACCCAGCCCGATAGCAACGATCAGGAAGGGAACCTTCCCGAGGAACTGCCCCAGGATCTGCTGGAGGCAATGCTGAACGAAGTGCCGATCGAGACGGCCGCGGGGCCGCAGGTGGTCCTGGGCGGCGGCGCCGAGTTCCGCCTGCCACCCTGGGTAGGCCAGACCTTCGGCATTTTCGGCTTCACGCCGCAGGGCGTGATCGGAGAAGTCGAGGCGCCGACGGTCCAGTTCCCCAACATTCCCACGTTCGTCGTCTTCTTCACGCCTGAATCTCCTGTGGCGCCAAGCGCCGCCTTCGGCCTGCCGGGCGCCCCCACTGGTGGGGCGGGGCTCATCGCCGCCATCAAGGAAGACTCCGTCGACAACCTGGCGATCTTCGCGGCGACCGCGGGCAACTCGCAAAACGAGCTGACCTCGATCGTTATGGAACTGCCGGGCTTTGCGCCGGAAGACCTCGACATCTCGAACATCATCGCCGACCTGGCCGGTGCGCCCCCGCTGGGCACTGTGGAGGTGACGACGGACGGCGGTATCACGCGCATCGTCATCACCTTCGACATCACCCAGGATATCCAGGTCTTCGCCAGCTCCTTCACGCTGGACGCGCCCGAAGAGGGCAGCGACGTGGACCTGCCGGGCATCAAGATCACGGCGACCGCCCAGGACCTGCTGGACCCGACGCAGATGGGCAGCGCCAGCGCCTCCGGAACACTGGTTCTGGACGCGGTTCTGGACGAGGCGTTCATGGCCAGCCAGGGCTCTTCGGTGACGGCGAGCGAGGCCGCCGTGGCGCAGAACATCCCCCTCGATCTGTCGCTCAGCACCGTCGACGCGGGCTTCGACCCTTCCGGCCCGGACGGCGACGGCTCGGAGGCGGTCACCGATGTCACGGTGGTTCTCTCGGCGGGGACCCTGGTGCTCGGGGCGGGGGCGCCGGCCGGCGCCTCGATCGTCAGCAACGGCGGGGGCAATTTCACGCTCCTTGTAGCCGATCCGGCGGACTACGAGGCCGCCGTCGCAGCCCTACAGGTCGATGTGCCGGCCGGCCTCGATGGAGAGGTGACCGGCACTATCTATGTGACAACGTCGGAGTTCGCGCCCAGCGGCTCCGAAGCGCAAACCTTCGACAACAGCCTGACCCTCGACACCGATTTCTCGGTCATGGTGACCGGCGGCGAGGTGGTGCCTGTCGCTTCCTTCGGCCTTCCGGGGGGCGTGGCGCTGCAGGCCGCGCCGGCGGCGATCACGACGATCCTGGAAGACTCCGACGACAACGCCATCGGCTTCTCGGTGGCCGCCGGCGATCCGACGGACGAGCTGGTCTCGGTCGAGATCGCGCTGCCGGGGGTCGCTCCGAACGACGTCGACATCGCGCAGATCAATACAGACCTCGCCGGTCCGCCGCTTCTGGGCAGCGCGGCGGTGGCCACGCCCGGCGGCGTGACCACGATCGTCATCACCTTCGCCGACGCCGAGGACGTGCAGGGCTTCTCCAGTTCCTTCACGCTGGACGCGCCGGTGGCGGACAGCGACCTTGACCTGACGGACATCGAGATCACGGTGACCGCCAAGGACATCACGACGCCGGAGGCGATCGGCTCCGCCAGCGCCGGCGGCACCGTCTATGTCGATGCGGTGGCCGACCCCGTTGACGTCACGGTGGACGCGGTGAGCGGCAGCGGCGACGAGGCCTTTGCGCCGGGCGAGACCGGCACGGTGACGGTCAATGCCACCTTCGGGGACAACCTGGACGGCTCCGAGCTGCACACGGTCGTGGTGACGGTGCCGGCGGGCTTCACGGTGACCGACACCGACGGGGGCACGCAGCTGGGCGACGAGGTCAGCTGGACGACGACGGACCCGAACTTCCAGGCGGTGCTGCAGGTGGTGGCGGACGACCCGCTGCCGGGCGAGCAGGGCGCGACCTGGCAGGCTGAAGCGACGGCGGTTGAGCAGAACACCAATACCGATCCGCTGGCCGGAGACGTCGAGCAGACGACGGCCAATAACACCCAGAGCGACCAGGCGAGCGACAGCGTGACGCTGGACCCGGCGGGGGCGCCGACGGTTTCGGTGAGCCTGGCGGGCGAGCCGCTGTGCATCTCCGAGGACGGCCAGGACGACTTCACGGTGACGGTGACGGCGCCGGGCGACGACTACGTCAGCGAGATCCTGGTGGGGAACCTGCCGGGCGCCGGCGAGGGCTGGACCACCTCGGTGGTGGGTGATGACGGCGGCTCCTTTGATCCGGCGACGGGGATCTACACCACATCGGGTCAGCCGGGGCAGGTGATCCTGACGGTGACGCTGGCGCCGCCGGCGGACAGCGATCTGGACGTCGCCACGGTGATGGGTAGCGACATCTCCTTCACGGCGACGACGACCGATCCCAACAGCGGCGACACGGCGACCTCGAACCCGGTCGAGGCGGACGTGGACGTGGACGCGGTGGCGGACGGGGTCTCGGTGTCGATCGACGCGGTGAGCACGAGCGGCGACGAGGCTTTCGCGCCGGGCGAGACCGGCACGGTGACGGTCAACGCGACCTTCGGGGACAACCTGGACGGTTCCGAGCTGCACACGGTGACGGTGACGGTGCCGGCGGGCTTCACGGTGAGCGACACCGACGGCGGCACCCAGCTGGGCGACGAGGTCAGCTGGACGACGACGGACCCGAACTTCCAGGCGGTGCTGCAGGTGGTGGCGGACGACCCGCTGCCGGGCGAGCAGGGCGCGACCTGGCAGGCCGAGGCGACGGCGGTTGAGCAGAACACCAACACGGACCCGGGGTCCGGCGACGTCGAGTGCGACACTGGCGACAACACCCAGAGCGACCAGGCCAGCGACGGCGTGACGCTGGACCCGGCGGGGGCGCCGACGGTGTCGGTGAGCCTGGCGGGCGAGCCGCTGTGCATCTCCGAGGACGGCCAGGGCGACTTCACGGTGACGGTGACGGCGCCGGGCGACGACTACGTCAGCGAGATCCTGGTCGGGAACCTGCCGGGCGCCGGCGAGGGCTGGACCACCTCGGTGGTGGGCGACGACGGCGGCTCCTTCGACCCGGCGACGGGGATCTACACGACCTCCGGCACCCCGGGCTCGGTGATCCTGACGGTGACGCTGGCGCCGCCGGCGGACAGCGATCTGGACGTCGCCACGGTGATGGGCGGCGACATCTTCTTCACGGCGACGACGACCGATCCCAACAGCGGCGACACGGCGACCTCGAACCCGGTCGAGGCGGACGTCGACGTGGACGCGGTGGCCGACGGGGTCTCGGTGTCGATCGACGCGGTGAGCACGAGCGGCGACGAGGCTTTCGCGCCGGGCGAGACCGGCACGGTGACGGTCAATGCCACCTTCGGGGACAACCTGGACGGCTCCGAACTGCACACGGTCGTGGTGACGGTGCCGGCGGGCTTCACGGTGAGCGACACCGACGGCGGCACGCAGCTGGGCGACGAGGTCAGCTGGACGACGACGGACCCGAACTTCCAGGCGGTGCTGCAGGTGGTGGCGGACGACCCGCTGCCGGGCGAGCAGGGCGCGACCTGGCAGGCCGAGGCGACGGCGGTTGAGCAGAACAGCAACACGGACCCGGGGTCCGGCGACGTCGAGTGCGACACTGGCGACAACACCCAGAGCGACCAGGCCAGCGATGGCGTGACGCTGGACCCGGCGGGGGCGCCGACGGTCTCGGTGAGCCTGGCGGGTGAGCCGCTGTGCATCTCCGAGGACGGCCCGGACGACTTCACGGTCACGCCGACGGTTTCTACCAAGACGACGTCATAGAGGGCGCGCATCAGGATCATGGCGGCCGTGGTCAGGGGCGCAAGGCCGCCCAGACGGTCCCGGGCAGCCATGGAACGCACGAAGATGCCCTTGTCCAAAGGATCGGTGGCTAGGCGGGTCCGGTCGCCCAGCAAGGCCCCGCCCGTGCGGCGGGAACTGGGGTCCACGGCAATAACAGCCACGGTCAGGTTACGGCTGCGCCATTCGGCAATCATGGCATTGATCAGGGTCGACTTGCCCACCCCAGGCGGCCCGGTAATACCCACCACCTGGGCCTGGGGTTCGTT
>JBNKHC010000071.1:0-3824 GCA_050290145.1 Kiloniellaceae bacterium | reverse complement strand
CGCCGTGTCAACACACCCCACAGCAGATCTGCCCGTCTCCGCCCGCGTGGTCATTGTCGGCGGCGGTGTCATGGGCTGCGGCTTGGCCTATCACCTGGCCCACGAGGGCTGGAGCGATGTGGTGCTGCTGGAAAAGGCGGAGCTGACCTCCGGCTCGACCTGGCACGCCGCCGGGCAGATCACCCATTCGACCTCCAGCTTCGGCCTGGGCAAGTGCGTCGACTACAACATCGGCCTCTACGCCGGGAAGCTCGAGGCCGAGACCGGCCAGTCGGTCACCTGGCACGGCTGCGGTTCTTTCCGTCTCGCCTATACCGAGGACGAGACGGACTGGCTGCGCCATACCCTGAGTGTCGGCCGGGCGCTCGGCTTCAACATGGAACTGGTCGGGCCGCAGCGTATCCGTGAGCTGCATCCCTTCTATAACCTGGAGGGCGTGCTCGGCGCCCTGCACACCCCTGACGACGGGCATGTGGACCCCTCGGGCGTCACCCAGGCCTTGGCGATCGGCGCGCGCCGGCTCGGCGCGAAAATCATCCGCCGCTGCCGCGCCACCGACATCAAGCGGCAGCCAAGTGGCGAATGGAAAGTGTCGACCGAGCACGGCGACATCCTCTGCGAGCAGGTGGTCAACGCAGGTGGCACCTATGCCCGCCAGATGGGCGAGTGGAGCGGCCTGCAGCTGCCCATGACCTCTATGACGCACCACTACCTCGTCACCGACACCGTGCCGGAATTCCTGGAGCTCGAGCGTGAGCTGCCGGTGATCCGCGACGACCGCCTGGTCTCCGGCTATATCCGCATGGAGCAGAAGTCCGGCCTGATCGGCATCTACGAGAAGGAGAACCCCAACACGGTCTGGGTCGACGAATGCCCCTGGGAAGCGGAGAACGAGCTCTTCGAAGCGGACTACGACCGTATCCTGCCGTGGCTGGAGAACGCCATGGAGCGCATGCCGGTCCTCGCCGAATTGGGCATCAAGCGCGAGGTGCACGGCGCCATCTCCCATCCGCCCGACGGCAATCCGCTGATCGGCCCGGCGCCGGGCGTGCGCAACTACTGGTGCTGCTGCGGCACCCAGATCGGCATCGGCTGGGGGCCGGGCCTGACCCGCGAGCTGGCGCGCTGGATGGTGCACGGCGCCGCCGACATTTCCATGCGTGAGTTCGATCCGCGCCGCTTCGGCAGCTACGCTACTAGGGATTGGCAAGTGGTGAAGGCCAAGGAGGACTACTGCCTGCGCCACGAGATTCCCTTTCCGCACTTCAACCGCCTGGCCGGCCGGCCGGTGAAGCCGAGCCCGCTTTATGAGCGCCTGAAGGAAAAGGGCGCGGTCTTCGAAGAGGTTTACGGCCACGAGCGGCCGCGCTGGTTCGCGCGCGACGGCATTACGCAACAGGACCACTACTCCTTCCGCCGCAACGTCGTGCACGACATCGTCGGTCAGGAGGTGAAGGCGGTGCGCGAGCGTGTCGGCATGATGGACATCTCCGCTTTCACCAAGGTGGAGGTCGCCGGATCCGGGGCGGAGAGCTTCCTCGACCGTCTGGTGGCCAACCGGCTGCCGCAGAAGGTCGGCGGCATCGCGCTCACCCACCTGTTGAACCGGCGCGGGCGCATCGAGATCGAGCTGACGGTGGTGCGCCTGGCCGAAGACCGCTTCTACCTGGTCTGCGCCGCCTTTTTCGAGCAGCGTCTGCTCGATCACCTCAATCACCACCTGGTTGGCGAGACGCTGGAGATCGTGAAGCGCTCCGATGACTGGGCGGCGCTGGCCCTGCAGGGCCCCAAGGCGCGCGCCGTGCTGGCCCAGGTCACCGACGCGCCACTGGACAATGCCGGCTTCCGCTGGCTGACGGCGCAGGAGATCGAGGTCGCCGGCCATCGCCTCTGGGCGCTGCGCCTCTCCTACGCTGGTGAGCAGGGCTGGGAGCTGCACGGGCCGCGCGACTCCATGCTTGCCGTCTACGACGCGCTCTGGGCGGCAGGTGAACCCTACGGCATGGCCGACTACGGCTCCTTCGCCATGAACGTCATGCGCCTGGAGAAGGCCTTCAAGGGTGCCGGCGAGCTGACCAACGAGGTCACCCTGCCGGAGGCCGACGTCATGCGCTTCGTTAAGCTGGACAAGGGCGAATTCCTCGGTCGCGCGGCGACGCTGAAGAGCCTGGAGGGCGACCTGCCGTGGATCTGCGCCTACCTGGAGATCGAACCGGACCGGGTCGCCGACGGCCACGGCGGCGAGGCGGTGCTGCTCGACGGTGCGGTGGTTGGCACGACCAGCTCGGTCGCCTACGGTCACAGCGTCGGAAAGATCCTCGCCTTCGCCTACGTGAAGCCGGAGGCCGCCGCGCCCGGCACCGAGCTGGAGGTCGTCATTCTGGGCACGCCGCGCAAGGCCAGGGTGCTGGGCGCCGCGGCCTACGACCCGGAAAGTCACCTGCCGCGCAGCGATAGCGGCGCCGCCAGCGACGCCGCGTGACCGACCCAGCGGCCGGCCATGAAGATCATTCGCCTCACTCTTTGGCGCATCGCGCTGACCAGTCATACGGCCTACTACATGGCCGAGGGCAAGGCCTGCGACACCGTCGCCTCCATAGTGCTGCGCATCGACACCGATACCGGGCTGCGGGGCTGGGGCGAGGTCTGCCCGATTCCGCACTACCTGCCGGCCTACGCAGACGGTGTGGCGCCAGCGCTGGAAGAACTGGCACCGGTCCTGCTGGGCTGCGATCCCGTCGGCCCGGAGGCGGCCATGGCGCGCCTCGACCAACAGCTGCCGGGGCATCCCTACGCCAAATCGGTCATCGACATCGCCCTCTGGGATCTCACCGGCAAAGCCGCCGGCCTGCCACTCTACGCGCTGCTTGGCGGCCGACAGGCAAGCGATCTGCCGCTATATCACTCCATCACCTGTGTCGCGCCGGAAGAGATGGCAAGGATCGCCAAGGAGGCGCTGGCCCAGGGGATGCGACAGTTTCAGGTCAAGCTTGGCGCCGATGCGGACTGGCAAGCCGATGTCGCGCGGCTGCGCCGCGTGCGCGAAGCGGTCGGCCCGGGTCCGCTGGTCTATGGCGACTGGAACTGCGGTGCGAGCCGCCTGCAGGCGACCCGCGTCGGCCGCGCAGTCTGCGACCTCGATATCATGCTGGAGCAGCCCTGCAAGACGCTGGAGGATTGTGCCGCTGTGCGCGCGGCCACGGGACTGGCGATGAAGCTCGACGAAAGCGCCCATGACACTGCGAGCCTGCTGCAGGCGCATCGTTTCGGCTGCATGGACGCGGTGGCGATCAAGCTTTCTAAGTTCGGCGGTTTGAGTGCGGCGCGGCGCGCTCGCGACCTCTGCCTCCACCTCGGCGCGGAAATGTGCATCGAGGACACCTGGGGGTCGGACATTACCACCGCGGCCGCGCTGCACCTGGCCGCGGCTACGCCGCCGGCGGCTGTGCTCAATGTCTGCGACCTCTCCGGCTATGTCTCGCCGCGCCTCGACCCCGCTGCACCGCTGCGGGAGAATGGGCGCATCGCAGTGCCGGAGGGGCCTGGCCTCGGCGCCACACCGGACCATACCGTGCTCGGGCAGCCAATCGCGGTCTTTGAATGAAGGGAGTCCTTCGATGAAAGCCGACATCACACAGAACGACTGGATTGCGCGGGCACGCCAGGTGCTGCCCGCCGGCGGTTTCGGCAACTTCGACCCGGGTATCGTCATTCGCGAAGGTCGCGGCGCCCGGGTATGGGACGAGGACGGCCGGGAATATATCGACTATCTCATCGGCTCCGGGCCGATGATCCTCGGGCACGGCCATCCCGAGGTGCTGGAG
>JBNKHC010000070.1:0-8287 GCA_050290145.1 Kiloniellaceae bacterium | reverse complement strand
TCATCTCCCGGGTCCTTGACCTGGCGGACGGCATCCTCCAAGGCGGAAACCTTGCTGCGCTCAATCAGCGCCGTGCGAAGCTGCGCCTCGTCGGCCTGGATCTGCTCCCAGGCTTCGGTGCCCTTGTAGCGCTCTTCAAGGCGCGCCATCTGCCGGTTGACAGCTTCGGGATCCTCCTCAAGTCCGCGCCTTGTGGCCTCGTGCACAAGAAGCCGTTGCAGAATCAGCGCTTCTGCGGCTTCCGACTTGACGGCTTCAAGACCGCCTTCCGGGACGCGGTGATAGAACTTGCTGCGAGCGAACTGGAGGAGAAAGGTCTGAAACTGCGACTCGCTCACTGTTTCGCCGTCGATGACGGCGAATACCGATTCCGATGCGTCTGCCGGCCCCGGCGGCAAGGCGGCCGCGAGGGTCATCAACAGCAGCGCCGCCCTCCCTATGGCGCCAAGACGCAGGGCTCCCCGACGTTTCTTCCTGTCCATTTTCGTGTCATCCGCAAAACACTTTTGTTTGGCCTTGTGTGGCCGGTTTCTTGTTCTGCGGCCCTTACTGGGCCGTCGTTCCTGTATGAGACTACGTCCATGGCAGCCGAATTATTTCAATGCGGCGCGGCGCGATACTCGCGAGGTCGATCTCCTCATTTCACGTGGCAGGCCTGGCAGACCTGGCCGTTGTCGTTGGCTATTCGCAGGAACAGCTCGTTCGTATCCGAGTGCGGGTCATGGCAGCTGCCGCATTCGACAAAGGGTTCCACTGATCCGTTGTTGTTCCGCGCATAGAGGATCATGTCCGACTTGTCGCGGGTACCGTTAGGCGCGATCTCGGTGTCAACCCACCACTGGGTCTGGCCGTTAATTTCCGCGGACTGGAGGCCCGGGCTGGCGCCGCCCTCCGTCTTGAAATCCGGGTCGATCGGCCCGTTGCCGCCGGGCGCATAGCCGCCGTACTGGATGCCGATGGGATGGTCGTTGCTGAGGTCAACTCCCAGCGTATAGCTCTGGTCGGGATCAAGGAAGCGGTCGCCGCCCCGCAGCGCAATGCCGGCCAGGCCGAAGTTGGCGCGGCCGGGACCGTTGATCACGATGTCGGTCGACTGGGTGCCGTCGTGACAGGTCAGGCAGGCAATCGAGACCGACCCGACAGCTAGTACCGCACCGTCCAGGGAGGAGCTGATGGAGCTGTCGTAGGTGGTGTAGGTGGCGCCCGTCGCCGGTTTGTTCCACAGCGGCGCATCAATATCGCCATTGGCGGCATGCGGTGTATGGCAGAACACGCAGATCTGGCTGACGCCGCCGCCGCGCAGGTCATGTCGGGTTGCGTCGATACCCTGGCCCATGGCGGGCGCCGCCGCTACGAGACAGGCCAAGGTGGCGATGCCGGAGTAACAGGTAACCGGCATCGAGGGCGAGGGCCCGCGATGCCGGTGCGTCCTTTCGGTTCCATTGCGCCCAACCATGATCGGCTATCGCTCGCCGACAGGCGCGGACGCGGTGGAGATCACTTGCCTGGCGTGACCGTTGCCTTTCTGCGCTCCGGCCACCGGCGCGCCGGTCGCCTGGCGCTCACCTCCGCAGTACAACTTCGCTACTTGACGTGGCATGCCAGGCAGACGTCGCTGTTGTCGTTGGCGATGCGCAGGAAGGTGCCGTTGACCGGATTGTGAGGATCATGGCAGCTCGCGCACTCGACAAAGGGCTGGAAGGTGCCGCCATTGTCGCGCCGATAGAGGATCATATCCGTCTTCTCGCGGACGCCGACCTGTGCGCCGACCTCGGCGGTGTCTACCCACCACTGCGTTACGGTGTTGATGCTGGCAGTGGCCGGGGTGACAAAATCCGGGTCGGAAACACCGCTTCCGGTGTCGAAGCCGCCATAGAGGATGCCGATCGGGTGGTCGTTGGTCAGGTCGGTGCCGATGTTGGCCACGGGGTTGAGGGGGGTGTTGGGGTTGCCCGTCGGATCGTCGATCTCGCCGGTGCCACCCAGGCTGCCGATACGCGCGCCACCGGGCGTGAAGTTGTCGCGTCCCGGGCCGTTGATGACGGTGTCCATCGCCTGTGTGCCGTCGTGACAGCTCAGGCAGGCGATCGAAACCGAACCGACGCCGAGTACCGCACCGTCCAGCGTCGTGCTGATCGTGCTGTCGTAAGTCTGATAGGTCGCGCCTGAGGCCGGCTTGTTCCACAGCGGCGCTTCGACGGTTGTCTCGGAGCCGTGTGGTGTATGGCAGTAGACGCAGATCTCGTTGTTGTCGCCGGTTCCCGTAGCTAGGTCGTGCCGCGAACCGTCAATGCTGGTCTGCGCTACAGCAATCGAACTTCCGCCGATCATGGCGGCCACAATCACAGCCGCCAAGAGGGCAACAGATGCCGTCTTCATCCGGACCTCCGTGTATTCGCCGAACCCCGTTGCACTTCTGCGGTGCGCCAAAGGTTCAAATAAACCCTGTGTCTTTAATCCCATACTTTCTGTGGGGGAACATTGACCGCGGTCAAGAAATCGAAAAAAAGCTGTAGCCCGACAGAAATTAGGTTAACGCGGACGGGGGCGCAGGCTCGACGCGGCGGAATTACCAGTCGATGCCATGTGTTTCCGGCGGTGATCAGGAAGATGCGGAGCCGTCCGGAGCGCCGGGCCGCGATCCCGCTGGAACGGCGGCAGGCCGGAAGACGTCGATCTTACTAAAGAACTGATCGACCAGATAAATCCGTCCGTCGGTATCGACCCAGACGCCCGCCGGCAGCAGGAACTGCCCGGGCCCTCCGCGCTCGCTGCGATCTCCGATGAACATCAGGATGCGGCCCTCGTCATCGAATATCTGAAGGTTGGCGAAGCCGGAGTCGCTCACGAAGATCTTGCCCTCGTTGTCGACAACAATGCCCTTGGGGTGCGAGAAGGTGCCCGGCGTTCGACCGGCGCCGCCGAAGGAGAAAAGAAAATCCCCCTCGGCGGAGAACACTTGGACACGGAAGTTTCCGGCATCGACCACGTAGAGGCGGCCCTGGGGGCCGACCGCAGCCATCAATGGCAGGTTGAATTGTCCGGGGCCGTCACCTCGTCCGCCGATGTCGAAGAGGAAACTGCCGTTGGCGTCGAATACCCGTACACGGTGATTCTGCGAGTCGACGCCGCCGGTATCCACCACATAGATGCGGCTGCCGTCGGCGTTCACTGCCACTCCGGAGGGGCGTTCAAAGGCGTCGAGGTCCCCGATTGCCGTCAGATATTGGCCTTCGGAATCAAAGACCAGGATGCGCTTGGAACTGCCGTCGCAGACGTAGATGCGGCCGGTCTGGTCGGCCGCCATACCGAGCGGCTTGGCGAGACGACCGATACCGCTGTTGCCGAACTCAAAAAAGCGCTGACCCGGAAAGTCGAGTACCGAGATGCGACGTGTGACTGTGTCGCCAACGTAGATGCGGCCGTTCACGGCCAGGATTCCGAAGGGCTTTCCAAAGCCCTGGCCGCGAATCTTCTCACCTGTCGCGAAGCGGCGGAATCGTTCAGCCGAGCTGATCTCGACCACGTCGCGGCTGCCGGTCAGGGTGCGGTCATAGAAATAACGCGGCTGCTCCGGCGGCGGCGGATAGGCAATCTCGATTGGCTCGGACGGCGGCGGGGCGGCACAGGCCGCGACAATGAGCGCTGCAGCCGCCAAGCCGAGAGGGCCGGTAAAAGGACTTTGCCTGCGCTGCTTGTGCATGGCGATTCGATACCCCCCGTGATTCGCAAAACCTGGGCTTGTTGCCGCCCCTGGCTCGGACATTTGCGTCCGGCGCTTATCATTTCTTTATGTCAAGCGGTAGAAGAGACAATGATCCAAGTCAAGCGGCGCGGGGCGACAGCGGCGCGTGTACTGCTCTCACGAATGCCGCCGTTGTCCATGAAATCTCTTTTGATTCAGTATGAAACCGCGCGAGTCCTAGGGCTGGAATGCGGCGGGGTCGGGGTCGGGAAGCGCCTCGATTTGCTCGATGACCGTGTAGCCGATGTGCTGACCCATGGCGTACTGCTCCTCGCGTGCCGGCAGCAGCACGCCGGACCATTCCCGGAACCCGCTATAGACGGCGCTAAACTCCATCGCGATGCCGCCCTGGCGCATCTGGCCGCGCGACTGCACGATTCGGTATCCGGGAACCTCGATGTCGACGAAAATCGCCAGGTGATCGGCCAGCGCCAGCCCCAGGGTCTTGATGGCCCGGCCATCTTCCGCCGGCGCGATACCCAGGTCTTTCACGGCCGCGCCGGCCCCCAGCAGCAGAAGCGGAAGGTCCAGGCGCGCGGCCTGCAGGCGCATTGCATCGCGTAGACTGTCCGGTGCTTCGCGACCCTGGTTCCAGCCGTGTTCGCCGTTGAGAACCCGCACCTCAGATGCTTTGCCGGGGTAGTCGATCTCCACCCGAAGCCGGTCAGGAGCTTTGAAAACCCTCGTGATTCGGCCCTTGGCGCCACCGCCCATGAGTGACACCGTCTCGCCCGTTTGGCGAAAGGAGCGCATCGCGTTGAGCGCTTCTTCACCGCCGTATGCCGCCACGACGCGGCTGACAATCGTCGCGACATCGCCGCCGGCGGTCTCGGCGCGGACGGGCTGAAAACAGCTCACCGCAAGAAAGACCAGGCAGATTGCGATGGCCCGCTTGCGCAGCCCGTATATGTTCCTCGTCTGCATCATGCGTGACCGAGGTTAGGCACAGGACGGCGATCGGGCAAGCCATGCGGTCTCCGGAGTGCGGTTGCGCGCAAGGTCTTGAATCTGATTCGAAAGTGCCCCTAGACTTCGACGGACTGCGGTCCGGTAGGGCTTCCTGTTCGGTCCCGTCTTAGCGCAGGTATGGAGACGAAGACGCGGCGATGAAAAAAACTCTGGCCATTCTCTGCATCGGCGCAGCGATCCTCGGCGGGTACGTCGCAGCGGCACAGGAAGCCGCGGCCGATGCCGACCCGCAGGACGCAGGCACGCCCCGGCAGCATTCCGATCACGAACTGGGGGAGCGGATTTATGCGCGCACCTGCAGCGTTTGCCACGGCGAGCAGGGGAATGCCGCGTCCTGGGCCAAGAACAGCCTCAACCCACCGCCGCGCGATTTCACCTCGGCGGCTGGCCGGCGGTTGAGCCGCGAGCGCATGCTCAGCGCCGTCACCTACGGTTCGCCGGGTACGGCGATGATGCCCTTCACCAGTCAGTTCTCCCCGGAAGAGCTCGAGGCGGTGGTGGACTATGTCCGTTCGGCTTTCATGGGCGCGGGCAGCGAAACCGCCGCCCCGGCGGGCTTGGCGTCCGCCCCGGCAGGAGGTCACGGCCATTCGGGCGGGCACGACCATGGCCAGGCTATGGGGGGTAACATGGACATGGCGGCGAGCTTTCCCGCCGGGCTGGCTGGCCACTTCGACCGCGGACGCGCGATTTACAACGACAACTGCGCCACCTGCCACGGGCTGCAGGGCGATGGCACAGGGCCGCGGGCCTACTTCCTGAGCCGCAAGCCGCGTGATTTCACCTCGAATCGCGCCAGCGCGGAGTTGAACCGTCCTCACCTCTTCGAAGCCATTGCCAAAGGCGTGCGCCAGACCGAGATGGCGGCCTGGTCCAAGGTGCTGTCGGCGCAGGAGATTGCCGACGTCGGCGAGTATGTCTTCAGCACCTTCATTCACAGTGATGTGCCGGAGCCCGTCTCCGGTGCCCCGGACGCGACCCCAGGCGTCTTAAAAAAAAACTGAACTGTCGCGATGAGGGCGCCACGCGTTGGGCTCAGGGCGCGAAGCTGTATCAGCGCTACTGCTATTTCTGCCACGGCTACAGCGGTGACGCCCGCACGGTCGCAGCCGGATTTCTGACACCCCCGCCGCGCGACTTCACGTCGGCCCGGGGGCTGTCCTTCGCGGGCGTGGTTGCTGCGATCCGCGACGGGCGGGAGGGCACGGCAATGAAGCCTTTCAAGGGCATTCTGGAGGAGACCGAGATCGCCGTGCTAGCCGCCTTTGTCTCCGAAGCATTCGTTTCCTGTCGGGATATCTGGCCAGACTACCACACCGTGGGAAACGGCTGGCCGGACCATCGTGCACGCTACCAGGCGGCCTACCCCTATGTTCTGGGAGAGCGGCCGCTCCTCCCGCCGGACGGGCAGGCCGGCGCCGCGGCGGACGCGGGCCGGCGGTTGTTCCGCGAGGCCTGCTCGGTGTGCCATGACCCCGCTGCGCGCCCCGGCGTGGCGCCGCTGCACCTGACGGCCGCTTCCAGCACCTCGGAACCGGACGCAGCGGCGTCTGAGGTGCACGACGGCGACGAGCCGCGCGACCACGATGCCGAGTACGCCTCGAAACACGACGAGGCACCGACCATCGCCGACTTGACTGCCGAAGAGGCCCATGGCGAGCGTCTCTACCAGGACAACTGTGCCATCTGCCACGCGGCGGACGGCACCGGACGCAACTGGATCGGCAGCTTCTTGCAACCGCACCCGACAGACTTTACCGATTCCGAGGCCTTCGACGCCGGCGACACGCAAGCGCTGCAGCGGGCGATCCTCGACGGCCTGGAGGGCAGTTCCATGCCGGCTTTCCGCTCGGCGCTGACGGGGGAAGACGCCGCGGCCATTGTTGCCTATATGAGGCGCGCCTTCGTCGCGCGCTGACCAGGAAAAGTTGTGTTTGCTGCTGCCGGAGGGCACAAATGAAATCCATGCTCCGCGTCTTGCGCATCTCTCTCGGCGGCATTGCCGTCCTGCTTCTCGCCGCCTGCGAGTCGCCGCGCTTCGTAGCCGAGGTCACGCAGTTTCACGAGCTACCGAGCGGGGCCGCGCAGAGCTTCACCGTCGCCGCCGCCGACCCGGCCAAGGAAGAATCCCTGGAATTCAGGAGCTACGCCAGGTCGGTTGCGCGGTCGCTGGAGCGCGAGGGCTTCCGGCCTGCGGCGCCGGGGCAGGAGGGTGATCTGGTTGTGCTGGTCGACTATGGGGTCGGCCCCGGGGAGGTGCGGCGCTACGCCGTACCGGTCTACGGCTATTATCCAGATCATTCGACGCACATCAGCGGCATCCGGCGCGGCGACCAACGCTATTCCGCGCATGTGTACGAGAGCGGCGGCTTCATTCCCCTGGGCTATACCGAAATGACCGAGGTCCTCTACACACGCAAGCTGACGATGGAGATGCTGGACGCCGCTGCCTGGCGGCAGGGGCAGGTGAAGAAGAGTTACGAAGGGCGCGTCATCAGTCACGGATCGGAAAGCGACATTGCGGCCGTGATGCCGCTAATGATCGAAGCGCTCTTCGCCACCTTTCCCGGCAACAACGGCGCCACCCAGACGGTGATTCTGGAGCCTGAGTCGTGACACTGCGATGCCGCTCCGCTCGAAGCAGCGAAAGCCGGCGTTTTTTCTAGTTTATTCTGACGCGGCGAGATGCCGATCCGGCGATGATCCTGGTAAGCGTCGTACAAAGAGTCCGGCGGGCCACCTGGCTACCTGGACCGCTCTTCAGATTAGGCGATGGCATAAGCCGCCATGAACACGACCCAAACGGCGAGGCCTGCCAAAAAGTGCTGCACTGTCGCGGCTGTTTCTGGAGTGTTGCTGTCGGTTCGCATGATCTTGTTTCCGTCGTGTACCGGCGTCGTCTTTTCCCTGAGCCCGCCGGAAGTTCCTGTGTTGATTTGAATATGGGACGTCAGCCGGCGGCGCGCTGTGCGATTTCCCACAGTGCCGGAGTTTTTCCAAAAATCCGAGACATTCTAATAAGTTACGAGGACATCAGAAGGCGCTGTATTCTGCTTTGGGTGATTGGCCGGAGGGTGACAGCGCTACCCTTCGGCGCGGGCGGCGATGCAGGCGTGGCAGCGTTCGACACTGGCGCACAAAGAGCCGTTCAAAAAACGTCCGCGCGGGCGACCGATGCGCTCAGTTCTGTGCCGGACGGGCCCAGGCCGCTTCGCAGGCAGCTCTTCCATCGGCCGCCACTTTCTCCGTGAAGACCCATTGGAAGGGAACCACCACCGGGCTGCTGAGCATCCGGACAACGGTCCCCAGCACCGCCTCGGGCGACGTGCCTAGTGCGAAATCGGAGAAATGGCCGTCGATCCTGATGGGCGTCCGGGCGCTGAACATCTGCGGTTTCTTGGGGCGCGGGGCCGCGCGCAGTTTGACGCTGCTGTCCCTGAAGTCGATCTCGCCGTCGGCCGTAGCCTGGATGCGCGTCGTGTCGACCAGCATGGCGGTCGGCCGCATGAGCCCGTCCTGGAGCTCGAAACGCGCCACCAGGCAGTTGACCTTGGAGGCCTCTGGATCCAGCGA
>JBNKHC010000069.1:0-2460 GCA_050290145.1 Kiloniellaceae bacterium | reverse complement strand
CGTGCGCCGGGCCATGCCCTTCGGCGACGCCCGCTCGCTGAGCGACGACGACGTCTATGCGATCACGGCCTACCTGCTGTATCTCAACGACGTGGTCACCGACGAGGACTTCGAGCTGTCGAACGAGAACTTCACCGATATCCATCTGCCGAACGAAGGAAACTTCTTCATGGATGATCGCGAGGAAGAGGCGCACTACGCCATGAAGGACGAGCCCTGCATGACCAACTGCAAGCCGGGCCCGGCCGAGATCACCATGCGGGCGCGGGTGCTGGACGTGACGCCCCAGGGCGGCGATGACGAGCAGGGGGCGGGCTCGGTCGACTGACCGCGCCCCACCGGCTCCCTCCTTCACCTAGATGTGAGGCGCTTCGCATTTTACCACTTCCTGTCCTGTCGTAGGATCCTCGCCCGGGTTCCCGGAACCCGGGCGTTTTTCTTTGGCGAGGAGAGCATTCTATGGTGCGCATTCTGAGGTCGATTGTGCTTGGCACGTTTCTCGGTACTGCCGTGGCGGTGGGCGGGTTCGCGTCCCAGGCCTTGGCGCAGGCTGCCGACGGCTATCATCGCCTGGCACTCTATATCACCGAGGCCGAGCTGGGGAAGATGAACAGCGTGCTCGACGTGGCCGCCAACGTGTCGCGCCACTACAGCGCCATCGGTGAAGAGGTCGAGATCCAGATCGTCGCCTACAACGACGGCCTGCACTTGCTGCGCTCCGACACCTCGCCGGTGCGCAGCCGCCTGGAGAACTTCATGCTCAGCATGGTGAACGTCACCTTCCAGGCCTGCGGCAACACCCTGGACACCATGAGCCGCAATGAAGGCGCGACGCCGCCGCTGATCGAGGGCACGGAGATCGTGCAGACCGGCGTCGCCCATCTGCTGGCCCTGAGCGAGGAGGGCTGGACCCTGGTCCGGCCCTAGATCGCGGACGCCACACCCCGTCGTTCCGGGGCGCCGCGGCGTGATCCAAAGGGCGTCGCCGCGCGTATCTCTCCTGACAGCATTCTGCACAGCGGGAGGGCATCTTGCCGGAACAGGTTAATTCTTGCACGACACTGGATCGCCGGGTCTTGCTGGGCAGCCTGGTCGCCGCCGGTGGTCTGGCGCTGGCCGGCCCGGCGCGGGCGCTGAGCCTGCCGAGCCCGGGCGCACGCCAGATCGCCTTCGACATCCGCCGGGAAGGCGCGTCGATCGGCCGGCACGAGGTGCGGTTCAGCCGTCAGGGTGGGCGGCTGGAGGTCGACGTGGACATCGACATCGCCGTCAGCCTGGCCTTCTTCACCGTCTTCAGCTACCGCCACCGCACCCACGAGGTCTGGCGGGACGGGCGCCTGGTCGCTCTGGACAGCGAAACCGACGACGACGGCACCGCCTTCGCCGTTTCCGCGCGGCAGCGCGCCGAGGGCCTGTGGGTCAGCGGCGCCGAAGGGGCTTTTGTGGCGCCGGCGGCGATCCTGCCGACGAGCTATTGGAACCCTCTGACGGTCCACCAGGCTCGTCTGCTGGACAGCCAGCACGGCCGCCTGCTGGAGGTGCGTCCGGCCTTTGTCCGGGAAGAGCGCCTGCCCGAGGGGCCGGCACGCCGCTATCGCCTGTCCGGCGACCTGGAGCTCGATCTCTGGTATGCCGGCGACGAGTGGGTGAAGATCGCCTTCGAAGCGCGCGGCGCCGCCGTCAGCTACGCGCGCCGCGATTTCGGTCCGGATGGCGGGGCATCCGGTTGAGCGAGGTTGTCTGGATCACCGGGGCCAGCTCGGGCCTGGGCGCTGCCTTGGCGCGGCGCGTGGCGCAGGCCGGGCAGACCGTGGCTGCTTCGGCCCGCCGGCGCGACAAGCTGGAGGCCCTGGCGGCGGAGTCTGCCGGCGACCAGATCCGGCCTTTTCCCCTGGACGTGGAGGATCCCGAGGCGCTGCACGCCGTGGTGGCGCAGATCGAACGCGAGGTGGGCCCCATCGGTCAGGCGGTGCTGAATGCCGGCACCCATCAACCCGTGGATCCCCGCGCCCTGAAGGTCGAGGACTTCCGCCGTCTGGTGGAGGTCAACCTCATGGGCACGGTCAATTGCCTGGCCGCGGTGTTGCCGCCGATGATCGAACGTGGCCACGGCCGCATCGCCATCGTCGCCTCGGTGGCGGGGTATCGCGGCCTGCCGACGGCCGCGGCCTACGGCATGACCAAGGCGGGGCTCATCAACATGGCCGAGGCCCTGCGTGTCGAGCTGGCGCCGCTGGGCATCGTCGTACAGATCGTCAATCCGGGCTTCGTGCGCACGCCCTTGACCGACCGCAACCCCTTTCCCATGCCTTTCCTCATGGCGCCGGAGGACGCGGCGGAAGCCTTCTACCGCGGCCTGCAGAGCGACCGCTTCGAGATTTCCTTCCCCAGGCGCCTGGTCTGGATCATGAAGCTGCTGCGCTGCCTGCCGGCGCCGCTGGCCTTTGCCGTGACCCGGCG
>JBNKHC010000068.1:0-14586 GCA_050290145.1 Kiloniellaceae bacterium | reverse complement strand
ATGGCGCCCTCCTCCACGGTCACCAGCACCTCGTGCTCGCGCGCCAGGCGGCGCACCAGGTCCTCGTCCAGCGGCTTGGCGAAGCGGGCGTCGGCCACGGTGGTCGAGAGACCGCGGGCCGCCAGGTCGTCGGCCGCCGCCAGGGCGTCGGCGAGGCGCGTGCCGAGGGAGAGGATCGCCACCTTGCTGCCCTCGCGCAGGATGCGGCCCTTGCCGATCTCCAGCGGCGTGCCGCGCGCCGGCATCTCGATGCCGGTGGCCTCGCCGCGCGGATAGCGCATGGCCGAGGGCCGATCGTCGATCTGGCAGGAGGTCGCCACCATGTGCATCAGCTCGACCTCGTCGCTGGGCGCCATGATGACGAAGTTCGGCAGGCAGCCCAGGTAGGTCAGGTCGTAGCTGCCCTGGTGGGTGACGCCGTCGGCGCCGACCATGCCGGCGCGGTCGATGGCGAAGCGCACCGGCAGGCTCTGGATCGCCACGTCGTGGACCACCTGGTCGTAGCCGCGCTGCAGGAAGGTGGAGTAGATCGCCGCGAAGGGCTTGAAACCCTCGCAGGCCATGCCGGCGCAGAAGGTGACCGCGTGCTGCTCGGCGATACCGACGTCGAACATGCGTTCCGGGAAACGCTCGGCGAACTTGTTAAGGCCGGTGCCCGAGGGCATGGCGGCGGTCACCGCGACGATGGTGTCGTCGTGCTCGGCCTCGGCGATGAGGCCGGCGGCGAAGACGTTCTGGTAGGTCGGCGCCTTGGGCGTGCCCTTGGCCTGCTCGCCGGTGACCACGTCGAACTTGGCAACGCCGTGGTACTTGTCGGCCGCGGCCTCGGCGGGCTCGTAGCCCTTGCCCTTCTGCGTCACGCAGTGAATCAGCACCGGCCCTTCGTAGTGCGAGTCACGCACGTTCTTCAACACCGGCAGCAGGTGGTCCAGGTTATGGCCGTCGATCGGGCCGACGTAGAAGAAGCCCAACTCCTCGAACAGCGTGCCGCCGGTCAGCAGGCCGCGCGCATATTCCTCGGCGCGCTTGGCGGCCATCTCGATGGGCCGCGGAAAACGCTTGGCCAGTTCGCGGCCCAGCGAACGGACCGAGAGGAAGGGCTTGGAGGAGATGAGCTGCGACAGGTAGGCGCTCATGGCGCCCACCGGCGGCGCGATCGACATGTCGTTGTCGTTGAGGATGACGATGAGGCGCGAGTTCATGGCGCCGGCGTTGTTCATCGCCTCGTAGGCCATGCCGGCGCTCATCGAGCCGTCGCCAATGACGGCGATGACGGCGTTGTCCTCGCCGCGGAAGTCGCGCGCCACGGAGAAGCCCAGGCCGGCGGAGATCGACGTCGAGCTGTGCGCCGCCCCGAAGGGGTCGTATTCGCTCTCGCTACGGCTGGTGAAGCCGGAGAGGCCACCGCCCTGGCGCAGAGTGCGCATGCGGTCGCGCCGGCCGGTCAGGATCTTGTGCGGATAGCACTGGTGGGAGACGTCCCAGATCAGCTTGTCCCGCGGCGTATCGAAAACGTAGTGCAGCGCCGTGGTCAGTTCCACCACGCCCAGGCCGGCGCCGAGGTGACCACCGGTCGACGAAACCGCCTCGATCATTTCCGAACGCAACTCGTCCGCGAAATCGCGCAGCTGCTCTTCGTCCAGCCTGCGCAGATCGGCCGGTTCCTTGACTTGATCCAATAGGGGGGTGGGATGCCTGTTATGACCTATTTGTGCCACGCCTAATACCGCTCCTGCCGCCTTGCCGGCGTCTCGTTGTCACACCGCAACAATTATAACAATACCAACTCGCGCCTGCATCCCTGTCGCCATAACCCTTTATGGCAACCCCCTTAAGACCGGCGGGCGACGACAAAAGCCGCCGTCTGCCTTAGAAGGTCCGCCTTTTGACCGAAAAGATCAAGCCGTGCACAAGCGGAATCGACCAGTTCCTGGGCCTTTTCGCGCGCCTTCTCGACGCCTAGCTGGCCCACGAATGTGGCTTTTCCGAGGTTTGCGTCCTGGCCCGTAGGCTTGCCCAGCGCCTCGGGCGTGCTTTCCTCGTCCAGCAGGTCGTCGGCAATCTGGAAGGCCAGGCCCAGGTCCTCGGCATAGGCGACCAGGGCCTGCCGCTGGCCGGCGCCGGCCTCGCCCAGGATGGCCCCCGCCTCGCAGGCGAAGCGGATCAACGCCCCGGTCTTGAGGCTCTGCAGCTCCGAGATCCCCGCCAGGTCCAGCTGGCCGCGCTCCGGCGAGATGTCGATCATCTGGCCGCCGACCATGCCCGCCGCTCCGGCGGCCGCGGCCAGGCGCGCCACCAGCTCGCAGCGCACATCCGCCTTCCCGTGGGTGCGCGGGTCGGACAGCACCGTGAAGGCCTCGGTCAGCAGGCCGTCGCCGGCCAGGATCGCGATCGCCTCGTCGAAGGCCAGGTGGGCCGTCGGCTTGCCGTGGCGCAGGTCGCTGTCGTCCATGGCCGGCAGGTCGTCGTGGATCAGGCTGTAGCAGTGCACCATCTCCAGCGCCGCCCCGGCGCGCAGCGCCTGGTCCTGCGGCACGTCGAAGAGGCGGGCCGTTTCGCAGACCAGGAAGGGCCTGAGCCGCTTGCCGCCGCCCAGCGCGGCATAGCGCATGGCCTCGATGACACTGCCGCGCGGCCCCTCGACCGGCGCCAACAACTGGTCGAGCAGGGCGGTCACGGCCGCCGCCTGGGTCTTCAGAGCCTCCTGCAGACCGCTTTCCTCGGACGGCAGGCCCTGTCCCTGCGTCGGGGCCCGGCTACTCGACATCGAGGGCCTCGCTGCTCACGCTGCCGTCGGCGGAGAGGCTGATCTTCTCGATCTTGGCCTGGGCCTCGCGCAGCTTGGCATCGCAGTGCCGCTTCAGGGCGGCGCCGCGGTCGTAGTCGCCGATGGCGCTGTCCAGCGTGCCCTGGCCCTGCTCCAGCTTGCCGACGATGGCCTTCAGCTCGTCCAGCGCTTCCTCGAAGCTCATCTTGCGGATATCGGCGGGAATGTCGTTGTCTGCCATACTCTCGGTCTCACTTCGCAGGGGCCCCACGCCCCCTTTCACTACGCGCGCTTCTGCAGAATCGCGGCGGATCCTCCGCCGACCATGCCGGAAGCGCGCCCGGGAAAACAGCCCTTATAGAGCCCTGGGAGGCCCTTTTTCGTCCGTTTGCCCCTTCTTTGCCCCCGCAAGCGCTGTGCCCGGGTCCCGGCGGGCCGTTCACCCCTGCATCAGGACGCGCACATGGGCGGCGACGCTGCGCCCCAGTGCGGAAGGGTTGTAGCCGCCTTCCAGCACCGAGACCAGTCGCCCGCCGCAGGAACTGCGCGCCAGGGCCAAGAGCTGCTGCGTCGCCCAGGCATAGTCGTCCTCGGTGAAGTTCAGGCCCGCCAGCGGGTCCTCGGCGTGGGCGTCGAAGCCGGCGGAGATGAACAGGAACTCCGGCTGGAAGCTGGTCAGGGCCGGCACGATGTTGTCGCGCATGCCCTGGCGGAACTCCTCCGATCCGCCGCCGGGCGGCAGCGGCACGTTGACGATGTTGGCGTTCACCCCCCGCTCGCGCGCCGAGCCGGTGCCGGGGTAGAGCGGCATCTGGTGGGTCGAGGCATAAAACAGGTCGGGATCGCCCCAGAACGCCGCCTGGGTGCCGTTGCCGTGGTGCACGTCGAAATCCACAACCGCGATGCGGTGCAGGCCGTGCGCCGCGCGCGCGTGCAGGGCGCCGACGGCGACGTTGTTGAAGAGGCAGAAACCCATGGCGTGATCCGGCTCGGCATGGTGGCCCGGCGGGCGCACGGCGCAGAAGGCGTTGTCGGCCTCGCCGGCCATGATCGCGTCGACGGCGGCCACCACCGCGCCGGCCGCACGCAGGGCGGCCTCGCCGGAGCCCGACGAAAGAATGGTGTCGGCATCCAGCGCCCGTTCCCCCTCGCCCGCGCCGGGGACCGCGCGCAGGATGTTCTGAACGTAGTCGCCAGGGTGGACCAGGGCGATCTGGCTTTCTTCGGCCCGCGGCGCCTCGCGGCGCTCCAGGGCTTCGAACTCCGAGGCGGAGAGCGCCTCGCGAATCGCCTTCAGGCGCACCGGGCTCTCCGGGTGCCCGATGTCCGGGATATGGCCTTCGCAGGCGCTGTGACTGATAAGAAGAGTGGTCATAAAGCAGCTCTATAGGGCATTCGGTTCATCGTTATCGCCCAATCATAGAACCTGGAGCCCGTTAATTTAACCGAGCAATTTGCCCGCCGGGACCCGGTGGAGCCGCGCGAAGTTCCGAAAATCGCCGTTTGCCGCGCCTTCAGGGCGCTGTCAGCAGTCCTTTTCCGGCCGCATCTGCGGCATTGACTTGCCCCGGAACTCACGCCAATTGTGAAAAACAGCTTAATTTTTCCGGTGCGGACGGCGGCAGGACGCCCCCCGCGACCTAAGGGCCAGTGGAGAGCGAAATTGATCGCATACGTACGAACGGCGAAACGCCGCTCGGCCGCTGCCGGCCTTGTGCCGTTGGCGGCCGTTGTTCTGGCCCTGTCCACCGCCTGGCTTGACGCCGGTCCCGCCGCCGCGCAGCAAGGCCCCTCGCGCGTACGCGTCGACGCCGTGCGCGAGGAACCGCTGAGCCAGACCGTGCCGGTGATCGGCCGCCTGGTGGCGCGCCAGGCCGGGTCCGTGGCGGCGCGCATCAGTGGACCGATCCTGGAATTCCGCGTGGAAGTGGGCGACCGGGTCGTCGCCGGCGACGTCATCGCCGTGCTCGACGACGCCACCATGCGCGCCCAGCGCGACCTCGCCGCCGCCGGACTGGCGGTGGCGCGCGCCGAGCTGAAGACCAAGCAGGCCCAGATCACCCTGGCCCAGCAGGAGCTGACGCGACTCGCCGGACTGAAGAAGTCCGCCGCCTTCAGCCAGGCCCGCTTCGAGGACGCCCAGCAGGAGGTCGTCATCGCCGAGGCCGGGGCCCGCGAGGCCGAATCCATGGTGACCTCGGCGCGCGCCGAGCTGCGCCTGGCGGAGATCAATCTGGAATACACCGAGATCAAGGCGCCCTACGACGGCGTCATCACCCGGCGCCTCAGCGAGGCCGGTTCTTATGCCTCCGCCGGCGAAGAGCTGGTGAACATGATCGCCGACCAGAGCCTTGAGGTGGAGGCCGACGTGCCCTCAAACCGCCTGCTAGGCCTGTCAGCGGGGACGACCGTCGACGTCACCCTGGACAACGGCACCCTGTTCCAGGCCGCGGTGCGCGCCATCATTCCCAACGAAAACCCGCTGACCCGCACCCGTGCCGTGCGCTTCGTACCCGACTTCGGGCCGCAGGGGCAGGCCGCCGCCGGCCCGCTGGCCAACGAGCAGTCGGTCACCGTGCAGGTGCCGATCGGCGCGCCGCGGGAGATCGTCTCGGTGCACAAGGACGCCATCATCAAGCGGCCGAACGACACCATCGTCTTCGTCGTCACCGACGGCAAGGCCCAGCCGCGCAGCATTGTCCTCGGTGAAGCCGTGGGCAGCCGCTATGAAGTGCTCGACGGGCTCGCCGTCGGCGATCTGGTGGTGGTGCGCGGCAATGAACGACTGCAACCAGGAACGCCGGTGCAAATCGAAGAGGCTTCTTGATGAATCTCATCAAGACCGCCATCGAACGCCCCATCGCCGTCATCGCCGCCGTGCTGATGGTGGTGATGTTCGGCCTGGTGGCCCTGCAGACCATTCCCATCCAGCTCGCCCCCGACATCAACAGCCCGGTCATCACCGTGACCACAAACTGGGCCGGCGCGGCGCCGGCCGAGGTGGAGCGTGAGATCACCAACCGCCAGGAAGAAGAGCTGAAGGGCATCGAGGGGCTGGAGGAGATCACCTCGCGCTCCGAGCGCGGCCGCAGCCGCGTCACCCTGGAGTTCGCCGTCGGCACCAACATGGACCGGGCGCTGCTGCTGGTCTCCAACCGTCTGGACCGGGTCAACGGCTATCCCGACGAAGCCGACGAGCCGACGCTGGACACCGCCGGCGCCGAGGACAACGCCATCGCCTGGTTCATCCTGACGCGCGCGCCCGGCAACGAGCGGCCGATCAGCGAATACGGCGACTTTGCCGAGAACGTCATCCAGGAACGCCTGGAGCGCGTCCCCGGGGTCAGCCGCATCAACGTCTACGGCGGCACCGAACGGGAAATCCAGGTGACCGTCGATCCCCAGGTCCTGGCCCGCTACCGCCTGACGGTCAGCGAGGTGGTCGACGCCCTGCGCCGCGCCAACGCCTCTTTCAGCGCCGGCGACGTCGACGAGGGCAAGCGCCGCTATGTGGTGCGCACCGAGGGCGAGCTGAACACGGTCGAGGCGGTACGCTCGGTCGTGGTGCGCAGCGACGAGGACCGTGCCACCGGCCGCGTCGCGCGGGTCCGCATCGGCGACATCGCCGACGTGCGTTTCGGCTACAAGGAAGCGCGCGCCTCCATCCGCATGCGCGGCCACGCGGCCCTGGCGATGAACGCCATCCGCGAGACCGGCGCCAACGTCATCGAGACGATGAAAGGCATCCGCGCCGCGATCAAGGAGCTGAACGAGGGGCCCATTCCCGCCGCGGGGCTGAAGCTGCGCCAGGTCTACGACGAGACGGTCTACATCGATTCCGCCATCGACCTGGTGCAGCAGAACATCTGGGTCGGCGGCACCCTGGCGGCCATCATCCTGCTGCTCTTCCTGCGCTCCTTCCGCGCGACCCTCGTGGTGTCCCTCGCCATCCCGGTCTCGGTGATCGGTGCCTTCGTGGCCATGGCCGCGCTGGGACGCTCGATCAACGTCATCTCGCTGGCCGGCATCGCCTTCGCCGTCGGCATGGTGGTCGATGCCGCCATCGTCGTGCTGGAGAACATCTACCGCCTGCGCGAACAGGGCCGCCCGGTGCGCGAGGCCGCCTACCTGGGCGCCAAGCAGGTCTGGGGCGCGGTGCTGGTCTCCGCCCTGACCACGGTCATGGTCTTCATCCCGATCCTGGTCATGGAGCTGGAGGTCGGCCAGTTGTTCCGCGACATCGCGGTGGCGATCTCCGTCTCGGTCCTGCTGTCCCTCCTGGTCTCCATCACCGTGCTGCCGGCGCTCTCAAGCCGGCTGCTGCGCGGCAGCGGCAAGTCGCCCTCCGATCACAGCGTCACGCGTCTGCACCTGCCGGTCATCGACGAGCTCGCAAGGGGCTTTGTCGCCACGGTGGTCGGCTTCGCGCGGCTGGTGGTGCGCAGCCGCCTGGCCGCCCTGGGCACGGTGGCGGCGGTCACCGTGGTGGCGCTCTACGGCAGCTGGCATTACCTGCCCAAGCTGGAGTACCTGCCCGAGGGCAACCGCAACCTGGTCTTCGGCATCATCATTCCGCCGCCCGGCTACAACCTCGACACCATGGTGAGCATCGCCCAGAGCGTCGAAACGGCGACCCGGCCGCACTGGACGGAGCAGGAATCCTCCCTCGAGGCGCCGGCGGAAGACGACAGAAGCCTGCAGCAGCGGATCAGCGCCCTACCGGGCGAGCTGCTGCAGGGCGTGAAGGAAAGCTTCGCCGGCCTGCTGGCGGGCTTCGGCGCCAAGGCCGGAGAGCGGCCGCCGCCGAAGATGGACCGCTTCTTCTTCGTCGCCTTCAACGCCAACACCTTCATCGGCGCCACCTCGGCGGAGCCGCAGCGCGCCGCGGAGATCATTCCCCTGCTGCAGGGACCGGTGTTCAGCGAGCCCGGCACTTTCGGCTTCATCAACCAGCCCTCCATCTTCGGGCGCGGCATCGGCTCGGGGCGCAAGATCGACCTCAACATCTCCGGCCAGCACCTGGAGCCGATCCTCCAGGTGGCGCAGCAGGCCGTGGGGCGCATTGCGCAGATCCTGCCGCGCGACAAGGGCAACCAGCTGCGCCCCAACCCCGGCCTGGAGCTGGGCGCGCCGGAGGTGCGGCTGTTCCCCGACCGGGTGCGCCTGGCCGACAACGGTGTCACCGCGCGCCAGTTCGGCGAAGCCATCGACACCTTCAACGACGGCCTGCGCGTGCTGGAGGTGACCGTCGGCAACGACCGCCTGGACCTGATGCTGCAGGGTCCGGCAGCCAACGTCGTTGAGACCCAGGGCATCTCCAGCCTGCCGGTGGTGACTTCCAGCGGCGATATCCTGCCCGCCTCCTCCCTGGCCGAGGTGGTTCTGACCTCCGGCCCGACGGAGGTGCGCCACCACGAACGCGCCCGCACCATCACGCTGGAAATCCGCCCGGCACCGGGCATCCCCCTGGAGGCGGCGCTGGAGACCCTGCGCGACCAGGTCATGGTGCCGATGCAACAGGCGGGCCTGCCGCCGGGGGTGAAGTTCTCCATCTCCGGCACCGCCGACAAGCTGACCCAGACCTGGAACGCCATGGTGGTCCAGCTGGCCCTCGCCGTTGCCATCGTCTACCTGGTCATGGCGGTGCTCTTCGAAAGCTTCTTCTACCCGCTGATCATCCTGCTGTCGGTGCCGCTGGCCACCGCCGGCGGCGTTGCGGGACTGGTGGTGCTGAACCTCTACACCTACCAGCCCCTGGACATGCTGACGCTGCTGGGCTTCGTCATCCTGATCGGCATCGTGGTGAACAACGCCATTCTGCTGGTCCACAAGACCCTCTACCACCTGCGCGAAGAGGGCATGGCGTCGGGACCGGCAATCGTCGAGGCGACCCGCAACCGCATCCGGCCCATCTTCATGTCGACACTCACCTCGGTCGTCGGCATGCTGCCGCTGGTGTTCTTCCCCGGCGCGGGCTCAGAGCTCTACCGCGGGCTCGGCTCGGTGGTGGTGGGGGGCCTGGCGATGTCGGCGGCGCTGACCCTGCTGATCATCCCGCCGATGCTGTCGATGCTGGTCGGCCTGCTGGAAGGCCGCGAGCCGGTCGCAGACAGCTCTGCGCGCCCCGGCGGCCGCGGCACCCAACCGGCCCTCGGCGAATAGCGCGTGGCCCTGGCCTCAGCCGGCCTTGCGGATGCGGAACAGGAAGACGCCGTCGTCCTCGCGCCATTCCACCAGCTCGTCGCCGGTGGTTAAGCAGAACGATTGAAAATCGGCCACCGCGCCCGGATCGGTGGCTTTGACCTCCAGCAGACCGCCGGCGGCCACGCCCTTCATCGCCTTGCGGGCCCGCAGCACCGGGAGGGGACAGCGCAGGCCGGTGGCATCCAAAAAAGTGGTAGTCACGGTATCTTCGTCTCGATTCTCAAAATTGACAGACAATTCAGATCGTTAGGCCCGGGCATAAAATCCACTTCCTGCCCTTGACCATCGCCTCCGGCGAACAAGTATCAACTACATGCCGTTCGGATCCCTCCTGTTGACGTCGGGACGCGCCAGCCGCTTGCTGCGCGCAATGGGTAATGAGCGGCGTCTGGTCATCCTATGTCATCTCAGCGAGCGCGAACACTCGGTCAACGAGCTCTGCCGCCTGGTCGGGCTCAGCCAGTCGGCCCTGTCCCAGCACCTGGCCAAGCTGCGCCGGGACAACCTGGTCACGACGCGGCGCTCGGCCCAGACCGTGTTCTATTCCGTCTCCAGCCCCGAGGTGGCGCCGATCCTGAAGGCCCTCTCCGATGTCTTTCCCTCGGCCGCCACTGCCACAGCCAGGGCGGAGGTCGCCATCTCGCGCGGGCCCTGCAGCGCGGAAACCGCCGGTGAGCGAGCCGTCTGGCGCAAATCCGGCACCTAGTCCCCCTTCCGCAGCCCGAAAAAGCCACCCCTCTTCTGCATCCCGGAAGGGACGATCCTCCGTACTATGGTTAAGAGACGTCTAAGCGTCCCGGTGAGCCGCAATCTGATCATTTCGCGCGCTTGATCGCCGGAAAAGGTTTGCGGTAAGCCTGATGCCGCCAAAACCAGTCGAGAGCCCGTTTTTCACCCATCGCCGCTGGGTCGAATTGCACAAAGAGATCCAGACAGTGACCGAAAAACAACGCCTTCCCGCCCCCACCCCCGATCCCATCGACATCGCCATCGGTGCCCGCCTGCGCCTGCGCCGCCTGGCGATGGGGTTCAGCCAGGAGACCCTGGCCCGCGCCCTGGGCATTACCTTCCAGCAGATCCAGAAATACGAGCGCGGGACCAACCGCATCTTCGCCAGCCGCCTGTTCCATCTGGCCCGGGTGCTGCGCGTCCCGGTCGGCTATTTCTTCCAGAGCATTCCGGCCGAAGACGAAGCCCCGCCGCCGGAACCGGCCGGCTGCGACTGCGGGGCAGGCTCCGACCACCAGGTCGGGGCCCTGCTGGGCAAGAGCGACACCTTGAAGCTGATCCAGGCCTACAACCAGATCTCCGACCCCACCGTGCGGCGCCAGATCTATGCCCTGGTGAAGACGGTGGGCGACCAGGACCAGGTCAGCGACCTGGTCTCCTGACCGCGCCCCCGGCCCGCTACCGGGACCACTCGGCCCTGGACGGGGGCCCCCGCAGGCCGCTAAATGGGGCTAAATGGGGCTAAATGGGGCGGCAAACTTACCCAGGGGCGGCGGCCGGCGCCGCGCCTGAGGGGATTGGGGGTCACATGCCGGGAGTCACCAGCCGTCATTCCGACCGGGCCCGTCTGCGGCTTGCCCGGGCGGCGGTCGGGCTCGCCGCGGCAACGGCCGCCGGCGCCGGAGCGGCGACGGCGCAGGACGCGCGCTATTTCTCCCCCACCTACGCCGCCTCCGACGGTTCGCCCTACAGCTCGGTCTATGCCCGCACCTTCGGGGCCGGGGGCCCGCCCCCCGTCGAGGCAACGGCGCCGGCGCCCCTGGTCACCGGAACCGGCCCCCTGGTTCCGGCCACGCCCGCCGGCCCGCCGGACAGCAGCCCGGATGCCGGCGTCGTCTACGTCATCGAGGACGGCCGCCTGCTGACCTACCGGGCCGAGGACTATGCCCGCGGGCGCAGCGCCGTCGCCGGTGCGGCAGTGCCCCCGGCGGTCACCGGCTCGGTCGTTTCCACACCGCCGGCCGACCTCTCCAGCATCACCAGCCGCCTCTACGGCGCTCCACCCCTGCCGACCGCCGCCGGCCCGGCCGCCGCAGACCCCGCTGCGCCGATACAGTTGGTGCCGCCGCAAAACTAGGCGGCTTGGCCTGCCGCCGGCACGGTGGTAGAGCCTCCCCATGCGAACCGACGACTTTGACTTCGATTTGCCCCGCGAGTTGATCGCCCAGCACCCCATGGAGCCGCGCGACCAGGCAAGGCTGCTGCATGTGGGCGCCCCTGGAACCCAAACGGGCATGGCCGACCGCCGCATCGCCGACCTGCCGGACCTGCTGCGCCCCGGCGACCTGCTGGTCACCAACGACACCAAGGTCATCCCCGCCCGCCTGACCGGCAGGCGCGGCACCGCCGGGATCGAGGTGACGCTGCACCAGGCGCTGGACGGCGCCACCTGGAAGGCCTTCGCGCGCCCGGCCCGCAAGCTGAGCGTCAACGACCGCATCGACTTCGGATCGGACGCCTCGGGGGACTTCGCCGCCGCGGTGATCGACAAGGGCGAGGCCGGCGAGGTCACCCTGCACTTCGACCGCCGCGACGGCGCCCTGCTGGCGGCCCTGGAAGAACACGGGGTCATGCCGCTGCCGCCCTACATCACCCGCGACAAGACCGGCGACCCGCGAGACCGCCACGACTACCAGACCGTTTTTGCCGACCGCGAAGGCGCGGTCGCCGCGCCCACCGCCGGGCTGCACTTCACCGAAGCCCTGCTGAACCGCATCGAGGCGCGCGGCATCGGCCGCGTGAACGTTACGCTGCACGTCGGCGCCGGCACCTTCCTGCCGGTGAAGACCGAGGAGGTCGAAGCCCACGTCATGCACAGCGAATGGGGCGAGATCACCGAGGAGGCCGCCGCGGCGATCAACGCTGCGCGCGCCGCCGGCGGACGCGTCGTCGCCGTCGGCACCACGGCGCTGCGCCTGCTGGAGAGCGTCGCCGACGACGCGGGCAGGCTGACCGCCTTTACCGGCGAGACCAAGCTGTTCATCCTGCCCGGCTACCGCTTCAAGGCCGTCGACCTGCTGATGACCAACTTCCACCTGCCGCGCTCGACCCTCTTCATGCTGGTCTGCGCTTTCGCCGGCAAGGCGCGCATGGAGGCCGCCTACGCCCATGCGATCGCGGAAGGCTACCGCTTCTACTCCTACGGCGACGCCTGCCTGCTGGAGCCGGAGCAGCGCGCATGAGCGGGTTCGGCCTCGATTACGAAGTCCAGGCGACCGACGGCGCCGCGCGGCGCGGCCGCCTGAGCACAGCGCACGGCGTGGTCAACACCCCCGCCTTCATGACCGTCGGCACCGCCGGCACGGTGAAGGGCCTGATGACGGACCAGGTGAAAGCGACCGGCGCCGAGATCATCCTCGGCAACACCTATCACCTGATGCTGCGCCCCGGCGCCGAGCGAGTCGCCGCCCTGGGCGGCCTGCACAAATTCATGAACTGGCCGGGGCCGATCCTGACGGACTCCGGCGGCTTCCAGGTCATGTCGCTGGAAGAGCTGCGCAAGATCACCGAAGACGGCGTCACCTTCCGCTCCCACCTGGACGGCACGCCGCACAACCTGACGCCCGAGCGCGCCATGGAGATCCAGGAACTGCTCGACGCCGACATCACCATGGTGCTGGACGAGTGCACGCCCTTCCCGGCGACGGAGAAGGAGGCGCGGGAGTCCATGGAGCGCTCCATGCGCTGGGCTGCGCGCTGCAGGAAGGCCTTCACCCGACGCCCAGGCTACGGCCTGTTCGGCATCGTCCAGGGCGGCGTCTATCCCGAACTGCGCCACCGCTCGGCAGAAGCGTTGAAGAAGATCGGCTTCGACGGCTACGCGGTCGGCGGCCTGGCCGTCGGCGAAGGCCAGGAGACGATGTTCGAGGTCCTGGAGGCGACGGTGCCGCATCTGCCGGCCGAGCGCCCGCGCTACCTCATGGGCGTCGGCAAGCCCGCCGACATCGTCGGCGCGGTCAGGCGCGGCATCGACATGTTCGACTGCGTGCTGCCGACGCGCAGCGGGCGCACCGGCCAGGCCTTCACCCGGCGCGCGACCCTCAACATCTTCAACGCCCGCCACCGCGACGACCCGCGCGCCCTGGACCCGGACTGCCCCTGCCCGACCTGCGCCGACTATAGCCGCGCCTACCTGCACCATCTCTTCAAGGCCAAGGAGATGCTTGGACCGATCCTGCTGACCCGTCACAATCTGCACTACTACCAGCAGATCATGGCCGGTCTGCGCGAGGCCATCGAAGGTGGCCGCCTGGAGGACTTCGTTGCCGCGTTCGAGCGACAAGCCGCAGAGGGGGACATCCCCCCGCTCTGACGAGATCAGGGCGCAGATCCGCGAGCGTGCGCTGGCGCTGGGCTTCGACGCTGTCGGCTTCGCGCCGGCGCAGGTCGCCCGGGCGGCGCAGGAGGAATTCCTCGCCTTCCTCGACCAGGGCTGCCACGGCGAGATGGACTGGCTGGCGCGAAACGCCGAGCGCCGCGCCGATCCGCGGACCCTCTGGCCGGAGGCGCGCAGCGTCATCGTGCTGGGGCAGAACTACGGGCCCGGCAGCGATCCTCTGGGCCTGCTGGAGCGCAAGGACCGCGCCTCGATCTCCGTCTATGCGCGTAACGCCGACTACCACGACCTGATCAAGAGGCGCCTGAAGGCGCTGGCGCGCTGGATGCACGAGGAGCTGGCGGCCGAGGTGAAGGTCTTCGTCGACACCGCCCCGGTAATGGAAAAGCACCTGGCCCAGGCCGCTGGCCTCGGCTGGCAGGGCAAGCACAGCAACCTTGTCTCGCTGGAGCTCGGTTCCTGGCTGTTCCTGGGCGAGGTCTTCACCGACCTGGACCTGCCTGCCGACACTGCCGAGGAAGACCACTGCGGGTCCTGCTGGCGCTGCCTCGAGGTCTGCCCCACCGATGCCTTCCTCGGCCCCTACCGGCTGGATGCCCGGCGCTGCATCTCCTATCTCACCATCGAGCACAAGGGGCATATCCCGCGGGAGTTCCGCGCCGCCATGGGCAACCGCATCTACGGCTGCGACGACTGCCTGGCGGTCTGCCCCTGGAACAAGTTCGCGCAGCGCACGGCTGAGCCCGCCTTCCTGCCGCGTGCCGAGCTCTCGGCGCCGCGCCTGGCCGACCTGCTGCAGCTCGACGACGCCACCTTCCGTCGCGTCTTCGCCGGCTCCCCCATCAAGCGCATCGGCCGCGACCGCTTCATCCGCAACGTGCTGATCGCCGTGGGCAACAGCGGCGAGTCCGCGCTGGCGCCGCACGCCGAAGCATTGCTTGAGGACACCTCGCCACTGGTCCGCGCCATGGCGGTCTGGGCACTGCGGCGCCTGCTGCCCGAAGGACGCTTCGTGGCCCTCAGGGCCCGCCGCATCACCGCGGAGGACGATGCCCAGGTGCAAAAGGAATGGCGGCAGTCAGCCGCCGGATAAACTTTCGCCGCCGGACGGCCAGAGCAGCGGCGTCCAGGGATCGTAGTCGTCGGCGCCTTCCAGATAGAAATAGATCGGCGCATCGGGCTCGGCGGCCAGCTCCGGCCGGCCGATGACCCTGGGCAGCAGGCGGGAAACCGGCTGGCTTGTAGCGTCGAAGCCGGGCTCGATGCCGGG
>JBNKHC010000067.1:0-10395 GCA_050290145.1 Kiloniellaceae bacterium | reverse complement strand
CCGCGGCCGCGGTCCAGCTCCAGGATCCAGCCGGCGACGTTGTCCAGGAAGTAGCGGTCGTGGGTCACGGCCACGACGGTGCCCGGATATTCCTCCAGGTAGCGCTCCAGCCAGGCCACGGACTCGGCGTCCAGGTGGTTGGTCGGCTCGTCGAGCAGCAGCATGTCGGGCTTCTGCAGAAGGAGCTGACAGAGCGCCACGCGGCGGCGTTCGCCGCCCGACAGCTTGGTGACGTCGGCATCGCCCGGCGGGCAGCGCAGGGCGTCCATGGCGATTTCCACCGTGCGGTCCAGGTCCCAGGCGTCGGCGGCGTCGATCTTTTCCTGCAGCTCGGCCTGCTCGGCGATCAGCTTGTCCATCTCGTCGGGATCGGCCTCGGCGAAGGCGTTGCTGACCTCCTCGAAGCGGTCGAGCAGCGCCTTGGTCTCGGCCACGCCCTCGAAGACGTTGCCGGCCACGTCCTTGTTCGGATCCAGCTGCGGCTCCTGCGGCAGGTAGCCGACCTTGATGCCGTCGGCGGCCCGCGCCTCGCCGTTGATCTCGGTGTCGATGCCGGCCATGACCCTCATCAGGGTGGACTTGCCGGCGCCGTTCAGGCCCAGCACGCCGATCTTGGCGCCGGGCAGGAAAAACAAGCGGATATCCTTGAGGACCTGCTTGCCGCCCGGATAGGTCTTGGACACGCCGTCCATCTGATAGACGTACTGATAGGAAGCCATGAAATCTCCGGCCTTTGAGAAAGTTAACGCTGTGGTTGGATCGCAGCGACTATAGATAGGGACTGCTGGGCGCGGTTTTTAGACCATCGCGCCCCCCTATGCAATCGGGCCCCTGCGGCCGGGGGCCATGCGTCCTGCAGGATCCGGGGTCAGACCGCCTGGCGGGCCACTTCCAGGGCACGCTGTGGCAGCACGATGCAGAAGCGCGCGCCGTTGCCGGGGGAGGATTCGACCCAGATCCGGCCGCCGAAATGCTCGATGATCTGGCGCGAGATGGTGAGCCCCAGGCCGGTGCCGCGCGGCTTGTCGGTCAGGTTTTCACTGGCCTGCTGGAACTTCTCGAAGATCAGCTGGCGGTTCTCCGGCGGCACCCCGCGGCCGTTGTCGGCGACGGAGATCTGCAGGCCGTCGGGGCGGTTCTCGGCGCTGACCACCACATAGCCGGCCTTCTCGTCGCAGAACTTGGCGGCATTGGACAGCAGGTTCACCAGCACCTGGATCAGGCGGTCGCGGTCGGCATGGACCATCGGCAGGTCGCGGGCGATCTGCACTTCCAGGCGCGCCGCCTTCTCGGCGAAGAGGGCCGAAGTGATGGCGATGGCCTCCTCCACCACCGGGCGCGGATCGAGGTTCTCCATCTCCCAGTCGATGCTGCCGGCCTCCATCTTGGCAAGGTCGAGGATCTGGTTGATGAGGCGCGTCAGGCGCTCGCTCTCCTTGACGATGACGGTGAGGAACTTGCGCCGGTCGCCGACCCCCAGATCCGGATTGTCGAAGAGGATCTCGCTGAAGGACCGGATCGAGGTCAGCGGCGTGCGCAGCTCGTGGCTGACCGTGGAGAGGAACTCGTCCTTCATGCGGTCGAGTTCCTGCAGGCGCGCGTTGGCCTCGCGCAGCTCGGCGGTCAAGGCCTCCAGCTCGCGCGACTTCTGCTCCAGGCCGTGGCTGTACTCGATGACCTGGGAGGTCTCCTCCAGGATCTCCATGACCTCCTCGATGCCCAGCACCTCGCCCTTGGCGACGGAGGCCACCATGACCCGCGCCGAGGCCGCGCCGATGGCGCCGGCCAGCAGGCGCTCGGTGAAGCTGACCAGGCCCGGGTCGGCCTCGCGCAGCTTGGTGACGTTGATGCCGTGGATGCGCCCGTAGTCGGAGAAGGCGTGCTCGGCCCGGCCCGGGCCGATGAAGCGGGCCACCAGGTTCTTCAGATCCGGCACGGTCGCCGAGCCGCGCCAGAAGTGCGAGCCGCTCTGCACGCCCGAGTGCCGGAAGACGTCGACGAAGAGCACCGCCTGGATGCGCTCGATGGCGCTCTGGCGGGCCAGCAGGGAGACCACCACGTAGCCGCCGATATTGGCCAGCATGCTCCAGAACATGGCGTGTGACAGGCTGTCGAGTCCCTGCAGGCCGAGCAGCGCATAGGGCTTCAGCAGCGCGATGCCCAGCGGCCCCTGCTCGATGAAGGAGGTCGGCAGCCAGCCCGGCCGCGCGAAGGAAGGCAGCAGCAGGGTGTAGGTCCAGGTGACGAAGCCGAGGGTCAGGCCCACCAGGGCGCCCAGGCGCGAACCGCCCTTCCAGAAGATGCCGCCGATGATGGCGGGAGCGAACTGCGCGGCGGCGGCGAAGGACACCAGGCCGATGGTGACCAGGGCCTCGGGCTGTCCGATGAAGCGGAAGTAGGCGAAGGACAGCAGCAGGATCATCACGATGGCGAAACGGCGGATACGCAGCAGCAGCACCGAGAGGTCGCCGCGCTCGGTCATGCGCAGCCAGGTGATGCGCAGCAGCGCCGGCATGATCAGATCGTTGCAGATCATGGTCGAGAGCGCGATGGCGGCGACGATGACCATGCCCGTCGCCGCGGAGAGGCCGCCGATGAAGGCCAGCAGCGCCAGGAACTCTGCCCGCTCCTTCATCGGGATGGTCAGCACGAAGGTGTCGGCGTCGACCAGGCCGGCCGGGAAATGCAGCAGCCCGCTCATGGCGATGGGCAGGACGAAGATGTTGATGGTCAGCATGTAGAGCGGGAACAGCCAGACGGCCCGTGCCAGGTGACGCTCGTTCACGTTCTCGACCACCGTCACCTGGAACTGGCGCGGCAGGCAGATGATGGCGGCCATGGACAGCAGCGTCAGGGTGATCCACTGCAGGTAGCTGCCGCCGGAGTCGGCGAGGAAGAGCTGCGAGATCGACTCGTCGGCCGCCGCCCGGCGGAACAGGTCGCCGATGCCGTCGTTGACGCTGAAGGTGACGAAGATGCCGACCGCCAGGAAGGCGATCAGCTTCACCAGGGATTCAAAGGCGACGGCGGCGACCATGCCCTCGTGGTGTTCCGAGGCGTCGATGTGGCGGGTGCCAAAGAGGATCGCGAAGGCCGCCATGATGAGCGCAACCCAGAGCGCCGTATCGGCCAGCAGCGGCACGTTCTCCTGCAGCGGCATGGCCACCACGGGATACTGGCGCAGCACGTTGAAGGAGGTGGAGACCGCCTTCAGCTGCAGCGAGATGTAGGGAATGATGCCGACCACCGCGATGACCGTGACCAGCGCGCCGAGGCTGGTCGACTTGCCATAGCGCGAGGAGATGAACTCGGCGATGGAGGTGATGCGGTGGGCCTTGCTGATGCGGATGATCTTGCGGATCACGAACCACCACAGCAGGAAGACCAGGGTCGGCCCCAGGTAGATCGGCAGGAAGTGGATGCCGCCGGAGGCGGCCCGCCCGACCGAGCCGTAGAAGGTCCAGGAGGTACAGAAGACGGCGATCGACAGGGTGTAGATCCAGGGGCTGCGGATCAGGCTGCGCCCGGCGTCAGCCCGCTTGTCGGCGTAGTAGGCAATGGCGAAGAGCAGGCAGAGATAGCCGAAGGCAACGGCGAGGATCCCCCAACCGGACAGCATCGTCAGTCCTCCGCACCGCCACGCCGGGACGAGGTCTCATCGGCCCCGACCAGCGGCGAGTCCAGATCCTCCGACGGCCGCGCCGGTACCGGGCCGGGAATGTGCAGGGGCCGCGCGCCCTCGCGCTCGGTCAGGCCCGAGACGTTGAGCGCCAGCAGCACGATCGCCGCCGCCCAGGCCAGGAAGATGTAGAGGTAGAGGATCGGGATGCCGAAGATCAGCTCCGGCACGGAGAAGATCGAGAGGACCGGCGGGTTGAAGGCCAGCAGCGCCACGATGAAGAGCACCACCGACCACTCTGCGCTGCGGCGCCGGCTCATGCCGCGCCTCCCGGGCAAGCGCCATGCAGGCCCGCTGTTGCCGCCGGCATCGGGCTACTCCGGCAGCAGGCCGAGCAGTGCCCGGACCCGGTCGACCAGATCGCGGGTCGAGAAGGGCTTGGTGATGTAGTCGTCGGCGCCGAGCTCCAGGCCCTTGCGCCGGTCGAGTTCGCGGCCCTTGGCCGACAGCATCATGATCCGCACGTCGTCCAGCTTGCGGTTGGCCCGGATCGCCTTGCAGACGTCGTAGCCGTCGCGCCGCGGCAGCATGACGTCCAGCACCACCAGGTCCGGCACATCGCTTTCCACGATGCGCAGGGCCGTGGTGCCGTCCTGCGCGATCTTCACGTCGAAACCCTCCTGTTTCATCAGAAAACTGAGGGATTCGACAATATTCGGCTCGTCTTCGACGACGAGAACCCGTTGTGACACCCTGCTCCCCTTCCGCTTATGCGCGGAGCCCCGAGGCCCTGGCCGGCGGCGCCGCATGCGGTTTCCTGGCCGCAGCATAACATGAAGAAGGGGTAGGGCGACGCCTGATTGAGCCGCCTAATCAAGCTGATGAGATCGCACCGCCGCCGCGACGACCACGCCGGCGCTGCCGGCTTCCTTGGGCGCGACCAGGGGCAGGCGCAGCTCGAAACAGGTCCCCTCGCCCGGCTTGCTGGTCAGGGTGATGGTCCCGCCCAGCACGTTGGTGACGGCGTTGTGGGCGGTAAAGAGGCCCAGCCCGGTCCCGCCGCTGCCAAGGGAAGTGGTGAAGAAGGGATCGAAGGCCCGTTGCGCCACGTCCGGGGGCATGCCGATGCCGTTGTCACGCAGGGTGATGGCGACCAGCCCGCCGTCAGCGAGTTCGGCTGCGATCTCCACCCAGCCCGGCTCGCGGTCCCTGAAGGCGTGGTTGGCGCAGTTCTCGATGAGATTGGTCAGGACCTGCCCCAACTCCCCCGGATAGCTGTCGAGGTGAAGGTCGTCGGCAACGGCGACGCGGACGTCGATCGGCTGGCGTTTGATCGACGGGCTGACAGTCAGCACCACTTCGTCGATCAGTTCGATGAGCTGGAACCTGCGCCGCCGCGAAGCGGTGCGGTCGGCGGCCACCTGCTTGAAGCTGGCGACCAGCCGGCTGACGCGCAGCAGGTTGCGCTCGGCGATGTCCGTGCTGGTCTGCACGCCCTGGACGAAGGACTCCAGCTCGGAGCGGCGCAAGCCCTCGGCAAGGCTCCGCTCGAAGCGCGAGAGCTTGTCGGCCAGGGTGGTGATGGCGATGCGCCCGTTGCCCAGCGGCGTGTTGAGTTCATGGGCCACACCGGTGACCAGCCGGCCAAGGGCCGCCAGCTTTTCCGACTGGATCAGCTCGTCCTTGGCCTGCTCCACGGTCGCCAGCGCCGTCGAAAGGTCTTGGTTGCTGCGGGTCAGGTCGGCGGTACGCTGAACCACGCGGTCTTCCAGTTCCTCGTTCAGACGGCGCAGGTCGTCCTCGCGCCGCTGAATGGCATCCGCCATCGCGGCAAGGTCCTCGGACAGGCGGTTGAACTCCAGGGTCTTGCCGCGCGGCCAGGTCACGGGGTGGGCGCCGTTGGCGATCTGGTGGGCGCGGTCGGCGACCGCGCGCAGAGGCCGCACGATGCCCTGGGCCCAGACCGGCGCCAGCAGCAGGCCGACCACGACCGAGCCGAAGAAGGCCAGCAGGACGATGGTGACGGTCTCGCGGATGTGGGCGTTCTCCAGGCCGGCGGGAACACGGCTCACGAAGAGCCAGCCCAGCGCATGCGAACGCGAAGCCGAGACCTGGTATTCCCGGTTGCGGAATCGCATGGTTTCCGGCAGGGCGCCGCCGGCGAGGCCCGCCCGGACGATCGGCAGGTTATAGAGATTGATGCGGCCACCCGATTCCGCGTCGGTGTCGGCGACGACCTCTCCCCTGCGGTCCAGGATCCAGTGGTCGAGACCGCCCTCGCCCTTGGCGATACGGCTGATGTCGAGCAGCGTGGCAAGGGGTATCTCGGCGATGATCACGGCGCCGCGCTCGGCGACCGGTACCGCGAGGCCGACCGTGACCCGTCCGGTAATGGCCGAGATGTGCTTGTCGCTCCACACCACCGCGTTGCGCTCCAGCGCCGCGAGGAACAGCGGATAGGTGGAGAGGTCTACGCCCTCCAGCTCGCGGTTGCGCTCGGCACTGCTGCCGGGAATGCTGCTGTTGATCAGCTTGCCGTTGGCATTGCCGTCGGCGCCGACCAGATAGAGCGCCTCCACGGAGTTGCTGCGGGCGATCTCGAAGATCTCCGAGAGGCGGTCCGCCGGCACGGTGCGGTAGAAGTTTCCCGCCCGGGTGACCCTGGTCTCCACGTCCCGCAGGAAAAGCTCGACCCGCCCCACCATCTCCTCTGCGGCGCGCGCGGCCTGGGCTTGGTTTTCCTTCGTGATGCGCGGAATCTTCACCGCCAGGATGCCCGACCCCACGATCGCCAGGGTGACCAGCGTCGTCGCCACCATCAGCAGCGTTACCGACGTTCTGAGGCGATGTTCGGGGAAGAGCTTCATTGCAGCACGAACTGGCCGTCGTGCACCGCGACGAAGAAGGCGCGGCGCTGCGCATCTCCAAAGCGGTTGAAGGAGATCATCTGCTGCAGTCCCTGCACCTCGCCCAGGTTCAGGAGAGCCTCTTTCAGCCCGCCCGCGGCCTCGCGCCGTGCCAGGGCTTCGAACAGCACCGTCGCGGCATCATAGGCGGCAACGCTGGCATAGCCCGGGACCTGCTGAAACTGGCTGCCGTAGGCTTCGCGGAAAGCGGTGTAGCGCTGTGACTGGTCCGCGCGGTTGTAGGACTGCACCAGTTCCAGCCCCTCGATGGTCCGCCCGCCGAGGGCGATCAGGCGTTCGGAGGCCGCCCACTCCGCGGCGATCAACAGGATGTCTGCATCCAGCTTGCGGATCTGCTGGGCGAGCTGGGCGGTGTCCACGCTGTTCGCGATCAGCACCAGGGCGTCGGCCCCCATGGAGACCAGGGCGCGGGCGGTGTCGGCATAGCTGTCGTTCTTGGCGGGATCGAAGGCCTCGAAGCCGACCACCTTGCCGCCTGCCACCTCGAAGCCGTAGGTGAACTCCTGCAGCCAGCTTTCCGAGAACACACGGTTGTTGTCGTCGATGGCCGCGGCGACCTGGCGATGGCCAAGATCGTAGTAGTGCTTGGCGTAGATACGGGCGTTGTCGCGGGTGGTCCAGTTGATGCGGAAGAAATAATCGTCCTTGTCCGCGAAAGCCAGGGACGACACCGTCGGCGAGACGGTGACCACCTGAAGCTCGTTGAGAACGGGCACCATGCCGCCGGCAATGGCGCTGATGTTGGGGCCGATGATGGCGTCGACGCCGGCGGCGTGCAGACCGCGTACCGCCTCTCCGGCAACGTCGGGATCATTGGCGTCGTCGCGCACCAGCAGCTCAACCGGGCGACCGTCGATGCCGCCGGCGGCGTTCACTTCCTGGACTGCGAGCTGCACCGCGTTGCGCGAGGCCTCGCCGATGTCCGCCGAGCGTCCGGTCAGACCGCCGATGAAGCCGACCTTGATGGGTTCCGGAGCATCGCAGCCGGCCGCGAGGAACACCACGGCCAGGCCCAGGAGGCCAGCGAAGTTGCGAATCATTAAAGCCCCTGCCCCAATTTTCTAGTTGAGTGTCTTGCCCGGCTCCGCCTGCGATGGCGCCAGGCTGTCGCTTGGGAAGTGCAGACGCACCGTCGTCCCCTTGCCCCTCTCGGTCTCCACCGTCATGCCGCCGCCGTTGTCGATGACGGAGAGCACAAACCCGCCGTCCGAGAGCTGGTGCGCGGTCAGGCGCACGCTGCAGTTCGGCGGATTGTGCCTCAGGGCGGTGGAGACCGCGTTCATCAGCATGATCTGCACCGCATGGCGGTCGGCGCGCAGCATCAGGCGGCCGGGGCCGACCGACTCTCCTGCGTCCCTGTCCGGCTCCACCGCGGTGTCTGCGGACTGGTGGTCGAAGAATTCCCCGATCAGGGCCTTCAGGTCGAAAGGCTCGAACTCCAGGGACATTTCGTCGCCGCTGTCGGAAAACTCGAGCACGCTTTCGGCCATGGCCAGCAGGCGGCGGCCGGAAGAGACGATGTCGCGGAAGGACCTGAGCGCCGAGTAAACCGTCGTCGACAGTATGGCGGCGGTCATCTCGCTCTTGTTCTTGTGGTCGTTGATGTCGTAGTCGCGCACGACCTGGAATTCCGGCGCGAAGCCCGGCTGGTCCGTGCGCAGCACGATGCGGGCCCGGGAATTGGCCAGCTCGTTGCGGATCCAGCGCAGCAGGTCCAGGCCGACGTCTTCGCTTTCCATGACCACGTCGAGCAGGATGACAGCAGCGTCCTCCTGCTCGGCGATCACCTGCCGCGCCTCCTCGGCCGAGTGAGCATTGATGATCTCCAAACGGCGATCCTCGAAGCTGAAGTCGCCGAGCGCGAAGCGGGTCGCCTGATGCACGGAATCGTCGTCATCGACGACCAGCAGAAGCCAGGGCGGTACGTCGCCGCCTGGCTTGGACACCCCGACATCCTCAATGATCGTGATACGATCGTCCGACATTTCCCCACGGTCCTTTTTCGGCTCTGGCCGGCCGCTTTTCGCGAAGAGGCTGCTCTGCCATTCGCGCGTTTCCTTATAATATTGTTGATAATCGTTATATTTATGTTTCTAAAGCATCCGCGATAAACAAGATGTGATATTCAACCCAAAGTCGGATGCGCAAGAAAGGCCTCAGCCGCCGACTGAGGCAGGCCGGCCGGGGCGTCGAGGTCGCCCGTATAACGGCGCAGGCCGCCGGTACGGCGGCGGCAGGGCGGGGTTCAGCCGGGGGAGCCGGTGGTCTTGTCCTCCGGCGGCGCCTCTCCCGCCGCGGGCTTCAAGCGCGGCGGAAAGACAAAGCGCTGATAGAGGAAGGGGATACCCAGCAAGCTGAACCCCAGGGCGGCGAAGGAAAGGAAGCGGTAGAGCCCCTCCAGGGCGCCCCAGTCGAACAGCAGCACCTTGCCGGTGGCCACGGCCAGCACCGCCAGGGAGGCATAGCGCAGGCTGGCAAAGCCGGTCTTGAGACCGAGGCCGAAGAGCACCCAGGCATAGCCGAGCCAGACCAGAGAGTAGGCCAGCAGCTCGCCGTCAGTGGTGGATCTCCCGGACAGCCAGGGGCCGTGGAAGGCGTGGCGCACCTCCAGCGTCAGCCAGGTGAAGATCAGCAGCAGGGCATAGACCGCCGCAGCCATGGCCGCCTTGCGCTGACCGTTCTGGCGCAGCTCCCAGGCGAAGAGCAGCGCGAAGATGCCGGGCAGCAGGTAGGCCAGAGCCAGGAGGTTCAGCAGCGGCCAGTCGCCGACGTTCACCGAGTTCCACAAGGGATTGCCCAGCAGCAGCGGGAAGAGCGCCGAGTGCAGGGCGGCAAGCCCGGCCAGCACACGCCAGCCCCACAGCAGCACCTTGCGGCCGGTGAGCCGGTAGGCGCGCAGCCAACCGTAGGCCATGGCCAGCCAGGCCACGGTCTGCAGCGACTGCTCCGCCAGGTCGTAGGTCCGGCTGGCGAGGTCGCCGGCGATGATGCTGCGGATCTCCAGGGTCACCAGCAGCCAGGCCAGCACCAGGGCGCCACCCTCCAGCAGCAGCACCAGCAGTTCGCCGGAACGGTCCAACGCCTTGCCGGAAGCCAGGCCGCGGAAGCGCCGCGCCGCCCACCAGAAGGCCAGGGCCGGCACGCCGTAGCCGTAGGAGATCCAGTTGACCCCCGGCCAGGAAAGCCAGGTACTGCCGAGCGGGTAGTCGAGGACGTTGTAGTTCAGCACCAGACGCACCAGCACCACGGCGGCCAAGGTGAAGGCGGCGGGGCGCAGGCTGCGCAGCTTCAAGCTGCTGGCGACCCAGGCCACCGCGGCCAGCTGCAGCGACAGGGCGACGGTGAGCCAGGCCTGCTCCAGGGCCATGGCGAAGGCCAGCCCCAGGGCGGCGACGCCGCCCAGGGCATAGATGCCCAGCAGCAGATCGTTCAGGGAGTCCCCCTTCAGCCGCTCCGCGTCGGGGCGCGGCGGCCGGCGGTGCAGCAGCGCCGTTGCCGCCAGGCCGAGCAGCGCCAGGCCGCCCGCCGCGGCCGACCAGGCAAGATCGATGCCCAGCCCGGTGACCCGCCAATAGGCGACCGCCAGCAGCGCCACCGGCAGTCCGGCGGAGACGCCGGCCCAGATCACCGGTCGCCTGGCCCCGGCCAGGGCCAGGAAACCGGTCGCGGCGAAGAGCGCGCCGAACAGCAGGCAAACCAGCACGAAGGCCGAGAGCTGCGGCGGCACCACCGGTCCCAGCGCCCCGGCATAGCCTTCGCCGCGGTAGTCATGGGTAAAGGCGGGCCAGTCGGCGATGGCCGGCAGGTGCCAGCAGGCGACGACCGCCAGCGCCAGCAGGGCGCCGACGA
>JBNKHC010000066.1:0-4411 GCA_050290145.1 Kiloniellaceae bacterium | reverse complement strand
GGCCAGCAGCACCGGGGCCGCCGGCAGGCGCGGGCCGGGGGCGTTTGCGGCGGGTGGGGATGCTTCGGCAGGAAGCGACGTAGAACTCATCGCTGGACTATAACGGGAACATAAAGGCCGCGCATTCGGATAAGGCGGCCGGCAGGCCATTCGGCGCCCTTGCGGGTGCGGGCTGGCACTCCCGGGGTGGAATCGGTCTATGCTGGCGGGCCGGCGTGGCAGAGGCTCCGCCGCCGGCAGAGGGCCGATCGAAGGAGTGGGATGAGTTTTGCCGTTGCGGTGGAAGGCGAGACCGTGAGCGGGGGCGATGCCGATCTGGAGGCCCTGCTGGACGGGAACAAGGCGGCCTGGGATCGCTTCGTGGCGCGCCATGCGGCGGTGATTTTCGCCGCCGTGCGCCGCCGTCTGGTGCCCGCCGGACGCACGTCGGACGCGGAGGACGTGGTGCAGGACGTCTTCGTGAAGCTGTGCCAGAACGACTTCCGGCTGCTGCGCAGCTACGACGCCTCGCGGGCCAAGATCACCACCTGGCTGACGGTGGTGGCCAACTCGACGGCGATCGACCACCTGCGGCGCCTGCGCCGGCGCACCGAGGACATCGATGCGCAGCCGGAGGCGGTTCTGGCGGTCGATCCGGTGATCCCGGAGAAGGTGAAGATCCCCGACGGCCTGCTGTCGCCGCGTCAGGCCCTGGTGCTGGAGCTGCTGTACCAGCGCGACATGACGCCGGGCGAGGCGGCCGAGGTGATCGGCATCGACCCGCAGACGGTGCGCTCCATGCACCACAAAGCGCTGGTGAAGCTGCGCGGGCATTTTCAGGCGGAGTTGGGGGAAGAGGGCTAGGTGCGGGGATATTTCCCGCTCTGGCTGCGTAAAAGGGTTCAAGGGGTTTGAGGTAGAGAGACATGAGGGAAGACAAGATAAAGACCGAAGAGGGCGCGGCCCTCTGGCGCCGGGCCCGTGAGGCCGGGTCGCCCCCAGGGGAGGTCCGGGAGCAGGAGGCCGAGGCGCCCGAGGCGCTGTGGCTGGCCGCCTACCTGGACGGCAGCCTGGCCGAGGACGAGGCGGCGCGCCTGGAGGCGCGGCTGGCCGTTGACCCGGCCCTGCTGAACGAACTGCTGGCGCTGCGCGAGACGCTGGCCGCCGGCCCCGAGGCGGTCCCCGCCGGTGTTGTCGAGAAGGCCCAGGCCCTGCGGCCGCAACGGAAGGCGCGGCAGGCGACGCCGGAGAAGGGAGGCTCCTGGTTCGGGCACCTCCTGGCCGGCTGGCTGCGTCCGGCGGTGCCGGCCTTCGCGGCGGTGGCCCTGGTGCTGGCCTGCGCCGGCGCCTTCGAACTGGGCCGTTATCAGGGGGAACAGATGGACAGCACCCAGTCCGCCGAGGTCACCGACAGCGACGTGCCGGTCGACCTGCTGCTGGACGACCTGATCTAGTTTTTGGAAAGCAAGACTGCGATGCGTAGCAAACTCCCCTGGTTCCTGCTGACGGCCTCCGTGGCGCTGAACCTCTTTTTCCTGGCGGGCGTGGTCTTCTATCCGCATGTGCGCGACCACGACTATCCGCAGCGCGGGCGCGATCCGGTGGCCATGGCCGCCGAGGACTTCTCCCTCGACGCGCGCCAGGTGGCTGCTTTGGAGGCTCTGCGCGAGCGGATCGCCGAGCGCCGCCAGGCAGGCCGCCAGGATCGGGAGAGCTTCCGCACCATCATCATCCACGCCCTGGAGCAGCCGGCCTTCGACCGGGCCGCCCTGGCCCAGGCGCTGCAGGAGCGCCGCGAGGGCTCCGGCGGCATGATCCTGGACATGACCGAGGACCTGCACAGCTTCCTCGCCGGGCTGCCGCCGGAGACCAAGGCGGCTTTCCTGGCGCGCGCCTCCGAGGACCGCGACTTCCTGCGCCGCCTGCTGTTTCCTCCGCGCCGCGACCGCGACCGCGACTGAACCCCGCCCGCTCCGCCGATTCGGCAAGATTGACGCTCAGCCGTGCTGGGCCGAGAGCATTGTCCGGCTAGTTTGAACCATTCTGCCGGAGCAGATTTGCGCCAAAATCAAGGGATTTGGCGCCGGCCATAGTGGTGCTATGGCCAAGCCGAAGCCCGCCGATGTTGGTGCAAAGTTGCCCGGCCCGAGGGGTTTTCGAGCGGCGGGCGTCCGGGGCGTCGTAAGGCTTGCCCGATGCCCCGCATCGCGCTGCGCCTTTCTCCTGCCGGTCACCTCTCCGCTCGAAAACAGAATTGCTTCAAACTAGCCGGACAATGCTCTAGTGTCCGGCCCACTTGACGGGGCGGCAGGAGGCCGCGCCCGAGCAACACATCCCGTCGGACGAGCGGAACCATGAGCAACGAGAGAGAACTGGCCGAGGGCGCGCGCGCCTGGCCCTTCGAAGAGGCAGGACGAGTCGTAAAGCGCATCGGCGGGAAAACGCCGGAGAAAGGCTACGTTCTCTTCGAAACGGGCTACGGTCCCTCGGGGCTGCCGCACATCGGCACCTTCGGCGAGGTGGCGCGCACGACCATGGTGCGCCAGGCCTTCCAGCGTCTCTCCGACGTGCCGACGCGCCTGTTCTGCTTCTCCGACGACATGGACGGCCTGCGCAAGGTGCCGGACAACATCCCCAACAAGGAGATGGTGGCCGAGCATCTGGGCAAGCCGCTGACGCAGATCCCCGATCCCTTCGAGACCCACGAGAGCTTCGGGCACCACAACAACGCGCGCCTGCGCGGCTTTCTCGACACCTTCGGCTTCGAGTACGAGTTCCAGTCGGCCACCGACTGGTACACCTCCGGCCGTTTCGACGAGGCCCTGCTGCAGGTGCTGCGCAACTACGACAAGGTGAAGAACGTGGTGCTGCCGACCCTCGGGCCGGAGCGCCGCGAAACCTACAGCCCCTTCCTGCCGCTCTGCCCCAAGACGGGCCGCGTGCTGCAGGTGCCGGTGCTGGAGGTGAACGCCGAGGCGGGCACCATCGTCTACGAGGATGAGGACGGCTCCAAGGCCGAGGTGCCGGTGACCGGCGGCCAGTGCAAGCTGCAGTGGAAGGCCGACTGGGCCATGCGCTGGTACGCGCTGGGCGTCGACTACGAGATGTCGGGCAAGGACCTCATCGACTCGGTGAAGCTCGGCTCGCAGATCTGCAAGATCCTCGGCGGCCGGCCGCCGGAGGGCTTCAACTACGAGCTCTTCCTGGACGAGGAGGCCAAGAAGATCTCCAAGTCCAAGGGCAACGGCCTCAGCGCCGAGGAGTGGCTGACCTACGGTCCCACCGAGAGTCTCTCGCTCTTCATGTTCCAGAAGCCCAGGGCGGCCAAGCGGCTCTACTTCGACGTCATCCCGCGCGCGGTGGACGACTATCTCTCGCACCTCGCGGCCTTCGATGCGGCGGACGAGAAGCGCATGGAAAATCCGGTCTGGCACATCCACAACGGCCAGCCGCCGCAGCCGGGCACCAAGCTTTCCTTCGCGATGCTGCTGAACCTGGCTTCCGTGTGCAACACCGAGGACAAGGCGGTGCTGTGGGGCTTCATCTCGCGCTACGCGCCGGAAGCCTCGCCGGAGAGCGATCCCTTCCTCGACCGCCTCGTCGGCTTCGCCCTGCGCTACTACCAGGACTTCGTGAAGCCGAAGAAGTCCTACCGTGCGCCGGACGACAAGGAGCGCGCGGCGCTGGAGGATCTCGCCGGGCGCCTGCGCAAGCTGCCGAAGGACGCGGACGGCGAGACCATCCAGAACGAGGTCTACGCGGTCGGCAAGGAGCACGGCTTCGAGAACCTGCGCGACTGGTTCAAGGCGCTCTACGAGACCCTGCTGGGGCAGGACCAGGGCCCGCGCATGGGCTCCTTCATGGCGCTCTACGGCCTGGAGGAGAGCCTGGCCCTCATCGACGGCGTCCTCCAGGGCGAAAGCCTGCAGGCCTCGTCGTAGGCTTCGAGATCAAAGCAAGCCGACTTCTTTCCTCGGACTTCGTCCCGGTTGCCAAGGGGGCGCGGCGTCTTTTTGGGGTTTCCTTCACCCTGAGGCGCCGCGAGAGTGTCTTTTTCGAGGTTTCGTCGGCGCGCCTCACCGGAATCGTGCGGTTTTCATCGACTTTGGCGGTGATTCACTTCCAGTGAAGGCGAAATTCATCTAACTGTAAGGTTGTAGGGCCAGGCTTGCGCCTGTGGTGGGTCTCACGTTCAAAGGAGATCGTGATGCAGTACTTCCGTCTCGTCAAAGCGGGCATCGACCCGCGGCCGTTTCTGGATGAGATCGCATCGATCGATGACGCCTGGGGAGTCTCGACCGGCCGTCAGGACAAGATCGCCGTGCAGCGCGAGGCTCTCGCCATTCCCCTGCGCGGGCTGCGCAAGTCCGCCATTGGCGAGCGCAAGCGCTGCGATGTGCACGAAAGCCGCTGGACCACGGGCTCCAAGCTC
>JBNKHC010000065.1:0-5915 GCA_050290145.1 Kiloniellaceae bacterium | reverse complement strand
TTTGAGTTTCTTTTACTACATACATTCGGGCAGTGGTGATATGCGGGGACTGCATGGCTATTTAAGCCCATGATTTTTATATGAAAATCACCCCCGCAGACCCCCTGGAAGCGGCCCTCAAGTATGACATGGAGGCGGTGTGGAATAACACTCAGAAGTTGGATTCAGCAACCTTGCGTAGCAGGAAGTCCCGGAAAACCGAGATCCGCTTGGACCGCCGCATCTCTTCCGCATAGACGAAATAGGCATCGAACTGCGGGCCGGAAAGCTCCGGCAGCACCTGCACCAGGTCCGGGTTGGCCGCGGCCATGAACTCCGGCAGGGCGCCGATGCCGGCCCCCGACTGCACCGCCTTCATGACGCCGTAGACGTTGTTCACGGTCATCGCCGGGCGGCGCAGCTGACCGTCCTTGTAGCCGACGCGCAGCAGCCAGTTCACGTCCGGCACCGGCGGGCGCACGTCCTCGCCGTAGACCACGATGCGGTGGTTATCCAGGTCCTTGGCGGTCTGCGGCACGCCGTGCTTCTTGATGTAGTTGGCCGCCGCGTAGACGTGCATATGCACGGTCATGAGGTGGCGCTGGATCAGGTCGGCCTGCCGGGGCGGCGAGAAGCGCACCGCCAGGTCCGCCTCGCGCATGGAGAGGTCGACCTCGCGGTCGAGCAGCAGCAGGTGGCACTCGATCTCCGGATAGACCTCGATGAACTCGTGCATGCGCGCGGCCAGCCAGTGGGAGCCGAAGGCCACGGTGGTGGTGATCTTCAGCGGCCCCTTGGGGCGGTCCTTGCTCTCGGTGAGCTGGGCCTCGGTCATGGCCAGCTTGCCGAAGACCTCGTGGGCGGTGCGGTACAGCAGCTCGCCCTGCTCGGTGAGGATCAGGCCGCGGGCGTGGCGGTGGAACAGCGGCACCTTGAGGCTGTCTTCCAGGGCCGAAATCTGGCGGCTCACCGCCGACTGGCTGAGGTTCAGCAGCTCGCCGGCATGGGTGAAGCTGCCCGCCTCCGCCACCGCGTGGAAGATGCGCAGCTTGTCCCAATCCATAATGGTGGCCCCGAGGCCCCGCTTCTGGGGCAGGCCAACATCGTCCAACATGGTCGCCTCCTGGGGCGCGGTCGCGGCCGGTAAAGCGGCGGCCGATTCCCGCCACCGCGGCGGGATTTATGAGGAAATACTGCTCTTGCGGCCGGGAAAACCCCCGAAATGCCGCGAATCAGTATAGGTCAGCGGGGTGAAGGACGCTATTCCGCCGCTTTACTGGCGGAATCCTCCTGCTCGGCGAGGAATTTTTCCGCTTCCAGGGCCGCCATGCAACCCATTCCGGCGGCGGTGATGGCCTGGCGGAACACTTTGTCGACGCAGTCGCCGGCGGCGAAGACGCCGGGAACCGAGGTGCGGGTGCCGCCGGCCTGGGCCAGGATGTAGCCCTCGTCGTCCAGATCCACCGCGCCCCGGAACACCTTGGTGGCCGGGTCGTGGCCGATGGCGATGAAGACGCCCTCGCAAGGAAGCTCGCTGAGCTCGCCGGTCTGGGTGTTCTTCAGGCGCACCCCCTCGACCCCGTCCATGGGGCCGTCGCCGCCCAGGATGTCGTCGATGACGGCGTTCCAGCGCACCTCGATCTTGGGGTGCCGGAACAGGCGGTCCTGGCCGATCTTCTCGGCGCGCAGGGCGTCGCGGCGGTGGACGAGAGTCACTTTCGAGCAGATGTTGGCCAGGTAGAGCGCCTCTTCGACGGCAGTGTTGCCGCCGCCGACCACCACCACTTCCTTGTCGCGGTAGAAGAAGCCGTCACAGGTCGCGCAGGCGGAGACGCCGCGGCCGTTGAACTTCTGCTCGCCGGGAATGCCCAGCCAGCGCGCCTGGGCGCCGGTGGCGATGACCACGGCGTCAGCGGTGTAGGTGGTGCCGCTGTCGCCCTTCATGACGAAGGGGCGGCGGGAGAAATCCACCTCGTTGATGATGTCGGAGACGATCTCGGTGCCGACGTGCTCGGCCTGCTTCTGCATCTGCTCCATCAGCCAGGGGCCCTGGATGACGTCGGCGAAGCCCGGATAGTTCTCCACGTCGGTGGTGATGGTCATCTGCCCGCCCGGCTGCAGCCCCTGGACCAGCAGAGGTTTCAGGTTGGCGCGCGCGGTGTAGATCGCGGCGGTCAGGCCGGCGGCGCCGGAACCGATGATGAAGACCTTGCTGTGGCGGGTGTCGGCCATGTCGGGGGACTCCAGACTCGAGATTGCCCCTGGAAAATAGAGACGCCGGGGAGGGGCTGCAAGGCGGTGGAGGGCTCCAGCTTGTGGATGGTCGCGGGTGCTGCCGGCCTGCGGTCAGCGTTCTTCCTGTGACAGCTCATGCGCCTCGGGGTTGAGGCGGCTGGCGACCGGCGTGGCGGCGTGGCCGACCGGCAGAGCGGTGCCGGTCTCGGCGGCGCGCTTCTCGCCGGCGACCAGGCGGAAGACCGCCAGCAGGGCCGTCGCGCCCTGCAGCAGCGCCAGGCAGCCGAAGAGGGCCGGCGCCCCCAGGTGGGTGATGGCCAGGCCGCCGGCGGGCGGCCCCAGCACGATGCCGACGTTCATCACCAGCACCAGCCCGCCGGAGGCGGCGACCATCTGCTCCGGGGCCAGGCGGTCGTTGGTGTGGGCGACGCCCAGCGAATAGAGCGGCAGCACGAAGGCCCCGACCAGGGCGACGGCGGCGTAGAGCCAGGGCGTGCCGGCCAGCAGCGGCGCCGAAAGGGCGATGACGAGGCAGGCGGCCAGCGCCGCGGTGGCGGCCCCGGCGATCACCAGGCGGCGGTCGATGCGGTCGGACAGCGCCCCCAGCGGGAACTGCCCCAGCACGCCGCCCAGCGTGCCCGCGGCGACCAGCAGGCCGATGTCGCCGACCGGCAGGCCGAGGGCGACGCCGAAGAGACCCAGGCCGACGTAGAAGGCGCCCTGGGAGATGCCGTTCAGGAAGCCGACCGAGAGGCCGAGCGGCGAGATCCGGAAGAGCTCGCGCACCGAAAGCCGCGCCGGCGCCTCGAAGGCCTGGGCCTGGCGGGCCGAGAGCAGCATGGGCACCAGCGACAGCGAGATCAGCACCGAGACGATGACGAACAGCAGGTTGCCCTGGCTGTCCGGCAGGTAGAGCAGGAACTGGCCCAGCGCCGCGCCGCCGGTCTGGGTGATGAAGTAGATGGAGAGCAGGGCGGCGCGTGTCTGGTTGTCGGCGCGCCCGTTGAGCCAGCTCTCCGCCACCACGTAGAGGCCCGGAAAGCAGAAGCCGGCCAAGGCGCGCATGGCCGCCCAGCTCCAGGGGTCGGCCGTCACCATGTGGATGAGGGCGGCGGTGGAGCACAGCGAGGCCAAGGCTCCGAAGCTGCGGATGTGGCCCACGGCGGCGACGATGCGCGGGGCGACGAGGCAGCCGAAGACCGCGGCCAGCGGATAGGCCGCCTGCATGAAGGCGATCTGCGTCTGCGAAAAACCCAGCTCCGTCGCCCGGGTCGTCAGCAGCGTGACCAGCAGCCCGTTGCTGATCATCAGCAGCAGCATGCCGAGGAACAGCGGCCAGGAGTCGTAGATGCGCCGGGCGAGCATGGGCGGTCCCAATTCTTAGATAGGGGGTCCTTATCGAGGCAGGGCGGCGAAATACCCTTCCTGCTCCCCTAACCGAGAAAGCGGCGTCTCACAAGTTCAGTGAAAGGGAGGGTGGGGGTCTCCCCCTCACCCAGCTCCGGCTAGGCTCGCTTCGCTCGCCAAGCCTGCGCAACCCTCTCCCCAAAGGGGCGAGGGAAGAAAAGGCGGTCCCTAATCCAAGCCCCTCTCCCCACGGGGGAGAGGGAAGAAGAGGCGGCCCCTAATCCAAAACCCTCTCCCCACGGGGGAGAGGGTAGGGTGAGGGGGACTTGGCGGCTACCAGCTCCCGGTGTTCTCCATGGAGGCCCAGGGCTCCTTGGGCTCCTGGGCGTCGCCTTCCTGCAGCAGCTCCACGGAGATGCCGTCGGGCGAGCGCACGAAGGCCATGCGGCCGTCGCGCGGCGGGCGGTTGATGGTGACGCCCGAGTCCATCAGGTGCTGGCAGGTGGCATAGATGTCGTCGACTTTGTAGGCGAGGTGGCCGAAGTTGCGCCCGCCGCTGTAGTCCTCCGGGTCCCAGTTGTAGGTCAGCTCGACCAGCGGCGCCTGGGTCTCCTTGGCTTCCTCCGCATCCTTCGGCGCGGCCAGGAAGACCAGGGTGTAGCGACCCTTGTCGCTGTCCATGCGGCGGACCTCCTGCAGGCCCAGCTTGTTGCAGTAGAAGTCGAGGGACTCGTCGAGGTCCTTCACGCGGACCATGGTGTGGAGGTATCGCATCGAAACTCTCTCAGATCGTGGGGTTATTCGGGCGGATTGCTTGCCCGTAATCTAGGGCCAAATCAGCCTGATTTGTAGGGGTAAGACGCTGGCTAAGGTGTCTCCAGTCAACCTTGCGCCGTGTCAGATGATTGGAGAACCGATCTTGTCAATTCAAGCGCCAGAAATTCTCTGAGCGATTCATCGGAATGATAAATCACAAGCTTTTTAGCCCGAAGATCGATTGGGGCAGATTGATACGACTTAGTAACCAGAACTGTAACTTTGCCCAAAGCGTGAGCGATGCCGAGTTCGTAGAATACATTTGGATTGCGGCCATCAATCACCGCAATGACTATTCGCGCTTTCGCTATCATGCGTAGAATGTGAGGCAAGAGATCGCCGCGAATCTCCTGTTCGTCACCCCGAGCACAACGCAACCCGAGCTTTTGGCAAGTTGATGAAATCTGGCCAAATACATGCTCGAATTCCTTATTAAACGGCACCAGAACAAACACAAACGAAGGGTCTATCTGCAGGTCTTTCTTTGTCAGACCATGAGACCTTAAGAAGTCACTTAGCTGGGGTTCGCGGCTTGCGCTAGCGGACTCGGGCTGCGTATTCAGACGAGAAATCAAGAGGTGGTTTATATCTCTCCAGCGATCCTCGGTCGCTACCAGTTTATCAGTTACGTCGTAGATGCGCCGTTCCAGCATTTCGCGCATCTTCTCCAATTCAACCCGGTGCCTTTCCTCATCGTATCGAGACTGTCTGTTCTGACGGTACATCAGAAGAACAAAGGCCATCGTGACGATAAAGACGCCAGCGATTGACCCGACACTGGACAGTAGTGTTGCTAGTTCGGTCACTGTACCGCCTCGGTCAATAGATCGATCGCATACACGAGCCCAGTGGCGCTAACCACATACTCTACCGTTCCGGTGCAAAATGATGAGAAATGCCGGTTCTCGATGAAAAGTCCGTGGCTCCGTCGCCAAAGGAAAACTATGAAGAGAGAGCCAACAATATAAACGGCAAACAGAAAGATAGCCTCACCAGCGTGGTCTCCTGTTGCGATCGCATAGGCAGCAATCAAAGTAATGGCAAGGAATGCCACGTCGACTGGGAACTCTAAAAGCGCAATGAAGAAATCGGGCAGTTCCGCTTTACGGTCAACGACCAATTTCAGTGCAAACGCCAAAATTAGAATGATGCTAGGGAGCCAAATCTCTAAGTGGCTCATTCCCAGAATTCCATATTTGCACCCCGCCCCGGCAGCTAGCTTCCAAGTATTCCTAGCTCAAGCATTCTAGGATTATGAATCCCTAGATATCTTGCACATATTAAACTGAAGGAGGCGCCCTCTTCTAGGAAAACAACCGGGCCGATCTTTCGGTTCGGACCGGACGGCAACTGAAACCTTGCGGTCTTGAGATACAATTTCGGTGTTCACGTACCCGCCCTGGTCCAAACCAATGATCAATCTTCTGCTTGAGTCTAACACCCGAACATGTGGTCGAAGGAGAAGGCTTTCTCGCCGTTGATTAGGCCGTGGTAGCCGAAGAGGCGGCAGGTCATGTCGCGGATGATGACGTAGCCGG
>JBNKHC010000064.1:0-2410 GCA_050290145.1 Kiloniellaceae bacterium | reverse complement strand
GGGTTCGCGCACCGAGATGACGAAGCGCGCCTGCGGCATCAGCACTGCGGCATGGGGCAGGTAGCTGGCGAGCTCCGGATTCTTCAGGACCAGGTGCTTCGGCGCGCCGAGCCGCCGGTGGGTCTCGGCCAGCAGGCGGTCTACGATGTCCTTGCTGAAGGCGAGGAGCCCTTCCGGCCCGCCGAGGTAATCCCTGACGTAGAGGCGGTCGCCGCCCGCGTACTGGGCGAAGATGGCGATCTGCGAGGTCAGGTAGCGGCAGCCGTGCACGAAGGGATTGGCCTCGGGGGAGGAGCAGAGCACGTGCTGCAGCAGAGAGGTGCCGCTGCGCATGGCGCCCGCCACGAGAACGAGATTGTAGTTTCGCCCGGTCATTCGGACTGGGTAGCACAATCCTATTCGGGAGGCGGAATTTTTTTGGCCGCTGCCTTGCGGGTGGCCAGGTAGATCCCCGGCAGTACCAGGGCGGCGCCGATCAGGTGGAAGCTGCGCAGTTCCTCGCCGAGCAGCAGGTAAGCCAGCACGCCGTTGTAGAGCGGGAAGAGATACATCAGCAGGCTGGTCGGCCCCGCGCCGAGGATACGCTGAACCAGGCCGTAGACCTGGTAGGCGCCGAAGGAGGGGACGATGGCCAGGAAGGTGACGATCAGAAAGCTGCGGGGCTCCAGCGCCGGCAGCTCGCCGCTCAGGCCCTCTGCCACGGTAAAGGGCAGCAGTACAAGGATGCCGCCGATGACGATGGCGGCGAAGCGCGCCATCATCGGCAGAGCCGAGGGCCGGTGTTGCAGCAGGATGCAGTAGACCGCCCAGGCGACCATGGCGCCGACGATCCAGAAGTCGCCGACCGCGAAGCTGAGGGTCAGCAGGACCTCGACTTCGCCGCGGCACACGATGGCGACCACGCCGGCCAGCGACAGCAGCACGCCGGCGCCCTGCAGCAGGGTCAGCGGCTCGTCGTAGAAGAGGCGCGCCAGGATGACGATGAGGATCGGCGAGACCGAGTAGATCAGGCCGATGTTGGTGGCAGAGGTGGTGTCCGCGCCGATGTAGACGAAGGCACCGCAGGCCCCCATGCCGAGGGCGCCGAGGAAAAGGAGGTCCCGCCATTCTCTGAGCGCGGCGTAGCGATGCCGCCACAACGCCGCCCCGGTGAAGGGCAGAAGCAGGCCGAGGGCGAGCGTCCAGCGCCAGAAGGCGAGCGCCACCGGTGGGAAGATGTCATGAACGACGCGGGCGGTCAGCATGTTGGAGCAGAACAGCGCCGGCGTAATGAACAGCAGGATCAGCGCGAGTTGGCGCTCGCTGAGACCGAACCAGCGCCTTTCCTGCGCCGCGGCCGCTTTTTGGGGGCTGTCGTCTGCCATCATGGGACAGAGGCTCTACCCGCTGGCGTCCTCGCGGTCAAACGCCGAGGCGGCAGGGGAGCCATGCCGAAAGCTGGAAGCGGCTCAGTCCGCCGCAAGCGCGCCATAGTAATGGGCGGGAAAGCCGGCGAGGTGGCGGGCGGTGTCGTTGAAGGGCGGTTTCAGCTGGCCCTTGAAATGGCGCCGCACCAGGTTGTGCCAGGTCTCCTGCGAGCCGAGGCCGCGCCGCGCGCAGAGGTGGTCGAACCAGCGCTTGCCGATGGCCACGTGACCGATCTCTTCCGCATAGATCACCTCCAGGGCCGCGGCGCTGTTGCCGTCCTCGACCGCCTGCAGCTTGGCGATCATCGCCGGAGTGACGTCCAGGCCGCGCGCCTCCAGCACCAGCGGCACCACGGCCAGGCGCGCCAGCAGGTCGTGGGCGGTTTCTTCCGCCGCCTGCCACAGACCATCGTGGGCGGGCAGGTCGCCGTAGGCCAGGCCCAGCGCCGTCAGCCGCTCGACCAGCAGCAGGTAGTGTTTGGCCTCCTCGTCGGCGACCCGCACCCAGTCGTCGTAGAAAGGGCGGGGCAGCGCCTCGGCGGTGAAGCGGGCGACGATGTCGGCGGCCAGGTCGATGGCGTTCAGCTCGATATGCGCCAGGGCGTGCAGCAGCGCGCCGCGCCCGGTGGTGCCGCGGTTGATCTTGCGTTTGGGCACCTCGCCGGGCCGCTTCAGCTCCGGGCGCGCGGGACGGGCCGGTCGCGGCGGGGGCAGGGCGCTGCCCACCTCGGTGATTGCCCCCGCGCGCCAGGCACTGGCGGTCTCCCGCGCCAGCGTCGCCTTGGCCTGGGGGTCTGCGGTCTCCAGGATGGCGACCGCCTGGGTGGCGAGGGTGATCACGCCTTGAGGCTCACAGCGCTGCAGTTCAAAGGGCCTGGGCCGCTTCGAGGACTTCCTCGACGTGGCCTTTCACCTTCACCTTGCGCCACTCGCCGCGCAGCACGCCCTTCTCGTCGATCAGGAAGGTCGAACGCTCGATGCCCATGTACTTGCGCCCGTACATC
>JBNKHC010000063.1:0-9307 GCA_050290145.1 Kiloniellaceae bacterium | reverse complement strand
ACCGCCAGGCCGCCTTCGGCGAGAGCGAGGGCTATGAGGGCCTGAGCATTAAGCCGGTGCCGATCGACGCCAAGACTTGCCCCGACGCAAGGCTCGTCGAGGCCGCCAAGGCCGCCTGGGACAATGCCCTGGCGCTGGGCGAGATCCATGGCTTCCGCAACGCCCAATCCACCGTGATCGCGCCGACCGGGACGATCGGCCTCGTCATGGACTGCGACACCACCGGGATCGAGCCCGATTTCGCGCTGGTCAAGTTCAAGAAGCTGGCCGGCGGCGGCTATTTCAAGATCATCAACCGCACGGTGCCCGAGGCCCTGCGCACCCTGGGCTACGGCGAAGGCGAGATCGAGAACATCATCCGCCATGCGGTGGGCCACGGCACCCTGCTGGACGCGCCGGGCATCAACCACGAGCGCCTGAAGGCCAAGGGCTTCACCGAAGCCGCCCTGCAGGCCCTGGAAGCGGGCCTGGCCAGCGCCTTCGACATCAAGTTCGCCTTCAACAAGTGGACCCTGGGCGAGGACTTCTGCATCAAGGCCCTGGGCTTCACCCATGCCGAGCTGGAGGACGTCTCCTTCGACATGCTGAGCGCCCTGGGCTTCACCAAGAAGGAGGTCGACCAGGCCAACAGCTACTGCTGCGGCGCCATGACCCTGGAAGGGGCGCCGGGCCTGAAGGACGCGCACCTGCCGGTCTTCGACTGCGCCAATCCCTGCGGCCGCCACGGCAAGCGCTACCTCTCGGTCGAGAGCCACATCCGCATGATGGCGGCGGCCCAGCCCTTCATCTCCGGCGCCATCTCCAAGACCATCAACATGCCCAACGACGCCTCGGTCGAGGACTGCAAGGACGCCTACATGCTGTCCTGGCGCCTGGGCCTCAAGGCCAACGCCCTGTACCGCGACGGCTCCAAGCTGTCGCAGCCCTTGACCTCCAGCGTCCTCGACTCCATCGACGACAACGAGGACGAGACCCTGGCCGAGAAGGTCGCCGCGGCCAGCCAGCCCGAGCGCGCCCAGATTGTCGCCGAACGCATCATCGAGCGGGTCGTGGAGAAGGCGACCGAGCGCCAGCGCCTGCCGCAGCGCCGCAAGGGCTACACCCAGAAAGCCGTCGTCGGCGGGCATAAAGTCTATCTCCGTACCGGCGAATACGAAGACGGCTCGGTCGGCGAAATCTTCATCGACATGCACAAGGAAGGCGCCGCCTTCCGCAGCCTGATGAACAACTTCGCCATCGCGATTTCCATCGGCCTGCAGTACGGCGTGCCGCTGGAAGAGTACGTGGAGGCCTTCACCTTCACGCGTTTCGAACCCTCGGGCATGGTGGACGGCAACGACACCATCAAGATGGCCACCTCCGTGCTCGACTACATTTTCCGGGAGCTTGCGATCTCCTACCTCGGCCGCAACGACCTGGCCCACGTGGAACCGGCTGATATCATGCCGGACAGCCTGGGCACCGGCGACGGCCAGGGGGATCTGCCCGAGGATGCGGTGGAAACCGTCCGCCGCTACGCCTCCAAGGGCTTCGTGCGCAATCAGCTCCTGGTCGTGAACGGCGGCGCTGCCAACGGAACCACGGGAATATCGGCCGGGGCGACCCAGACGACCACCGTGACCGCCGGCAGCGTCACCCAAGAGCTCGTCGGCTCCGCAGGCTCCGCCGAAGCTGTTGCCGTCGAGACCGTCGTCGTCCGCGAGGTCGACACGCGCTTGGAGCGCGTCCGCGAAGCCCGCATGAAGGGCTACGAGGGCGACTCCTGTGCGGAGTGCGGTAACTTTACGCTGGTGCGCAATGGCACGTGCCTTAAGTGCGCAACCTGCGGCAGCACCAGTGGCTGCTCATGAGGAGTAGCAGGACAGTAACTCACGTAGAGCCTCCTACCTGTATGACTCACGTCTGAGTTCTCCCTGTGAACTTGAAGGGGTGCCCCGCGGCGGCGGCGCACCCCCTTCTTTGTGCCGCCTCAGCCGCGGCGCGGCGCAGGGCGCCTAGTCCGCCGCGCTGCGGGCGCGGGCCTGGTCGCGCCGCGCTACGTCGTCGCGCACGCGCTGCGCCGGCAGGGTGAAGGTGACCGTCGTGCCTTTGCCGACCTCGCTGTCCAGTTTCAGCTCGCCGCCGTGCAGGTCGACCAGCTGCTTGACGATGGAAAGGCCCAGGCCGGTGCCTTCCTGAGGCATGGACTGGTCGCTGGCCACCTGCTCGAAGGGCTGCAGGACGCGCTCCAGGTCGCCCGCGGGAATGCCGACGCCGGTGTCGGCGACGAAGATGTCGAGGGCGCCGTCGGCGGCCGGCCGGGCACCGACCACGATACGGCCGCCCGCGGGGGTGTGCCGCACCGCGTTGGACAGCAGGTTGATAAGGATCTGACGCAGGGCGCGGCCGTCGGCCCGGATGATGCGGCCTTCGCCCTCAGTCTCGACCGAGAGCTCCAGTCCGCCGGTGGCGCAGTTCTCCCGGAACATGGCGGCGCTCTCCTCCAGCGCGTCGGCGACCGGGAACCAGGCCTCGTTCAGCTTCACCGCGCCCGCCTCAATGCGTGAGAGGTCCAGCAGATCGTTGATCAGCTCCAGCAGATGGCGCGCCGATCCACGAATGTCCTCTAAGTATTCTTCGTAGCGCGCCGAGCCGATCTTGCCGAAGGTCTCCGCCAGAATCACTTCGGAGAAGCCGAGAATGGCGTTCAAGGGCGTGCGCAGTTCATGGCTCATATTGGCCAGGAAGGCGGACTTGGAGCGGTTGGCCTCCTCGGCGCGCAGCCTTGCCTCGTGCTCGTCCCGCTTGGAGCGCTCCATGGCCTCGGCCATGGCATTGAAGGAGGTCTGCAGGTCGCGCACCTCCTCGGGCACAAAAGCGCCTTCGCTGACCGGGGTGCGCGCCTCGGCATCGCCGGCGGCCATGCGCCGGGCCGCCTGGGAGACCGCGCGCAGCGGCCGCGTCATGTAGTAGGCCACCAGGGCCCCGATGAGCAGCGCCACCACCACGCCGATGGCGACGACGATCATGGCCGAGCGGCTGACCTGCTCGGCCCGGTCGCGCAGCTCGTCGACCGGCTGCATCACCAGGACGCCCCAGCCGGTGCCACCGACCACCGTGAAGGCGGCGACCATCTCCGTATTCATCATCGGCGCATCGAAGATCGCAACGCCAGCCTCGCCCCGCAGGATCCGCTGCACCGGTTCTATATTCGCCAAGCTGCGGCGCTCGCGCCGCCACTGGTCGCTGGGATGCGCCATCACCTGACCCGTCTGGTCGACGATGATGGCGTGTCCCTCGCGGCCGAAAGCAATGCTCTCCGCCAGCCCGATGAAGAAATCGGTGTAAAGCGCCCCCACGACCAGGAGACCTTCCTGCATCGTCGCGATGTAGATCGTCGGCGAGCCGTCCGGACCGGCCGTTGCCGGGCTCAGGGCAACGCCCCCGCCCGAGACGAGACTGCGGTAGTAGTCGAGGCTTTCAGGAGAAAGCCCATCCGGGCAGCGATTGTCGAAGCTGTCGATCCGCAGCTCGATCTGGCGGTCGCTCGGATCGTAGATGCAGACATTGCGGAAGTTGAGGTCCTGCAGCAGCGGCTCGGACCCTTCCAGATGGCCGTGCGCCGTCAGGTTGTCCGCGATGAGCTTGAAGGTCGCCGCCACGTCGCGGTGATAGGTCTCCAGGGAGATGCCCAGGGTCTCCGCGATCAGGAGGTGGCGGTCCCGGACGTCTTCCAGTTCGTTGGATATTGATTGGGAATGCGGCCAGGCCCAGAACAGCACGAGCGGAACCACGGTCACCAGACCGAAAATGACCAACAGAAGGTAACGCAGCTTCATGCCCGCTTCCCCTGGCACGGACCCCCGCCGGTCAACCGCCCGGCGGACCTGCAAGTCGGCGGCAGCCCGCGCTCTGCAGGCACCCCCTTGTTCTCTGGCCCGGCCCGATACCCTGATACAGGGATCCTCCGTATCGGAGAGTATAGAACGCTTTCTCGGGAACTTCTTCCTTTCCTGACGCTTCATCGGCAATTTCCCGCCAGTCTCACTTCTAACGGCCATGACGCAGTGCAAAGGAAACTGGGGGCTGTGGCTCCTCGCGGGGCTGGGCCGCCCAAGGTCCCCGACGCAGAACGACGAGAAGACGTCCTCGGCAGGCTTGTGGCCCCTTGGGGGCCGGAGCTATGCTCCCGGCGCTTTCGCGCTCAGACCGTGTTTTTTTAGATGGAGGATCCGCCCTATGGCAGGAGAAGTGGACGCCCGGCTCGCCGAACTGGGTATCGATGTGCCGGTGGCCGCCGCCCCGGTGGCCAACTACGTCGGCTACGTGCAGGCCGGAAACCTGGTTTTCATCTCCGGACAGGTCCCCATCAAGGACGGCAAGTTCCAGTTCCAGGGCAAGCTGGGCGAGAGCATGTCGGTGGAGGACGCCCAGGCAGCCGCGCGCCTCTGTGCCATCAACGTCATCGCCCAGGCCAAGGCCGCCTGCGGCGGCGACCTGGACCGCGTGACGCGGGTGGTGAAGCTGACCGGCTTCGTTAATTCCACCGGCGACTTCACCGACCAGCCAAAAGTCATCAACGGCGCCTCCGACCTGATGGTCGAGGTCTTCGGCGACAAGGGCCGCCATTCCCGGGCCGCCGTCTCCGCCGCCGCCCTGCCCGCCGGCGTCGCCGTCGAGGTCGAGGCCGTGGTGGAAATCGCTTAACAGAAACCAGCCGGCGGCGGTGCTGTCCTTGACGGGCCGCGCGGCCGCCAGGCCCAATAGAGATCATGCCTGACACAACCAGCAAGCTGCCCGCCGAGGCCGCACAATTCCTCAGTCGCTATCCCGATACGGGTTCGCTCGACGCAATCCTTCCCGACCTTTCCGGAGTGATCCGCGGTAAACGCTATCCCATCGCCGAGCTCGGCCCTGTGATGCGCTCCGGCTTCGCCATCCCCGGCTCGGTCTTCCTGCTCGACACCATGGGCGAGAGCCACGACCCCGACGGCAAGGGCTTCTCCGACGGTGATCCCGATTATCAGGCGAAGGTCATTCCCGGCAGCCTGCTGCCGGTGCCCTGGGCGCAGCGCCCGCTGGCGCAGGTCATGGTCACGCTGGTCGACGACGACGGCGAACCCTACTACTACGAGCCGCGCAACGTGCTGCGCCGGGTGGTCCAGCGCCTCGACGACCTGGGCTTGAAGCCGGTGGTCGCCTTCGAGCTGGAGTTCTATCTCATCGACCGCGAGCGGCTGCCCGGCGGCGAGCCGCAGCCGCCGATCTCCCCGGCCAGCGGACGCCGCGACGTTCACACCCAGGTCTACGGCATGAAGACCCTGGACGCCTACGACGCCATGCTGGACGACATCACCAAGGCCTGCGAGATCCAGGAGGTCCCCACCGGCGCCATGACGGCCGAATATGCCGCCGGGCAGTTCGAGATCAACCTGGAGCACGTAGACGACCCGCTGCAGGCCGCCGACGACTGCGTGCTGTTCAAGCGCATCGTCCAGGGCGTGGCACAGAAGCACGGCTTCCAGGCCACCTTCATGGCCAAGCCCTACCTGGAGCGCGCCGGCAACGGCATGCACATCCACGTCAGCCTGCTGGACAAGGACGGGCGCAACGTCTTCGACGGCGGCGAGGCCATCGCCAGTGACAGCCTGCGCCACGCCATCGGCGGCGTGCTGGAGGTCATGCCGGAATCCATGGCCTTCCTTGCGCCCAACCTGAATTCCTACCGCCGTTACCTGCCGGACATCTTCGTGCCGACGCAGCGCTCGTGGGGCTTCGAGAACCGCTCCGTCGCCCTGCGCATTCCCGCCGGCGGCGGCGAGGCGCGGCGCATCGAACACCGCATGGCCGGGGCCGACGCCAATCCCTACCTGACGCTGGCGACCCTCCTGGCCGGCATCCACAAGGGCATCGTCGAGAAGACCGATCCCGGCGAGCCCTGGGAGGGCAACGCCGCCGAGGACTACGACGAGTCGCTGCCCTTCCGGCCGCGCCGCGCCCTCGAACTGCTGACCGAGACCTGCGGCCTGGCCGACTACATGGGCGCCGATTATTTGCGTGCCTATGCCGCCTGCAAGGAAGCGGAGATCGACAGCTTCGAGTCGCAGATCTCTCCCCTGGAATACGCCTGGTTCCTGCAGGCCGATTGAGGCGGGATTCACCTAGGCTTCACCATCAGGCCTTGTCTGGCGCGTGATCGGGGTCATCTCATAGACTAGACTTGAGGTGACGGGCGAACACGGGCGAAAAGGACGATATGCCGGACGGAAGCGACAGCCTGGCGGTCAAGGTGGTCAGCCGCATTGCCGAGGTGCCGGCGGCCGACTGGGACGCCTGCGCCGGCGGCAATCCCTTCGTCAGTCACGCTTTCCTGGACGCCCTGGAGCAGAGCGGCTCGGCCACCGCCGACAGCGGCTGGCTGCCGCAGCACCTGGTGCTGGAAAACCCCTCCGGTGGTCTTTTGGGCTGCGTGCCGCTCTACCTCAAGAGCCATTCCTACGGCGAATATGTCTTCGACTGGAACTGGGCCGACGCCTACGAGCGCGCCGGCGGGCGCTACTATCCGAAGCTGCAGTGCTCGGTCCCCTTCACCCCGGCGACGGGGCCGCGCCTGCTGGTCAACCCCGCCGCCAACCGCCAGGAAGTCATGACCGGCCTGGTCGCGGCTATGCTGGAGCTGGCGCGGCGCCACCAGGTCTCCTCCCTGCACATCACCTTTCCGCCCAAGGAGCAGTTCGACGCCCTGGGCGGCTTCGGCCTGCTGCAGCGCCTGGGCGTGCAGTACCACTGGCGCAACCGCGGCTACGCGACCTTCGACGACTTCTTGGCCGACCTCGCCTCGCGCAAACGCAAGGCCATCAAGAAGGAACGCCGCAAGGTGGCGGAGAGCGGCATCCGCCTGCGGCCTCTCACCGGCGGCGAAATCGAGACGCACCATTGGGATGCCTTCTTCGAGTTCTACATGGCGACGGCCGACCGCAAGTGGGGCCAGCCCTACCTGACCCAGGAATTCTTCCACCTGCTGGGCGAGCGCCTGGCCGACAAGGTGGTGCTGGTCATGGCCGACTACGAAGGCGAGCTGGTGGCCGGCGCCCTGAACCTGAAGTCCGGCGACACCCTCTACGGGCGCAACTGGGGCTGCCTGGAGCGTTTCAAATTCCTGCACTTCGAGACCTGCTACTACCAAGCCATCGACTACGCCATTGCCCAGGGCCTGGAGTGGGTCGAGGCCGGTGCCCAGGGCGAGCACAAGATCCAGCGCGGCTACCTGCCGACGCCCACATACAGCGCCCACTGGATCGCGGACCCCAACTTCAGCCACGCCGTCGAGGAGTTCCTGGAGCGTGAGCGCGAAGCCATCCGGCAGGAGATCGACTACCTGAGTGAGCACAGCCCCTTCAAGGAAGACGGCGCTGACTAGCGCTCGCATCCGGCAGTTCGAAGATGGTGGTGCGCAGCTACCCTAAGCTGCTCCGAAACAAAGCGGGCTGTAGAAGCAGCCGGGAAAAGGTGCAGCGGCAACCCGCCCCTTTAGCGAGAGTTCGGGTCGTAGCCCTAGCCGCAGCACACAGTCCTGATCTGCTGAACGATCTATTGTTCGTCGTCCGAAGCCCAAGCCCATTGTGGCTTCTCTGCTTCCTTTGCGGCGATCTCGATCGCCTGCTTGAAGCGATCACCATAGGCCTTAAGGTCGAACCGGCTCGGATTTCCAACGAGCGCAACCTGCTTGACCGAGGCCACCTTGATTCCGGTTTCGGACTTTGAGAGTTCGTCCGCATGGCTTGCGCCTGTGCAGGCAAAGAGGGTCCATGCCAAAGCCGCAGCCAAGGAAACGCTGAAGCGGTTTCTAATCGTGAATTCGCTGGTCATCATCTTTCTCCCGTCATGTCCCAATCCACGCCACCGCGTGTTCATGGATCTGGTAACAAGCCTCATGTTTGGACATCGAATGATGGCCGTTCGGCCTTATTGGACACTCCCTAGGCCGAAAGCTTGCCCAAGGCAGAGGGCCTGTTCTGTGACGAAAAGCACATCGCTGATAACCTCACGTCCCGCTTGCCGCGCGCCTCTGGAAATCGCGCCGCGATAGTGCGAACATCTTTCGGACAACAACGAAGAACGACGGGCCAACGAGGCCCGCTCCCGGGGAGGAAAGCATGCAACAGCGCAAACTCGGCAGTCAGGGGCTCAGCGTATCGGCGCTCGGCCTTGGCTGCATGGCCATGACGCCGATCTACGAAAAGCCGGACCCGGACGAGGCGGTGCGCACCATCCACGCCGCCATCGACGCCGGCATCACCCTCATCGATACCGCCGACGCCTACAACAACGGCAAGAACGAGGAGCTGGTCGGCCGCGCCATCGCCGACCGCCGCGACAAGGTGGTGCTGGCGACCAAGTTCGGCAACATCCGCTATCCGGATGGCCGGCGCGAGGTCAATGCGAAGCCGGACTATGTTGTGGAGGCCTGCGACAACTGCCTGCAGCGCCTCGGCGTCGAGACCATCGACCTCTTCTACCTGCACCGCATGGACCCCTCGACGCCGATCGAGGATAGCGTCGGCGCCATGGCCCGGCTGGTCGAGGCCGGCAAGGTGCGCCACATCGGCCTCTCGGAAGCCGGGGCCGGGACCCTGGCGCGCGCCCAGGCGACCTACCCCGTCTCCGCCCTGCAGACCGAATACTCCCTGGCCACCCGCGACGTGGAGGCGGAAATCCTGCCGCTGTGCCGCAAGCTGGGCATCGGTTACGTCGCCTACGCGCCGCTGTCGCGCGGACTGCTCAGCGGCCGCTACACCTCAAGCGGCGACCTGGCCGAAGGCGACCGGCGCAACGACATGCCGCGCTTCCAGGAGGGCAACCTCGACCACAACCTCGCCGTCATGAACCCGCTGGCGGAGATGGCCAGGGCGAAGGGCTGCTCCCAGGCGGCACTGGCCATTGCCTGGGTGCTGGCGCAGGGCGATGACATCGTCGCTCTGCCCGGCTGCTCGCGGCGCGCAACGCTGGAGGACAGCCTCTCGGCGCTGGACGTCAGCCTGACGGCGGACGAAATCGACACGCTCTCCAAGGCCTTCCCGGCGGGTGCGGTCAAAGGAACGCGTTACCCGGAAAAACAGATGGCCCGCGTCGGCCTGTGAGCGAGGCCGCCGCCTAGGCCTTTTGGCGAGGTCGCCAAGGCCCCGCTTCCGCGTCTAGGATAGCGGGAAAGCCCGTCACAGCTCCGGAGGAAGCCTCCCATGCGCCTGATGTCACTGGTTCTTGCCGCCGGCCTCGTTGCCTGGGGCGCCCTGCCGCGCCCCGCCGAAGCGGTCGACCTGGCGCTGGT
>JBNKHC010000062.1:0-10130 GCA_050290145.1 Kiloniellaceae bacterium | reverse complement strand
TCCGGCAAGGGCTCCTCGCGGAAGACGTCCAGGGTGGCGCCGCCGACCTGGCCGCTCTCCAGGGCTTCCAGCAGGTCCGCCTCCACCATATGGCCGCCGCGCCCGACGTTGATGACCGCGGCCCCGGCCGGCAGCTTGGCGAAGGTCTCGGCATTGAGGATGCCCTCGGTCTCCGGGGTCAGCGGCAAGAGGCAGACCAGGATGTCGGTCTCGGCCAGGAACTCGTCGAAGCCGCCGATGCCGTGGAAGCAGGTGACGCCGCTGATCGACTTGGGGCTGCGGCTCCATCCGGCCAGTTTGAACCCGAAGGGCTTCAGCTTCTCCAGCGCGTCGCGGCCCAGCACGCCGAGCCCCAGCATGCCCACCTGGCGCGCCTCGGCGGGCAGCTGCAGCAGTTCTTCCCAGACCTTCTCGCGGCGCTGGGCGGCATAGTCCAGCATGAAGCGGTGGTGGTTCAGCACCGCCAGGGTGACGTACTCCGACATGCCCGCGGTCAGCCCCGGCTCCACCATGCGCACCACCGGCACGCCCGGCGGCAGGTCCGGGTCGCTGGCCAGGTGGTCGACCCCGGCGCCGACGGAGAAGATGGCCTTGAGGTTCGGGTAGCGCTTCAGCTCGCCCTCCGGCGGCTGCCACACCAGGGCATAGTCGATGCCCGCCGGGTCGCCGTCATAGGGCCAGGTGTAGACCTTCAGCTCGGGATAGTTGGCGGCCAGGGCCTGGGCCCAGGCGTCGCCGCGGTCGATATCGGTCTTGATGAGAAGTGCCAAGGTAAACCTGTCGACTGAAGGAAAGGAGAAATCAGGTGGAAACGACGCCTTCGACGGCTTCCAGCTCGAAAGCCGCCTTCATCAGCGCCTGGGTGTAGGCTTCGGCGGGCGCGTCGAAAATCTGCTGGGCGCTGCCCTGTTCCACCACCTTGCCGTCGCGCATGACGATGACCTCGTCGGCCAGGGCGCGGACGACCTTCAGGTCGTGGCTGATGAACATGTAGGCCAGGTTGTGGCGCTGCTGCAGTTCGCGCAGCAGGTCGACGATCTGCGCCTGCACCGACATGTCGAGGGCGGAGGTCGGCTCGTCCAGCACCACGAAGCGCGGCTTCAGCACCATGGCGCGGGCGATGGCGATGCGCTGACGCTGGCCGCCGGAGAACTCGTGGGGATAGCGGTGGCGGCTCTCGGGGTCCAGGCCCACTTCCTCCAGGGCCTCGATGATCATCGCCTCGCGTTCCGACTCGTTGCCGCCCAGGTCGTGGATCTTCAGGCCCTCGGCGACGATCTGGCCGATCGAGAGGCGCGGACTCAGCGATCCGAAGGGGTCCTGGAAGACGATCTGCATGGAGCGGCGCAGCGGGCGCAGCTCCCTGGAACCGAGGCCTTGGATGGTCTTGCCGTCGAACTGGATGGCGCCCTGCGACGACAGCAGGCGCAGCAGCGCCAGTCCCAGGGTGGTCTTGCCGGAGCCGCTTTCTCCCACCACGCCCACGGTGTGGCCCTGGCGCACGGTGACGGAGATGCCGTCGACCGCGCGCACGTAGTCGACGGTGCGCTTGAGCACGCCCTTCTTGATCGGGAAGTAGACCTTCACGTCCTCGCCCTGCATTACCACCGGCGCGTCCGGCGCGGCGGCGATGGGCCGGCCCTTGGGCTCGGCCGCCAGCAGGCGCTGGGTGTAGGGATGCTGCGCATGCTCGAAGATCTGCTCCTCGTCGCCCTGCTCGACGATCTCGCCCTGGGTCATGACGCAGACCTTGTCGGCCATCTTGCGCACGATGCCCAGGTCGTGGGTGATCAGCAGCAGGGCCATGCCGAGCTTCTGCTGCAGCTCCTTCAAGAGCTTCAGGATCTGCGCCTGGATGGTGACGTCCAGGGCCGTGGTCGGCTCGTCGGCGATCAGCAGGTCCGGCTCGTTGGCCAGCGCCATGGCGATCATCACGCGCTGGCGCTGACCGCCGGAGAGCTCGTGCGGATAGGCGGAGAGGCGTTTCACCGCGTCGGGGATGCCGACCAGCTTCAGCAGCTCCAGGGTGCGCGCCCGCGCCTGGTCCTTGGACATGCCCTTGTGCAGGAACAGCGTCTCGTTGATCTGCTTTTCCACCGTGTGCAGCGGATTCAGCGAGGTCATGGGCTCCTGGAAGATCATCGAGATCTGGTCGCCGCGCACCTCGCGCAGTTCGCGCGGCGGCGCCCCCATCAGCTCACGCCCCTTGAACACCACCGAGCTGCCTTTGGTGTGGGTCGCCACCGGATAGGGCAGCAGCTGCAGGATGGACAGCGCCGTCACCGACTTGCCGGAGCCGCTCTCGCCCACCAGGGCCACGGTCTCGCCACGGCCGATCTCGAAGGAGACGTTCTTGACCGCCGCGACCTTGCCGCCTTCGCCGCGGAAGTTGACGCCCAGATTGGTCAGCCGGATCAGGGGGCCGGAACCTGCGGTGCTGTTGTCCGTCATCACTCGGCTCCCATCTCAGCCGGGCGCGGTGACGGGCTGGCCTGGGAGTCTCCAGCGGTATCCTCCGGCGGCGGCGCGGAGAAGAGCTTGCGCGGATCGAAGGCGTCGCGCACCGCCTCGCCGATGAAGATCAGCAGCGACAGCATGAGGCCGATGACGAAGAAGCCGGTGAGGCCCAGCCAGGGGGCCTGGATGTTGGCCTTGCCCTGGGCCAGCAGATCGCCGAGCGAGGCCGACCCCGGCGGCAGGCCGATGCCGAGGAAGTCCAGCGAGGTCAGCACGGTAACCGAACCGGCCAGCGTGAAGGGCATGAAAGTGAGGGTGGCCACCATCGCGTTGGGCAGGACGTGGCGGAACATGATCATTCCGTTGCCGAGGCCCAGCGCCCGCGCGGCGCGCACGTAGTCCAGGTTGCGGGTCTTGAGAAACTCGGCGCGCACCACGCCGACGAATCCGATCCAGGAGAACAGCAGCAGCACCAGCAGCAGCCACCAGAAGTTGGGCTCGATCACCGAGGCGATGATAATGAGGATGTAGAGCTGCGGCATGGACGACCATATCTCGATGAAACGCTGGGCGAGCAGGTCGATCCAACCTCCGTAGAAGCCCTGAATGGCCCCGGCGCTGACGCCGATGACCGCCGAGACGATGGTCAGGGTGAAGCCGAATAGCACGGAGATGCGAAAGCCGTAGATGGTGCGGGCGACCACGTCGCGCGCCTGGTCGTCGGTGCCCAGCCAGTGGGTGGCGTCGGGTGGCGTCGGCGCCGGGGCCGGCAGGTTCCAGGCCACGGTACGGTGGTCGAAACGCACGATAGGCCAAAGCATCCAGCCCTTTTCCTCGATCAGGTCCTGCACGACGGGATCGGTGTAGTCGGCCTCCGTGGGCAAGAGGCCGCCGAAAGTTGTCTCGGGATAGAAGCGCAGGATTGGCGAATAGACCTCGCCGTCGTAAATCACCAGGAAGGGCTTGTCGTTGGCGATGACCTCGGCGAAGAGGGTGACGACAAAGAGGGCCAGAAAGATCCAGAACGACCAGTAGCCGCGGCGGTTGGCCTTGAAGTTGGCGAGCCGGCGGCGGTTGATCGGCGACAGGCGGAAAGCTCGGGCCATGCTTCAGGTCTCCCGCGTCTCGAAGTCGATGCGCGGATCGATCAGGGTGTAGGTAAGGTCGGTGACCAGGCCCATCAGCAGCCCGAAGAGAGTGAAGAAGTAAAGTGTGCCCAGCACGATAGGATAGTCGCGGTTGAAGACCGCCTCGAAGCCCAGCAACCCCAGGCCGTCGAGTGAGAAGATCACCTCGATCAGGACGTTGCCGGTGAACAGCAGGCCTATCAATACTGCAGGGAAACCCGACACCACGATCAGCATGGCGTTGCGGAAGACGTGGCCGTAGAGCACCCGCCGCTCTGCCAGGCCCTTCGCCCGGGCGGTGACGACATACTGCTGGCCGATCTGGTCCAGGAAGGAGTTCTTGGTCAGCATGGTGAGGCCGGCGAAGCCACCGATGGACAGCGCCAGGATCGGCAGCACCAGGTGCCAGAGATAGTCCAGCACCTTCTCGTAGAGGGGCATGGCTTCCCAGCCCACCGAAGTCAGGCCGCTGAGCGGAAAGAGATCGAAATAAACGCCGCCGGCAAAGACGACGAGCAGCAGCACGGCGAAGAGGAAGCCAGGTATGGCCGTGGCGACCACCACTATGGCCGAGGTCCAAATGTCGAAGCGCGAGCCGTCGCGCACGGCCTTGGCCACGCCCAGGGGAATGGCGACGAGGTAGATGATCAGGACCGACCAGAGTCCCAGAGAGATCGACACCGGCATCTTGCTGAGCATCAGCTCGACCACCGACTGGTCGCGGAAGAACGAATCACCGAAGTCGAAGACCAGGTAGTTGCGCATCATCAGGAAGAAGCGCTCGTGCATCGGCTTGTCGAGCCCGAACTGGCGCTCGAGATCGGCGATAAAGGCCGGGTCGAGCCCCTGGGCGCCGCGGTAGGTGCCGCGCGGGCCTTCCCCCGTACGCTGCCCGGCGCTGCCGGTCTGGGCCGAGATCTCCGAGCTGCCGCTGCGGGTCACGCGCTCGGTGATGGCGGCACCCTCACCGGTCAGCTCGGCGATGATCTGTTCGACCGGGCCGCCGGGCAGGAACTGCAGGACCACGAAGTTGATCAGCATGATCACAAAGAGGGTCGGCACCAGAAGCACCAGGCGGCGAACGATATAGGCGATCATGACTCTATCACCGCGGTTGCGTCTTTCCGGCGGCGGCCGCTGACCTTGAGCGCGAACCAGGTGGCGGCGACCAGCACCACGAAGAACGACAGCCCCAGGAGCTTGCGCGGGTCGAAGCCGGTCACCTGTTGGCCGCTTTCGTCAATCGAGGTGGCGCCGCCGGGCATGGCCGCGGCCAGGGCCTGGGCCTTGGACTCGTCGTACCACCAGAAGGTGGTCGAGGTGCCGTTTTTGGGCGGCTCCGGCGGGAAGTCGAACTTGTCCCAGTAGAGGATGCGGTCGCTCTGCAGGTGCCAGGCGGGTATCACGTAGTAGTGCCAGAGCAGCACCCGGTCGAGCGCCCGGGTGCGGTAGATCAGCTCCTCGCGGCTCGGCGCCTGAATGACCAGCTCGATCAGTTCGTCGATGACCGGGTCGGCGATGCCGGCGAGATTGCGTGACCCCGGCGCCTCGGCGGCGGCGCTGGACCAAAAGTCGCGCTGCTCGTTGCCCGGCGAGTCCGACTGCCCCCAGCCGGCGGAGATCATGTCGAAGTCCTTGGAGCGGTAGCGATTGATGTACTGGGAGGAGTCGACCAGACGCACCTTCATGTCGATGCCGATGCGTTTCAGGTTGCGGGCCATGGGCAGCACGATGCGCTGGAAGTCCGGGCTCACCAGCAGAAACTCGAAGACGAAGGGCCGGCCGGTTTCGACGTTCCGCAGAACGCCTTCGTCGCCGACCTGCCAGCCGGCCTCGCCCAGCAGTTCCAGCGCCTTCAGCAGGTTGTCGCGCGGCCAGCCGCGGCCGTCGGTCGTCGGGACGTCGAAGACCTCGGTGAAGACTTGCTCCGGCAGTTGGTCGCGGTAGGCTGTGAGAATCTCAAGCTCGCGGCCCTCGGGCAGGCCGCTGGAGGCCAGCTCCGAGTTCTCGAAGTAGCTGTTGTTGCGGGTGTACTGCCCGAAGAAGAGGGTCGGATTGGTCCACTCGAAATCGAAGGCGTAGGTCAGGGCCTCGCGGACCTTGGGGTCCTTGAACAGGGCCCGGCGCGTGTTGAAAACGAAGGCCTGCATGCCGGTCGGCCGATGGTGGGGGAAGGCGACCTTCTTCAGCCAGCCCTTGCGCACGGCCGGCGTGTCGTAGTCCAGCGCCCAGGCCTTGGCCTGGTTCTCCTCGTGGTAGTCTAGCGTACCGGCCTTGAGCGCCTGGCGGATCACCGTTGCGTCGCGGAAGAAGCTGGTGCGCTGCTGGTCGAAATTGTCCTGGCCGCGGTTGACCGGCAGATCCTTCCCCCAGTAGTCCTCGACTCTTTCCCGCACCACGAAACGCCCCGGCTCCCAATCGACGATGCGATAGGGACCGGAAGTCAAAGGCGGCTCCAGCGTTGTGCTTTCGAAGTCGCGTTCTTCCCAGTAGTGCTTCGGCAGGATCGGCAACTGACCGGCGATCAGCGGCAGTTCGCGGTTTTCCTTCTCCGCGAAGGTGAACTTTACAGAGCGCGGGCCAACCTTCTCCGCGCGCTCGATCGATCCGTAGTAGAAGCGATAGAACGGCTGCCCCTTCTCTTTCAGGATGTCGAGCGAGAAGATCACATCTTCCGGCGTGATCGGCTGGCCGTCGTGCCAGCGTGCCTCCGGCCTTAGGTGAAAGGTCACCCAGGAGCGGTCTTCCGGCCACTCCAGGGTTTCACAGATCAGGCAGTATTCGGTGAAGGCTTCGTCGAAGCTGCCGACGAGCAGGGTGTCGCCCCCGGGGGACATGGCCCGGCCTTTGGAAATCCAGGGATTGAAGGAGTCGAAGGTGCCTTCTGCGCCGGTGTGAATGGACCCGCCCTTGGGGGCGTCGGGGTTCACATAGTCGAAGTGCTCGAAGTCCGCCGGGTACTTCGGCTCGCCGTGCATGGCGATGGCGTGGGACTTGTGGATGACCTGGTCCTGGGCGCCCGCCGGAGCCGCGGTCAGCAGCAGACCGAGCACCGCGGTAGCGACGCTGGCAAGGACTGGGCGCAAAGGCGGTCTCACTTGCAAAGGCTGGACCCTGTTCGTCCCCGACGTGGTTTGGCCCCGGGTTTCGCCCGGTGTCACTCTTGGAATTCCTGCCCCAATTCTAACCAGAACTGGCGGGCGAATCCGCAGATAACAAGCCCCCTCGCCAAGAAGTTATGGCGAATCAGACGCTTTGCAGCAAGGACAACGCTTCGGCGTGGCAGGCGGGGTCGCCGGCGCAGAGCACCCGCCCGTCGGTCTCCAGACTGGTCGGGCGGCCCTGCCAGTCGGTCATGACCCCGCCGGCGCCGGTGATGATCGGCGCGTGCGCCAGGTGGTCGTAGGGCGCCAGCTCGGCCTCGATGACGATGTCGCTGAAGCCGCTGGCCAAGAGGCCGTAGTTAAAGCAGTCGCCGCCGTAGAGGGTGAGCTTCGCGGCCCGGTGCAGGCGCTCGAAGGCGGCCTGGTTGTCGCCGGTGAACATATCGGGCGAAGTGGCCAGAACCGTGGCGCCGGAAAGCTCGGCGCAGGGGCGCGCCCGGGCCTCGCGCGCGCCCTGGCGGTCGGTGAAGGTGGTGGGATGCCCGGCGGCGCCCAGCCAGTGCTCCTCCAGGATCGGCATGTCGATGAGGCCCAGGATCGGCCGGCCGCCCTGCAGCAGGGCGACGAGGCAGCCGAAGAGGGGGTTGCCGGTGATGAAGCGCTTGGTGCCGTCGATGGGATCCAGCACCCAGACGAACTCGGCCCCGGCGTTCTCGACGCCGAACTCCTCGCCGTGGATGCCGTGGTCCGGGTGGGCGGCGGTGATGATCTCTCGCATCGCCGTCTCGGCCTCGCGGTCGGCCCGGGTCACCGGGCTCTCGTCGGCCTTGTCCTCGACCGGCAGGCGTTCACGGAAGTGGCGCTGCGCCACGGCGCGCGCGGCCGCGGCCAGGCGGCCGGCGAGATCCAGGAATTCCTCGGGGCAAGGCCGGGCGCTCCCCGGGGGCGGCGCACTCACCTGTGGCGCGCGCTCCGCGCCTTACTCGGGCAGCGGGGCCGGGTTGCCGCTCAGGGTGCGCAGCCAGGCGATGAGGTCGGCCCGGTCGCCCTCCTTGCTCAGGCCGGCGAAGGACATCTTGGTGCCCGGCGCGAAGTCCTTCGGCTTGTGCAGGAAGGCGTTCAGGTGCTCGTAGGTCCAGGTCTCGCCCGACATGCCGGCGAGGCTGTCGGAGTAGCTGAAACCCCCGTGCGTGCCGATCGGCCGGTTGACCAGGTCATAGAGGTTCGGGCCGACCTTGTTGGGGCCGCCGTCGTCGAAGGAGTGGCAGGCGCTGCACTTCTTGGCCACCTTCTCGCCGTTCGCCGGATCGGCGGCGGCCAGCAGCGGGGCAATGGGCTCGAGCGCCGGCTCTTCCGCCACCATGGCCGTTTCGGTACCGCCCTCGCTGGCGGCGATCACGTAGGAATTCTCTTCCAGCTCCACATGGGGGTGGTAGAGCAATTCGGCCACAAAGCCGGAGAGCATGGCGATAACGCCAGCCGAGAGCACGGCGGCGGCGATCTTATTCGATTCCAACGAGGAAGCCATTGATAAGCCCTTGCATCCCTTCTGAACTGCGCCGGACAATAGCGGCGCGAGACTGCGCTTTCAATAGTCCCTACGGCTGGCGCCTGCAAGGCTTTGGATGGGGCTAAAGGGGCCCGGGACGGCCCGCAGATCCGGCGATTTCTTGCTTTTTGGGGCGAAATGGCGGTTTCTTTTCCGGCATTTCCGGCCCTAATCTGCGCCGGCCGGTGCCCCCAGGCGCGCGAATCGCCGCAGCCAGTGGTCCGGCCTCTGACCCACTTGGCCTTTCCTTGCCTTTACCGAAGCTGCCGATGACCGCCTCTCCCGAAGCCCCCGAAAGCCCTCCCAAGAACCCGATCGTCATGATCCCGGCGCGCCTGGCCTCGACCCGGCTGCCCGACAAGCCCCTGGCCGACATCCAGGGCGCGCCCATGATCGTCCACGTCTGGCGCCGGGCCATGGAGGCGGACGTGGGCCCGGTGGTGGTGGCCTGTGCCGAGGAAGCCATCGCCGAGGCGGTGACCGCGGCCGGCGGCCAGGCGGTGCTGACCGACCCGGCGCATGCCAGCGGCTCCGACCGCATCTTCGAGGCCCTGCAGCAGGTCGACCCGGAGGGTCGCCACGACGCGGTGGTCAACCTGCAGGGCGACCTGCCGACCCTGGACCCGGCGCTGGTGCGCGCGGTGCTGCGGCCCCTGGACGAGGGCCCGGCCGACATCGCCACCCTGGTGGTGGAGATCACCGAGCCCGAGGAGCGCAGCAATCCCAACGTGGTGAAGGCGGCGGTCGCCTTTCCGGGGGGCAGCGACAGCGCCCGGGCGCTCTATTTCAGCCGCTGCCCGGTGCCCTGGGACGGCGGCGACGACAGCCGCCCGCTTTACCACCACATCGGCATCTACGCCTACCGGCGCGCGGCGCTGGCGCGCTTCGTTGCCCTGCCGCCCTCGCCGCTGGAACTGCGCGAGAAGCTGGAGCAGCTGCGCGCCCTGGAGGCGGGGATGCGCATCGACGCGGCCCGCGTTGACACCCTTCCCCTGGGTGTCGATACTCCCGCCGACCTGGAGCGGGCGCGGGCCCTGCTGGCGACCGCTTGAGGGCCTGGTTTCCTTGATATCCCGGGCGCCCGAGGGCGCTCTCCCCCTTGAATCTGCAAGGGGATCCGCGACAGAGAAGGCCACACCCTATGTCAGAGGCCACCAAGCAGGCGGCGTCAGAGAACGTCATTGCCTTTCAGGGCGTCCCCGGCGCCTATTCCGACATGGCCTGCCGGGCCGCCTACCCGGACATGACCACGCTGCCCTGCGCCTCCTTCGAGGATACCTTCGCGGCCGTCACCTCGGGGCGCGCGCGCTACGCCATGATCCCGATCGAGAACTCCAGCGCCGGGCGCGTGGCGGACATCCACCACCTGCTGCCCGGCTCCGGCCTGCACATCATCGGCGAGCATTTCCAGAAGGTGGAGCACCAGCTGCTGGCGCCACGCGCGGCGACGCGCGACAGCGTCGAGACGGTGCACAGCCACGTGCAGGCGCTCTCCCAGTGCCGCGAGTACATCCGGCGCGAGGGCCTGACACCGGTGACCCACGCCGACACCGCCGGCGCGGCGAAAGAGGTGGCCGAGCTCAATGATACGAGCCGCGCCGCCATCGCCTCGGCCCTGGCCGGGGAGATCTACGGCCTGCAGGTGCTCGACGCCAACGTTCAGGACATTCCGCACAACACCACGCGCTTCATAATCATGGCGGAGGAGCCGATCGACCCGCCGCACGACGGCACCCCGGTGATCACCACCTTCGTGTTCCGCGTGCGCTCGGTGCCGGCGGCGCTCTACAAGGCGCTGGGCGGTTTCGCCACCAACGGCGTGAACATCACCAAGCTGGAAAGCTACATCATCGACGGCAGCTTCACCGTGGCCCAGTTCTATGCGGACATCGA
>JBNKHC010000061.1:0-7634 GCA_050290145.1 Kiloniellaceae bacterium | reverse complement strand
AAAGTCGAGTTTTCCGGCACTTCGCCGTTCTCATCGAGGACAGTGGCGGCGACGGAGAGGTGGACACCATCGCCGTCGTCTCCGGGGCCGCCCTCCAAGCCATCCGCGTCCGCATCGACCGGGATCAGAGAGTCCTCGACGTCCACCGCCTCACCGCCGGCATTGATCGCCGTCGCCGCGATAGTCAGCGTCTCGTCGACGTCGCTGTCCGGATTCGGCGTGACGTCCACGATGCCCTGGACCGACTCGCCCAGGGAGAAGCTGGCAGTAACGAAGGTGATGGTCAGCTCGCCGCTCACCGCGTCATAGCTGGCCGTGAAGTCCACACCCAGGCTGTAGCCGGGGATGTTCACGGAGGTGTCGTCCACCACCCAGGCATCGGCCACGCCGCCGGTCGGGAAACCCGAGATCACGATCTCGCTGATCTTGGAAGCCCCGTCGGTGGGGTAAGCAGAAAAGAGAAGCTGCCCCTCCGTATCCTCGTTCAGGCAGGTATCCTCGAAGACACCGAGCGCCGCGCGCGGCGGGGTCGGCGGCGGCACCGTGATCACCACCGGCGCCGTGCCGCTGTTGCCCGCCTCGTCGGTGACGCTGTAGAGGAAGTCAACATCGGGCAGGAACTCCGGCGCGCCGGGCTGCGCCAGGAAGTCGCTGATGTCGTCCTCGGTAGCGATCCACCAGACTGTGTCCTCGCTGGAGAACGTATCCCCGGGGGTCAAGAACGAGGTGTCTCCACCTGCAGCGACCAGGATCAATTGACCGAAGGTCGGTTCGCTCTGCAGCGTAAAGACAAGGTTCTCCAGCGAGGTCTCGTTATCGGTGCCGCCGAAGTCGGCAATGATGCCGCCGTCGTCGTCACCGATGATTCCATCAACATCCAATTGCTTGAAGAAAATCGTAGACTCGATAACATCCTGGGAACTGTCGCCGGTCTCCTCACCGGACGTCAGCAGTCCCTGGAAATTGCCCTCAGTCGGATTGACCCCGAACAGCGAATCAACGACAGCCGTGTCGCCAATCGTAAGCCAACCGCCGAGGGTTCCACTTTCAAAGCCCTCAGTGCTCCCATTGAGCTGAAAGTTGTCGACCAGAATGCCGGAGTCGACAACCGAATCTCCAACATCGAAAACCACGATCGTCAAAGTGTAGGTTGCATCCGCCGGAAGCGGCCCACCCAGCGTCGCGTAGCCGGTTTCCTCATCGAAAATGGTCGCAGAACCGCCGAAGAGCGAATTGGTATCGGCGAGCAATGTAACGCCGGTCGGGACACCATCCTGCAGAAGTACGGCGTAGGCGGAATCGTTGAACCCGCTTGGTGTGTTTTCGTCCGTCAGGAAGTTCCAGTCGAAGGTCGCAACATCCCCGCCCTCGGCTGCAAAGGTGATCTTGATTGCCGAACCTTCGGTTCCCCCCACACCCGAAAAGGTACCTGCCGGCACGCCGGCGAAGACCTCGAGATCAGCCACGGGGACCGAGTCGCCTCCGCCATAGAGGTCCATAATGGCCGACTCCAGATCCGGCGGCAGATCGCCTTCCTCTCCCGGCCGCTCGGCCGGCGTCAGCACCGGGTCGGCCAACGGCGGCTCATTGTCGGGTTCCAGCAGTATCGGTTCGTCTTCCAGAGTGATCAGCCCGAACTGAAGCTCCACCGGCGGGATGACACCCTGGGCGACCAGCAGCTCGATGGCTTCACCCAAATTGTCGCTGTAGACGTTGTTGCCGCCACCCGTGGCCTCCCCTACGGCGGTCTCCAGCGGTGCCGCGCCCGCTTGCTCGGCCTGCGCCAGGGCCACCGCGTTGCTCAGCAGCAGGTCCGTGCCGATGAGTTCTCCGGCTACCACCAGGGCCGGCGGGCTGCCGCTGCCCGCGGCAATGACGAGGTCCTCGAAGATCACGAAGCTGTCCGGCTCGCCATCGCCGTCCAGGTCGAAGCCCATGACCAGGTTGTTGCCATCGACCACGAGCTGCACCGTGGCCGGATTGGCTGCCAGCTCGAAGCGCTCTCCAGGACTCAGCCGCACGACATCGGTCTGACCGGCTGGCGGCGGCGTGATCACGCGCGGCGCTTGGCCTTCCAGGCTCTCGGAGCCACTGCCGCCATCGACGGGGGCCACATCCAAACTTGCACTGCTCTCGGTGTCAGGCACATGATTCACACCGCTGCTTACCTGCATGGTTCCATCAGTCATCGTTCGTTCTCCGAGAACAGAAATACTGAGTCATTTCGATCCAAATACATGGCTTCCTTGCTCAATCCACCTTCCGGAAAGAAGGCGAAGCAGGCCAGCCGATCGTCGTCATCGGTCACAAGGCCCACCGGGACCCTGGCGTAGGGGCGCCACAGCTGGCCCGCCCCCGCCATGCGGAAGCTGCGCTCGAGCATGGCGAAGAGCGCGTCTACTGAATCTGAATCGCCACGCCAGTAGACACCTGCTGTTGAAAGCTGAATTTCGTTGTCCGACCAGACCACGCGTGCAGGCGCGCCCGCAGGAAGATCCCGAACGACGGCGCGCTCTATCGCGTCTCCATGGCGGCTCCAAGTCACCTGAAGACGGATAGCGCGCACATTGCCCTTGTCCGCCTGCGCTTCTTGGCTTGCTTTCGGGGGCATCTCGTTATCGTTCATTCGGCGCCCTCGCTGCCACGGTCATTGCGTCCATTCGTTGATCTGTCCCGCGCCCGCTTTTTTCGACCAGCCGCATGGTTGCTTCCGCCACGAGGTTCCCTGGCCAGGTAACAGGGAAATTGATCAGGGCCGCGTCCGCCGCCGGCACGGTGACCTGCATGGTGACGTCGCCGTTAACGCCCGGGCCCGGCACGGTCGCGTTTGCCTGGAAGGGCAGGTTCCAGTCCGCGAGGTAGTTCTGCACGTAGGCCTCGGCCGCCGGCTTATCCAACTCGGCCACGGACATGCGCTGCGCCGCTTCGCGCGCCGCATTCACCATGTTGTTGTGCAGGTAGAGCACGGAGCCGAACTGGATGATGCCGAAGAGGACGGCCAGGAAGACCGGCAACACGATCGCGAAATCGACCGCCGCGGAGCCACTGAAGCCCCGACAGCGCCAGTCCCGGCGCCAGCGCGCCAGGCCTTTCCTCATTCCGCTGTTGTGTTGTCTCGTCATGTCGTCACCTCACGCGAAAAGCCTGAGATGCGGCAGGCCGCGGGCCACCAGGATGCCGCCGGCGGCGATGGCCAGGGGGATCAGCAGCGACAGGGAGGTCAGCAGATGGGGGAGACGCCCGAGGGCGTGGGCGACCAGGCAGCCCATCACGGCGACGAAGGCAAGCCCCAGTATGATAACGAACACCCGCCGCGGGGTCGTCTGCACACCAGAGTGGGAGATCAGGCCTTCGAGGTAGTCGACTGGATGGACCAAGGCGCCCAGCCCCCGGGTCTCCCGCGCCGGCTGGCGGCGCAGAGGGTTCAGGAGTTCACGAGGTTCCAACCCGGCATCCGGCAAGCTCAGCCGCCGGTTGGCCCGCCGCTTCGCCAGCGTGGAGCCGATGAAGAGGTAGCCCCCCTCCACCAGCAGCAGCACACTGAACAAAATGACGCCGTAAAGGACGTAGGTCGGATCTATCGGCATGATGCCTACTCGAGAACGTGGTTGGGGTCGAAGATGCCCTCGGGCACCTCGATGCCGCGGGCGTTGAACTCAGAGACGAACTTCGGCCGGATGCCCGTGGCCACGTAGTGGCCATGGATCGTTCCTTCGGCGTCCGTGGTGTCGCGCTGGAAGCGGAATATCTCCTGCGTGGAGACAACGTCACCTTCCATACCGGCGATCTCCTGCAGGCTGACCAGACGGCGCTTGCCGTCGCTCATGCGTTCGAGCTGGATCACCACGTGCAGCGTCGAGGCGATCTGCGCGCGCATGGAGCGCTTCGGCAGGTCGAGACCCGTCATGCCGATCAACTGCTCGATTCGCGCCAGAGCGTCGCGGCAGCCGCTGGCGTGCACCGTGGTCATCGAGCCCTCATGGCCGCCGTTCATGGCCTGCAGCATGTCGTAAGCCTCGCCGCCGCGGACCTCGCCGACGATGATGCGGTCGGGGCGCATGCGCAGGGCATTCTTGACCAACTCGCTTTGGGTGACCTCGCCGCGGCCGTCGATATTGGCCGGGCGGGTTTCCAGGCGCGCGACGTGAACCTGCTGCAGCTGCAGCTCGGCCGCGTCCTCGATGGTGATGATCCGCTCGCGCCCGTCGATGAAGGCCGACATGGCGTTCAGCATGGTCGTTTTGCCGCTGCCGGTGCCGCCGGAGATCAGGACGTTGCGGCGCGACTTGACGATGCCCTTCAGAAGCTCGGCCACGGAGGTCGGCAGGCTGCCGATCTCGACCAGCTTCTCCATTTCGATCGGTACCTTGGTGAACTTATGGATCGACAGCAGCGGACCGTCGACCGCCAGGGGCGGGATGATCGCATTGACGCGCGAGCCGTCGGCCAGGCGGGCGTCGACCATGGGATGGGCTTCATCGACACGGCGTCCGATGGCGGAGACGATGCGATCGATGATCCTCAGCAGATGCCGATCGTCCTTGAAGCGGACCGCAGTCGGATAGAGCTGGCCGCCGCGCTCCACGAAGACGTTGCTGTGGCAGTTCACCAGGATGTCGGTGACCGAATTGTCCTTCAGCAGAGGCTCGATGGGCCCGAGTCCGAGCAGTTCGTCGAGGATGTCATCGACCAGCTGCGTCTGTTCCTGGCGATCAAGAGGCTGGTTCTCACGCACCAGCAGTTCGCGCACCATCTCGCCCATCTGTACGCGAAACTCGTTCGCCGGCATCTTGTCGATGACCGAGAGGTTGATCATGTCGAGCAACTGCTGATGGAGGGAAACCTTCAGCTCGGTGTAGCTCGACAGCCTGCGCTCCTGCGCATCCTCCAGGCCCCGGGAAATGACCACCTGCGTCTCGGCAGGCGTTCCGTTCAACGCGCCATGCACTTGACCTAACTCTGCCTGCAACTGCGGTCGTGAAAAGAGCGACATCTCTCTGGGCCTCCTAGGATATCGACCAGGCATGCCGGCGAAGTGCGGCTCGTGCCGTCCTTCCCCATGGCGCTCTGCCGCGGCGAGTAAGTCGCCAATTTTCAAATTCGCTGTCTGCCGCTGCAGGCTCGACTTCAGCGCTTAGGCCCTCCCCGAAGCGGCCCACGAGCTACCTGCTCACGCCAATTGACGGGCTTTGGTATCAAATGCCGCGTTATGCGAACGTCATCTGGGGGAATGGAAATTCTCGCCAGAGTAACAACGTCATCACCGTCAAAGACGCCGACGTTAACCATTTCGGCTTTCCGCAGCGCCCCGCCGGGCGATCTGCCGTCCATGATTAAGTTTATGTTTTTATTATGAAAATAGCCCAGAAATGCGTGCGCACACGGTTTCCCGGACCGTGACGCGAAAAACGCAAAGGTTAACGGCCCCCTGAGCCGTTAACGGATGGGAAACCTTTTCCGTCATCGAAAGGGGTAGGCCGTGGCGAAGCTGCAACAGTGACAGGAAAATCTCGTAAGCGCTGTAGGACGGCCAGCAGCGAGGAAAAAAAATGGGTCCGCAGTGAGGACCCAGGTTCAGGGAGAAATGAACGAGGCGAAGGGCAGCCCCGGCATGAGACAGCCTAGTGAAGGACGCCGTTGACTTCGGCCCGGGTGCCGACGGTACGCGCCGTCTCGAACGGAAGCCCCAGGCTGCTCTGCGTCTCCAGCGCCGCGCGCAGGATGCGGTCCACGATCTTGCTGTCTTCGGCATTCGAAACGGTAAGCGCCTGCGCCATGACGCGCAGCGCCACCGAACGGGCCCAGGGCTCGTTGCCCTCGTTGGCCAGGCGGGCCGCCCAGCGGGCAACCTCCAGGGCGCGCTCCTTCTCGCCGCAGCCCAGCAGGGCCTCGGCCAGCCAGGCCATGAACATGGCGCGCATGAAGGGCAGGTGCAGCTTTTCCGACATGTTGATCGCCCGGGCCAGCTCTTCTTTGGCTTCGAAGGCGCGCCCGGCGTTAATCAGCGCGAAGCCGCGATAGCCGCGCGAGGTGTATTGACGCAGCAGGTCTCCGCGTGTCTTCGCCAGGCGCAAGGCTTGGTCGAAGGCCTCCAGCGCCAGCGCCGCCTCCCCGTCCCAGACCTGGATGATCCCCTGGGTTTGCAGGCTGACGGTCAGGCAGGTCGTGTCCGGCTGGTTCTCCGAAAGGCAGATCGCCTGAGAGCAGGCCGCATAGGCAGCAGAGAACTTCTCGCGCTTCGCGTGACACAGCGCCTGCACGGCGCTGGCGTCCGCCTCGCTGGAACGCGGGCCGGTCAGGCGATGGCTCTCCAGCATCATCGATGGATTGCAGCCTTCGTCGGTGATCTTGTCCGCCAGGTCGACAAAGCGCTCGGCCAGCAGCCAGTGGCTTTGCATGGGCCGGCCCTTGCATGTGCGCGGCATGCGCCGGATCGCCGAATAGGCTTGCTTGATCTTGCCGCGGCGATGGCGCAGGCGCGCCCGCGCCAGCAGGTAGCTGATCCAGAGTTCCGAATTGCCGTAGCGCTTCAGGTCGGGCCACTTGCGGGCCAGGATATCCTCGGCCCGCTCGAGGTCGCCTTTCAGCTCCGCCAGCTCGGCGGCAATGACCAGAATCTTGACTTCCAGCTTGCCGCGCGCATCACCAGGAGGCAGCAGGCCAAGGTCGGTCATCGCGCGGCGCACCTGGGTTTCCGCCAGATCCAGGTTACCGCGGTCGGCTTCCAGCTTGGCCAGGCGCAGCAGGTGGGGAACCGCCAGATTCCAACGGCCGGCCGCGCGGAAATGTCCGGCGATCTCGTAGCACTGCTCGTAGATATCGCTGCCCGCCAGGTCTTCCAGGGCCACGGCGACGGCATAGTGCAGGTGCTTGCGGTGGGAGGGCAGAAGCTGTCCCAACACCTTCTCACGGACCGCCGGCTCGATAATGGTGGCCTCGCCATCGGCGGCCGTCTCGAAAAGCCCCGCCGCTGCCAGTTCGCGGAGGCAACCCCGGCTGCGCTCCGGAGACCGCTCGGTCAAGGCCTCCAGCAGCTCCATCGAAAACAAGCTGTCCGAAACCGCAGCGACCTGCAGGACTTCAAGGGCCGCATTGCTGAGGTTGCTGATCGGCGCCAGTCCGTCACGCGTGGCTGCCTGTGAGGCGGCTCCGCCGGCGGCTGGCACCGCGGCAACCAGTGGAGTGACGGCGGCGCCGCTCCGCTCCTGTTCGCGCGCAGCTTGCGCGGCCCGTGGCAGCGGGGCGGCCCGCGACAGGATCGACCGGTAGAGCGCCTCAGTCTCAGCCTCGGGTTCGACGTCGAGCTGTTCACGCAGAACGCTGCGGCAGGCGTCATAGGCGGCCAGGGCCGAGGTGCGCTGGCCGGCGGCGGCGAAGGCCTGCATGATCCAGCGGTGCACGTCCTCACGCAGCGGATCGAGCGCGAGAATGCGCTTGGCGGTGCGGATCGACGACTCCTGCGCGCCGGCCTGCTCCTGCAAGGTGAGGAGTTTGTTGAGGATCGCCTCCATCTGCTCGCGGTACCAGGCGCGGATCGGCAGCAGCCATTCCTCGAATGCTTCCGACTCGATCTCGAGGCCGGCGAGGAACTCGCCGCTGTACAGAGCCACGGCCCGAGCCAGAGAGTCCTGGTC